>NZ_JBVIJE010000010.1:401-352018 GCF_055581585.1 Streptomyces sp. NPDC031426
CTGGGCTTTTTTTTTTTCCCTTCCCCCCCCCCCCCCCCCCCCCTCCTCCCCCCCCCCCCCCCCCCCCCCCCCCCCCCCCCCCCGCTCGGGTGATGCTCCGACGGACCGTCAGACCTCCACGACCACAGGCAGGATCATCGGCCTGCGGCGATACGTGTCCGAGACCCACTTGCCGAGAGTGCGCCGGACGAGTTGCTGGAGCTGGTGCGGCTCCACGACACCGTCCTGGGCGGAGCGCTCCAGCGCTTCCGTGATCTTCGGGATGACGTCGGCGAAGGCCGAGTCCTCGATGCCGGAGCCGCGCGCCTGGACGTGCGGGCCACCGGTGATCTTGCCGGTGGACGAGTCCACCACCACGAAGACCGAGATGATGCCCTCGTCGCCGAGGATCTTGCGGTCCTTCAGGGCGGGCTCGCCGACATCGCCGACGGAGAGGCCGTCGACGTAGACGTAACCCGCCTGGACCTTGCCGGAGATCTTGGCCTTGCCCTCGACCAGGTCGACCACGACGCCGTCCTCGGCGATGACGATCCGGTCGTGCGGGACGCCGGTGAGTGCTCCTAGCTCGGCGTTGGCGCGCAGGTGGCGCCACTCGCCGTGGACCGGCATGAGGTTCTTCGGGCGGCAGATGTTGTAGAAGTACAGCAGCTCGCCCGCGGAGGCGTGGCCGGAAACGTGCACCTTGGCGTTGCCCTTGTGGACGACATTGGCGCCCCAGCGGGTCAGGCCGTTGATGACGCGGTAGACCGCGTTCTCGTTTCCGGGGATGAGCGAGGACGCCAGGATGACCGTGTCGCCCTCGACGATCCGGATCTGGTGATCCCTGTTCGCCATCCTCGACAGTGCCGCCATCGGCTCGCCCTGGGAGCCCGTGCAGACCAGGACCACCTCGTGGTCGGGCAGGTCGTCCAGCGTCTTGACGTCGACCACCAGGCCCGGCGGGACCTTCAGATAGCCGAGGTCACGGGCGATGCCCATGTTGCGGACCATGGAGCGGCCGACGAAGGCGACCCGGCGGCCGTACTCGTGAGCGGCGTCCAGGATCTGCTGGATGCGGTGGACGTGGCTGGCGAAGCTCGCCACGATGATCCGCTTGCGGGCGCCGGCGAAGACCTGGCGCAGCACGTTGGAGATGTCGCGCTCGTGCGGAGTGAAGCCCGGGACCTCGGCGTTCGTGGAGTCGGTGAGCAGGAGGTCGATGCCCTCCTCGCTCAGCCGGGCGAAGGCGTGCAGGTCGGTGAGGCGGTTGTCCAGCGGGAGCTGGTCCATCTTGAAGTCGCCGGTGTGCACCGCCATGCCGGCGGGGGTGCGGATGGCGACGGCCAGCGCGTCCGGGATGGAGTGGTTGACGGCGATGAACTCGCAGTCGAAGGGGCCGATGCGTTCACGGTTCCCCTCGGCCACCTCAAGGGTGTACGGGCGGATCCGGTGTTCCTGGAGCTTGGCCTCGATCAGGGCGAGGGTCAGCTTGGAGCCGATCAGCGGGATGTCCGGCTTCTCGCGGAGCAGGAACGGGACACCGCCGATGTGGTCCTCGTGGCCGTGCGTCAGGACGATGCCCTCGATATCGTCGAGGCGGTCCCGGACGGACGAGAAGTCCGGCAGGATCAGGTCGATTCCGGGCTGCTCCTCCTCGGGGAAGAGCACTCCGCAGTCGACGATCAACAGGCGGCCGCCGTACTCGAAGACCGTCATGTTTCGGCCGATCTCGCCGAGACCGCCGAGCGGGGTGACCCGAAGACCGCCCTCGGGGAGGGGCGGGGGCGGCCCGAGTTCAGGATGCGGATGACTCAAAAGACTCTCCTCACCACACGCGCCACGTACCGGTCGGGCACGTGGCGCGTGAGACGTTCGTGCAGAAGCAGTTGTCGTTGTGGGGTGCGGGCACCGGTGGCCCGTCTTTTCTGTTGATCTTCAGTTGTGAAGCCTGGGTGGTGCCAAGTCTGTTGTCAGAGCTGTACCCCGCCTGCGGCAAGATCGATCTTGAGCTGGGCGATCTCCTCGGGCGAGCACTCCACCATGGGCGGGCGCAGCGGGCCCGCGGGCAGTCCCTGGAGGGCGAGCGCGGCCTTGGTGGTCATGACGCCCTGGGTGCGGAACATGCCGGTGTAGACCGGGAGCAGCTTCTGGTGGATCTCGGTGGCCTTGACGACGTCGCCGGAGACGTACGCGTCGACGAGGGCGCGCAGGTCGGGGGTGACGACGTGGCCGACGACCGAGACGAAGCCGACCGCGCCCACGGAGAGCAGGGGCAGGTTGAGCATGTCGTCGCCGGAGTACCAGGCGAGGCCGGACTCGGCGATGGCCCAGCTGGCGCGGCCGAGGTCGCCCTTGGCGTCCTTGTTGGCGACGATCCGGGGGTGCTCGGCGAGCCGGACGAGGGTCTCGGTGTTGATCGGGACGCCGCTGCGGCCGGGGATGTCGTAGAGCATGACCGGCAGGCCGGTGGCGTCGGCGACGGCCGTGAAGTGCCGGTACAGGCCCTCCTGCGGGGGCTTGTTGTAGTACGGCGTGACGACCAGCAGGCCGTGCGCGCCGTCGCGCTCGGCCTGGCGGGCCAGCTCGATGCTGTGGTGGGTGTCGTTGGTGCCGACGCCGGCGACGACGTGGGCGCGGTCTCCGACGGCCTCCAGGACGGCTCGTACGAGGTCCGATTTCTCCGCATCGCTGGTGGTGGGGGACTCGCCGGTGGTGCCGTTGATGATCAGGCCGTCGTTGCCTGCGTCCACCAGGTGGGCGGCGAGCCGCTGCGCGCCGTCGAGGTCGAGTGCGCCGTCCGCCGTGAAGGGCGTGACCATGGCGGTGAGGACCCGCCCGAAGGGGGTCTGCGGAGTCGAGGTCGGAGCCATGGGTAACACGCTACTCGGTGCTCCCTGTGCGGTCTGCCCTCGGGGGGTCGGGAAAGTCAGGACAAATGCGGAGCCCGGCACTGCCTGCTCGGGGGTTCAAGCAGTGCCGGGTCCGTTTGATCAGGCTAGATGAACTTCTCTAAATGCCGCAATACGGACACTTCGCGAGGCTGATCCGTACATCCGTTCCGCGCGGGCGAAGAGGGCTTCGCTACGGGGCCACCCGTCCGTTGGCGTTGAAGGCTGCGTAGGTCAGCGGCATGAGCTTCGCCCACTCCGCCTCCATCTTCTCGCCGACCATCTCGATCTCCCGCTGCGGGAAGGACGGCACCTTGGCCAGCTCGTGCTGGGTGCGCAGGCCGAGGAAGTGCATCAGGGAGCGGGCGTTGCAGGTGGCGTACATCGAGGAGTAGAGGCCGACGGGGAGGGCCGCGCGGGCGACCTCGCGGGCGACGCCCTCGGCGAGCATCTTCTGGTACGCCGCGTACGCCTGCTCGTACGACTCCCGCAGGGTGCCGGTGACCGCCTCGTGCTGGGCCGGGGTGCCCTCGGCGAAGACGTACTTGCCGGGGCGGCCCTCCTGCACGAGCTTGCGCTCGGCGCCGGGGACGTAGAAGACCGGCTGGAGCTCCCGGTAGCGGCCGGACTCCTCGTTGTACGACCAGCCGACCCGGTGCCGCATGAACTCGCGGAAGACGAAGATCGGGGCGCTGATGAAGAACGTCATCGAGTTGTGCTCGAACGGGCTGCCGTGCCGGTCGCGCATCAGGTAGTTGATCAGGCCCTTGGAGCGCTCGGGGTCCTTCTTCAGCTCGTCCAGGGACTGCTCGCCGGCGGTGGAGACCCGCGCGGCGAAGAGGACGTCGGCGTCCGAGGCACTGGACTTCACCAGCTCGACGGTGACGTCAGTGCGGAACGTGAGCGACTCGGGGGTGGTCACGGGGGTTGGGGTCCTTCCCATCACAGCTGTGGTTCGCGCCCACCTTACGGGGCACCCGCCCGGGCCACGGCAGTACCTCGACGGTACCTGGCCTCAAAAATCCCACCACGGATTTTTTCCGACATGGGCACCTTTTGTGTCACTCAAGCGTCTGTATCAGTGAGGCCTACACGTTCGACCCCGAAAGGAGACGTTCCCCCGATGTTCCGTCGGCGCGAGCCCGTACCCTTCGCCTTCCTGGCCGAGGCGGACAGGTTCCGCAGCAATGTCACTCCCCCGCCCCGTCCGCGCTCTTCCCTCGGGGAGATAGCCGGGCGCTGGCTGCTGGGACTCACCCTCGTCGCCGGGCTGGTGGGAGCCCTGATCCTCGGCATGCCGGCGATGTCCACCCCGTCCAGTACGCCGACACAGCAGTCCCAGGCCTCCCAGGGGCACTGACTCTTCCGGCCACCCAAGGGTGGTGAGCGGGCACAGCGGCGGATAGCCTCACCGGCACAGCCACGCATGCACCGAGTGAGGAACAGCCGTGCCCCTGTCCTTTCTGACGGCCGACCGCACCTTCGAGGCCGCTTCCGAGAGCGCGCTGCCGTACGACGACCGGGAGCGCTGGCGGCGCCCCTACCGTCCCGGTCCCTGGCGGGTGGCTGTGGCGGCGCTGGCGCTGCTGCTCGCCTCCTTCGTGCTGTTCGCCGCGGTGGCCATCGCCCTGACCGGCTCGGTGTCCTCGGCCGGGGCGGTCTTCGTCGGGGCAGTCCTCGTCATCGCGGGCTCGCTGCGGCTGCTGCGCATGGGCGTGTGGGTGAGCGGGCGGGGGCTGCGCCACGTCGGCTTCCTGGTGACGCGTACGGCGCCGTGGGCGCGGGTGCTCTCGGTGCGGACGGTGCAGCAGCCGGTGCGCTGGCTGGGGCTGCCGCGGACGGTGCAGGGGCAGGCGCTGACACTCGTACGCAGGGAGCGGGCGGCCGAGGACACGTCTGAGTTGCTGACGACGCACACGCTGGACTTCCTGGGCCGCCCGGCCGCGTTCGATCGCGCGGCGGACACGGTGGAGGCTTGGGCGGCGGAGTACGGCGGCAGGCGCCGCTGACCGAACTGCGGCCCTGTGCTGGTGCGGGCCCCGCCGCGCGCCGGGAGGTGCCGCCGTGCCGCCCCCAGCGGCATGACTGCCCGTAGCCAGGTGGGTACGGCCGCCGGCCGGCGTCAGGCCTCGACCGGCCTGCCGTCGTGCAGGGCGATGGCCCGCTGCATCGCCTTGCGGGCGCGTGGGGTGTCGCGGGCGTCGTGGTAGGCGACGGCGAGGCGGAACCAGCAGCGCCAGTCGTCGGGGGACGCCTCGGTCTCGGCCTTGCGCTTCGCGAAGACCTCATCGGCCGAGTCGCGGTCGATCCGGCCGCTGGGCAGGCGCTTCAGCTCGTCGACCGGCAGGCCGCCCTCGGCGTCGAGTTCGGCGGCGAGGGCGTTGGCCCTGCGGACGAACTGGGTGTTCTTCCACAGGAACCACAGGCCGATGACCGGCAGGATCAGCACCGCCACCCCGAAGGTGACGGTCAGGACCGTGCCGGACTGGATGAGCAGCACGCCGCGGCTGCCGACCAGGACGAAGTAGAAGACCAGGACGGCGGCCGTGACGAGGTAGGTGATCTTCGCGCGCATCGGGGAGTCTGTCTCAGCTCAGGTCCAGGAAGTGTTCCAGGCCGAAGGTCAGGCCCGGAGCGGTCACCACGCGGCGGGCGCCGAGCAGGATGCCCGGCATGAAGCTGCTGTGGTGCAGGGAGTCGTGGCGGATGGTCAGGGTCTCCCCCTCGCCGCCGAGCAGCACCTCCTGGTGGGCCAGCAGGCCGCGCAGGCGGACGGCGTGGACCGGGATCCCGTCGACGCTGGCGCCCCGCGCGCCGTCCAGGGCCGTCACCGTGGCGTCCGGCGCCGGGGCCGTACCGGCGGCCCTGCGGGCCTCGGCGATGAGCTGAGCCGTGCGCATGGCCGTACCGCTCGGCGCGTCCACCTTCTTCGGGTGGTGCAGCTCGACGACCTCGACCGACTCGAAGTACGGCGCGGCGATCTGCGCGAACTTCATCGTCAGCACGGCCCCGATGGAGAAGTTGGGCGCGATGAGCACACCGGTCTCCGGAGACTCGGCCAGCCAGCCCTTCAGCTGCGCGAGGCGCTCCTCGGTCCAGCCCGTCGTACCGACGACCGCGTGGATGCCGTGGTGCACGCAGAAGTCGAGGTTGTCCATGACCGAGTCGGGAGTGGTCAGCTCGACGGCCACCTGAGCGCCGGTCTCCACCAGCGTCTGGAGCTTGTCGCCCCGGCCGAGGGCGGCGACCAGCTCCATGTCCTCGGCGGCCTCGACCGCCTTGACCGCCTCGGACCCGATCCGGCCCCTGGCACCGAGGACCGCCACGCGCAGCTTGCTCATCTCTTGTGCTTCCTTGTCAGGAGTGGTTAGGCGACGGCGTCGTGCAGCCGCGCGGCCTGCTTGTCCTTCAGCGGGCCGATGACCGACAGCGACGGGCGCTGTCCCAGGATGTCGCGGGCGACCGAGCGGACCTCGTCCGGGGTGACCGCGGCTATCCGGTCCAGCATGTCGTCGACGGACATCTGCTCGCCCCAGCACAGCTCGCTCTTGCCGATGCGGTTCATCAGCGCTCCGGTGTCCTCCAGGCCGAGGACGGTGGAGCCCTGGAGCTGGCCGATGGCGCGGGCGATCTCGTCGTCGGTGAGGCCGTTGACGGCGACGTGGTCGAGTTCGTCGCGGCAGATCTTCAGCACGTCGTGCACCTGGCTCGGCCGGCAGCCGGCGTACACCCCGAACAGACCGCAGTCGGCGAAGCCGGAGGTGTACGAGTACACGCTGTAGGCGAGGCCGCGCTTCTCCCGGACCTCCTGGAAGAGGCGGGAGGACATGCCGCCGCCGAGGGCGGTGTTGAGCACGCCCATGGCCCAGCGGCGGTCGTCGGTGCGGGCGAGGCCCGGCATGCCGAGGACGACATGCGCCTGCTCGGTCTTGCGGCCGAGCAGCTCGACCTTGCCGGAGGTGCGGATCGTACGGCTGCCGTCGCGCGGGCCGATGGGCTGCGCTTCTAGGCCGGTGAACGCGCCCGCCTTCTCGAAGGCCGCGCGGACCTGTCGTACGACCTTGTTGTGGTCGATGTTGCCGGCGCAGGCGACCACCAGGTGGGTGGGGTCGTAGTGCTTCCGGTAGAAGCGGCGGATGCGGTCGGCGGTGAGGGCGTTGACCGTGTCGACCGTGCCGAGGACGGGGCGGCCGAGGGCGTTGTTGCCGAACATGGTGTGCGCGAACAGGTCGTGCACACAGTCGCCCGGGTCGTCCTCGGTCATGGCGATCTCTTCGAGGATCGCGCCGCGCTCGACGTCGACGTCCTCCTCCAGGATCAGCGAGCCGGTCAGCATGTCGCAGACGACGTCGATGGCCAGCGGCAGGTCGGTGTCGAGCACGCGCGCGTAGTAGCACGTGTACTCCTTGGCCGTGAACGCGTTCATCTCGCCGCCGACGGCGTCGATGGCGGAGGAGATGTCCAGCGCGCTGCGCTTCTGCGTGCCCTTGAAGAGCAGGTGCTCCAGGTAGTGCGTGGCGCCGTTGAGGGCCGGGGTCTCGTCGCGGGAGCCGACGTGCGCCCAGATGCCGAAGGTCGCGGAGCGGACCGAGGGCAGGGTCTCGGTGACGATGCGCAGGCCGCCCGGAAGGGTGGTCTTGCGGACCGTGCCGATGCCGCCTGTGCCCTTGATGAGGGTTTGGGTACGGGCGACGGCCCGCGCCTCCGAAGAGGGGCGGGCCGTCACCTTGGAGCTACGGGACGTCACTGCTCGGCGTCGTCCTTGTTCTCGTCGTTGCCTTCCTCGCCCTCGATCACCGGAACGAGGGAGAGCTTGCCGCGGGAGTCGATCTCGGCGATCTCGACCTGGACCTTCTGGCCCACGCCGAGGACGTCCTCGACGTTCTCCACGCGCTTGCCGCCGGCCAGCTTGCGGATCTGCGAGATGTGCAGCAGACCGTCCTTGCCGGGCAGCAGGGAGACGAACGCACCGAAGGTGGTCGTCTTGACGACCGTACCGAGGTAGCGCTCGCCGACCTCGGGCATCGTCGGGTTGGCGATGCCGTTGATCGTGGCGCGGGCGGCCTCGGCGGAGGGGCCGTCGGCGGCACCGATGTAGATCGTGCCGTCGTCCTCGATGGTGATCTCGGCGCCCGTGTCCTCCTGGATCTGGTTGATCATCTTGCCCTTGGGGCCGATGACCTCGCCGATCTTGTCGACCGGGATCTTGACGGTGATGATCCGCGGGGCGTGCGGGCTCATCTCGTCGGGCCGGTCGATGGCCTCCATCATCACGTCGAGGATGTGCAGGCGGGCGTCGCGGGCCTGCTTGAGGGCCGCGGCCAGGACGGAGGCGGGGATGCCGTCCAGCTTGGTGTCGAGCTGGAGGGCGGTCACGAACTCCTTGGTGCCGGCGACCTTGAAGTCCATGTCGCCGAAGGCGTCCTCGGCACCGAGGATGTCGGTGAGGGTGACGTAGTGCGTCTCGCCCTCGATCTCCTGGGAGATCAGACCCATGGCGATACCGGCGACCGGGGCCTTCAGCGGCACACCGGCGTTCAGCAGCGACATGGTGGAGGCGCAGACCGAACCCATGGACGTCGATCCGTTGGAGCCGAGGGCCTCGGACACCTGGCGGATCGCGTACGGGAACTCCTCGCGCGTCGGCAGCACCGGCACGAGCGCGCGCTCGGCGAGGGCGCCGTGGCCGATCTCGCGGCGCTTCGGGGAGCCGACGCGGCCGGTCTCACCGGTGGAGTACGGCGGGAAGTTGTAGTTGTGCATGTAGCGCTTGCGGGTCACCGGGGAGAGGGTGTCCAGCTGCTGCTCCATGCGGAGCATGTTGAGGGTGGTGACGCCCAGGATCTGGGTCTCGCCACGCTCGAACAGCGCGGAACCGTGCACCCGCGGAATCGCCTCGACCTCGGCGGCGAGCGTACGGATGTCCGTCACGCCGCGGCCGTCGATGCGCTTCTTCTCCTTGATCACGCGCTCGCGGACCAGCTGCTTGGTGAGCGAGCGGTACGCGGCGGAGATCTCCTTCTCGCGGCCCTCGAACTCCGGCAGGAGCTTCTCGGCGGCGAGACCCTTGACGCGGTCCAGCTCGGCCTCGCGCTCCTGCTTGCCGGCGATGGTGAGCGCCTGGGCGAGCTCGGGCTTGACCGCGGCGGTCAGGGCCTCCAGGACGTCGTCCTGGTAGTCCAGGAAGATCGGGAACTCGCCGACCGGCTTGGCGGCCTTGGCGGCGAGGTCGGACTGGGCGCGGCACAGGACCTTGATGAAGGGCTTGGCGGCCTCCAGACCGGCGGCGACGACCTCCTCGGTCGGCGCCTCGGAGCCACCCTCGACCAGCTTGATGGTCTTGTCGGTGGCCTCGGCCTCGACCATCATGATCGCGACGTCGCCGTCCTCCAGGACGCGGCCGGCGACCACCATGTCGAAGACGGCGTCCTCGAGCTCGGTGTGCGTCGGGAAGGCGACCCACTGACCGCGGATCAGCGCGACGCGGACGCCGCCGATCGGGCCGGAGAAGGGCAGACCGGCCAGCTGCGTGGACGCGGACGCGGCGTTGATCGCCACGACGTCGTACAGGTGGTCGGGGTTGAGCGCCATGACCGTGCAGACGACCTGGATCTCGTTGCGCAGGCCCTTCTTGAAGGACGGGCGCAGCGGGCGGTCGATGAGGCGGCAGGTGAGGATGGCGTCCTCGGAGGGGCGGCCCTCACGGCGGAAGAAGGAACCGGGGATCTTCCCGGCCGCGTACATCCGCTCCTCGACGTCGACCGTCAGCGGGAAGAAGTCGAGCTGGTCCTTGGGGTTCTTGGAGGCGGTGGTGGCCGACAGCACCATGGTGTCGTCGTCCAGGTACGCCACGGCGGAACCGGCGGCCTGCTTGGCCAGGCGGCCCGTCTCGAAGCGGATCGTACGGGTGCCGAAGGCGCCATTGTCGATGACGGCCTCGGCGTAGTGGGTCTCGTTCTCCACTAGCGTTTTCTCCGTTACATATCGTCTTTCGTCCCTTGGCTGCCCGTGTGGCAGGGGGACTGCGGTGGAGAAGCGCGCCGTGCGGTGCGGGCCGGTCTTCGATCGAAGCACCCGGGGCTCGCTTCCCCCCGGGGGCCACTACCGAGGACCGGCGGCGGCTAGGTGCGCTTCTCCTCGTTCTGTGTCGTACGTCGTTCTGTGTCGTACGTATTGCGTTGTGCTACCACACTACAAAGCGTGAGTGACACTCCGCACGTTTCCGCACGTGCGAGGAAGGTTTCCGCACGTACGACGAAGGGAGCGGCCCCCGGGTCCTTCCGGGAACCGCTCCCTTCACGGCGTCTTACTTGGCGCCGGCCGCACCACGGCGGATGCCGAGGCGGTCGACCAGCGTACGGAAGCGCTGGATGTCCTTCTTCGCCAGGTACTGGAGAAGGCGGCGGCGCTGACCGACGAGGATCAGCAGGCCACGACGGGAGTGGTGGTCGTGCTTGTGGGTCTTGAGGTGCTCCGTCAGGTCGGAGATCCGACGGGAGAGCAGAGCGACCTGGACCTCGGGGGAGCCGGTGTCACCCTCCTTGGTACCGAACTCGGCCATGATCTGCTTCTTCGTAGCGGCGTCGAGCGACACGCGTACTCCTCATAGTCTGTTGAATGCCACCGAGTGCCCCCGGTCTACATCTCGGGGGAGCTTCCGTTACTCGGGAGGCGGGGATCCGCTGGGCGCGGCCACCAGAGCCCTTTCAGTGGGCTCCGGAGGTGCGTACACAAACGGCCGTCACTCAGGGTACCAGTACGGTTCGGCCGTCCGTGTCACCCGTCGCGCCGGGCGTTCCAGATGAGGACGGCCACGACCACGAGGACCAGGACGATGACCGTGATCCACACGAAGCCGCCGCCACCGGATCCGTGGCTCCCGTAGTGGTGGTGGCCGCTGGAGTAGCTGCCGTGATAGCTGCTGTGGTGACCGCCGCCCCGGCCGCGCCCCAGGGCGAGGGGGCCGGTCGACGGGAGGGACCATGGGGCGGTGCCAGGCATGCTCATGCCCGGGAATTTACGTGCCCATGGCATGTCATGGGCACGCGCGTTGCGTGCCTGTGACGAAATCTCCGCGCCCCGGGCACAAGCGGCCGCCCGGTGAGATCGACCGTCCCTCCCCCAGGCGTTGACCAGCCGGTTTCACGGTACGCGTGCGTGGTCTCCCAGTAGGGTGACGGCGCAACGCTGTCCGTATGCCGAAGGGGGCCGCTTCACCATGGCCGAGACACAGGGCACGAGCGCCGGGACACCGGCGCCGGAATCGCAGGAAGACGTCAAGGCGCGCAAGGAGCGGGAACGGGACGAGCTGTACGCGCTCGACATCTCCGGCGTGGAGTGGCAGTGCGCGCCCGGCACGGAGGAGCACGAGGAGCGGGTCGAGATCGCGTACCTGCCCGGCGGGGCGGTGGCGATGCGCTCCTCCCTCGACCACGACACCGTGCTGCGCTACACCGAGGCGGAGTGGCGTGCGTTCGTGCTGGGGGCGCGGGACGGGGAGTTCGATCTGGAGCCGTCGGAGCGCAACGGGGGACTTTCGGCGCAGTGAGCGGAAGACGGAAAAGGGGCGGCACGCGCGCGTGCCGCCCCTTCCGCCTTGCGCCGTGTCAGTGCTTCACTCCCGCGGTGCCCACTCCGATCACCGACAGCACCGGGTTCTTCGGGTGCACGAGGTCGCCTGTCAGCACACGGCGGGCGAAGAAGGCGTGCCCCTGTTCGTACAGGATGTCCGACTGCTCCGGGTCGCTGAGTTCACCCTCATCGTCCGCCGGGAGACGAAACAGGAGGTACGCGGTCTCCTTGTCGGTCCGGGGGTTCCAGTCCACCACGGCCGCCGGCTGGACGTCGTCCTGAGAGGTGCGGAAGATGATCAGATCGTCACCGTTCCTGCGGACGGGGACGACCCGCTGGAAGAGCCGGCCCACGAACTTGGTGACGGCGGTGCCCTTCTTGACGTCGAAGGTCGTGATCTGGTTCTCCGGCTTCCTGGTGACGTCGTCAGTGTCCTTGCTCATGACGAAGACCCGATCGCGGCCGACCACCATGCCGGAGCACTTGTCGACGGCGTCGAAGAAGCCCTCGACGTTGCCGCCACACTTGGGGTCGTAGCCGTTGATCGAGATGGTGGCCAGCCGCTCACCGCTCTTCGGATCCAGAGTGATCAGATCCGTGACCCGGAAGTCCCCCGCCTCGACGGCGATCACGGGTGGATCGGCGGACGGCAGGTAGATGCTCCGCAGACCATTGCTGACCGAGTAGCGCCACACGGTCTCGCCGGGGTGCGCGGCTCCAGCTTCTCCACCCGGTAGGTGGGGTCGCCGGAGTCGCCGCACTTGACAAGGGCCAGCAGGGCCCCACCACCGGCATAGGCCGAGTCGTGGCACTGGGAGGTGCCGCGCGTGCCCCACAGCCGCTTGCCGCTGTCCATGTCATAAGCCGCCGACCCGTCGACCCAGGCGATGGCCACGACGCCCCGGGTCAGGGAGACGTTGGTGCTGGTGATGGAGGCGGCGTCGGCCGCCGGCAACTTCCGCTGCCAGAGCTTCTTGCCGGTGTCGAGGTCGACCATGAGCACCTCGTCACAGGCACCTGCCTGGGGAGAGTTGAAGTTCCCGGGCTCGACGACAACAGCTGTCCGGTCGTCGGCGGTGACGTCGCGGCTGACGGCGCAGACGTGACCGCCGAGTTGGAGGGTCCATGCCTTCGCGTCCGAGTCGGGGTTCGGCTCGATCCTGTAGCCCTCAATGCGGTCGGCGAGGGCCCGCGCGACGATCTTGGGGGTGGCCCAGGTGGCGGGCGCGATCCGCTGCTGGCTACCGGTGAGGCCACCTTCGTTGTGTTGTACGACGACCTGGCCCTCCGGTGAGACCGGAGTCTTCTCCAAGGTGCTGCGTATCGCGTCAGGTGCCTGCTTGACCGCCGTGGTGTCGGTCCGCTCCTTCGTGCGGCCGCCCGCGTGGTAGCCAGAGCAGGCCCGTGCCGAGGCACACGACGGCGGCCAGTACCGCGGCGACCACGCCGAGGACACGCCTCCGCCGTCCGACCAGCGACCGGTCCGCCGGCGGTGCGGACTCGGTGGACATCGACGGAGGCGGGCCGAAGCTCACGCTGCCAGGTCCTTTCGGTGATGTCGCCGCAGATCGTCGCTGGTGACCACGGCTGTGCCGCACATGACCGTGGTGATGGTGATCGCGTTCTTGTGGGGTCTGGGCTTCGAGCGCCTCGCAGCGGCACGCACGGGCCCGCTTCCGAGCGCCGCGGTTGCTGAGTCTCCCCGGCGGCCCGAGCAGATCATTTGCTGGTCATCGCCCGTGCGGTCGCGTACACGTTGAAGACGGCCAGGGTCAGCGGGATCAGCGTGAGCAGGACGAAACCCTCGCAGATTTCCAGGAAGCGGCCCCAGAACGGGGTCAGACCGCCCCGCGGCAGGATCAGGCCCATCGCCGTCACCACCGCCGTGGCCGCGGCGATGGCGGCGATCAGCCAGATGGTGCGGATGTCCAGGGCGGTACGGTCGCCGGTCAGCGCCTCGAGCATCACATGGCCCGGCGGGTTGAGGGCGAGGCCGAGGCCGAGCAGGACCACGGAGGCGAGGCCGGCGGCGAGGACGGGGGCGACCTGGGCGGTGTAGCGGAAGAGGCCGGCGCGCATCAGCATCGCGACGCCGGTGGCGAATGCGAGGACCTGAGCCCAGATGCCGTCGGAGAAGCCCAGTACCGCCGAGGCGCCGACGGCGAGCACGGCGCAGCCGCCGACGAGGCCGACGAGGAGTTCGTGACCGCGCCGGGCCTGGGCCTCGACGCGCTCGGTGTCCACCGGCTCCGGCACGGTGGACTCGGTGCCGTAGGCGGACCGGCTGGGGCCGCCGCTGCTCGGGGTCTCGAAACCGATCGGCAGCCGGGCGAAACGCATGGACATGCCCGGCAGGAAAGCGAGCGCGCCCACGGCAACGGGTGCGCACAGGGCGGCCATCTCTGTCGCGGACCAGTGCGTGAGGGTCGCGACGAAGACGACGACCAGGGTGACCGCCGAGGCGAACACGAAGGCCACGAACGGGCTGTCGCCATGCGGGGAGCACAGGGCGAGAACCAGTGCCGCGACGAGAACGGCGGCACACGCGAGCAGGAACTGCAGTCTGCCGATGCCCTCGCCGTGGGTGAGCGGCAGCAGTCCGCTGCCGGCTACGCCGACGTTGGGCAGCGCCCCCAGGCCGAGGGCCACGGCCGAACCGCGGTCGTCGTAGACCCGGGCGCGGATCGCGGAGAGGACGACCAGCAGGACACCGGCGACGGCCGCGAGGATGCCGGCCAGGCCATGCATGTCGTGGCGCGGGTCGGCGGTCCAGGCGACGAACGCGAGCAGCGTCGGCAGCACTCCGCCGCCAACAAGGCCCGCGGCCCGGGTCAGGTCGGCGCTCCACAACTTGTGCTGCTTGGTGACGGCAGAGGCGACGGCCTCGGCGACGTCGTCGAAGACGGCCGGCGGCAGGGACTCGGCGAACGGCCGCAGGGTGAGGAGTTCGCCCTCAAGAATGCGCTGGGTGGCGAAGGAGCGGGCGCTGTCCAGCACGGTGCCGTCTGTGCGGACGAGGTGGTAGCCGACCGGAACGCCCGCCTCGGGGCTCTGCTGGGACAGCCGGAGGATCTCCGGATAGAGGTCGGCGACCGGGACGTCGTCGGGCAGTGCCACGTCGATACGGCTGTCGGGCGCGACGATGGTGACCCGGCAGAAGCCGAGTCCAGTGCCGGACCCGGCGGGGGCTCCCGTCCCGGGTCCGCCGGTGGCGGCGGCCGTCATGCTCACCTGCTGCTCCCCCTCAGTGGTGGTGGTGCGTCTACTTCGTGAAGGTCTCGTGCCGGTTCGCCCCGCGCGCGGCGGCACGGGTGCCGTACGGCAGAGTTCCCGGGCCTTCCCCCCTCGGCATCGAGGGAGTTGTCCCGGTATGTCCAGCCTGCTCAGCGTGTGCTCACGCGAACATCCGGCACCCTACCGCTCACCCGTGTGCCGTGAACTCAGTAGGATCACGCGGCGGCCTGCGCTCGCCGGACACGGGGCGGCGGGTGGAAAGCCTGGGTCGGGCAAGGGAATTGGTGAGCAGTGAGCCAGATTGTCGTCAAGCGCCCCGCTAGGGCGCTGCCGTCCGAAGTGCCCACGGAAGAGGTCGTTGTCCAGCCACCGCCCGAACTGCCGCGGGGGCATCAGGAGAGCGTCCTGATGCAGCTCCTGCCCACGCTGGGCATGGGCGGCTCGGTGGTGTTCTTCTTCACGAACGGTCAGCCGTTCATGAAGATCATGGGCATGATCATGATTGCCTCGACGGTGGCGATGTCCATCGCGATGGTGGTCCGCTTCCGCCGCGGCTCCCAGGGCCAACTGGCCGACATGCGCCGCGACTACCTCAGCTATCTGTCGCAGACCCGCAGGTCCGCCGTGAAGACGGCGAAGGCCCAGCGGGACGCCCAGTACTACCTGCACCCCTCCCCCGAGCAGCTGTGGGCGCTCGTCGCCGAGGGCAGCCGGGTGTGGGAGCGGCGGCCGGGCGACGAGGACTTCGCGCATGTGCGCATCGGACTGGGCCCGCAGCCGCTGGCGACCCCGCTCATCGCTCCCGAGACGGGACCGGTCGAGCAGTTGGAGCCGCTCACCGCGGGCGCGATGCAGCGCTTCCTCGCCACGCACAACACCGTCGGCGACCTGCCGATGGCGGTGTCCCTGCGCGCCTTCTATCACCTCACGGTCAGCGGTGAGCCGCAGTCCGTACGGGCCTGTGGCCGCGCCCTGGTCGGCTCACTGGCCTCCCTGCACTCCCCGGAGGACCTGGTCATCGCGGTGGCCGCGGGCCGTGAGGCGCTGCCGCACTGGGACTGGGCCAAGTGGCTGCCGCACGTCCAGGCCTCCGGTGAGGTGGACGGGGCGGGCACCCGCCGGCTGATCGGCACCGACCCGCGCGAGCTGGAAGATCTGCTGTCGCTCCGGTTGACCGGCCGCCCCCGCTTCCACCCCGCCGCGTCCCCGCTGCTGGACGCGCCGCACATCGTGCTCGTCCTGGACGACATCTCCCTGCTGCCGGACTCGGTGCTCGCCAACCCCGAGGGCCTGCAGGGCGTCACGGTCGTCGAGGTCGTACCCGGCGAACTCACCACGGCGGGTGGCGACCTGTCCGTCGTCGTGCAACCGGGCCTGCTGCGCCTGGAGTCCGGGCACGGCGAGGTCTATGAGGGCGCCCCGGACGCGCTTTCCTACGAGTCCGCCGAGGCGCTGGCCCGGCAACTGGCCCCGCTGCGCATGGTGTCCGGTGGCGACGACGACGAACCGCTGCTCGCAAACCTGGAGTTCACCGACCTCCTCGGCCTCGGCGACGCGGCGTCGGTCGACACCAAACGGACCTGGCGCCCGCGCGCGCTGGCGGAACGTCTGCGCGTACCGATCGGTGTCGGCGAGGACGGCCGGCCCGTGATGCTGGACCTGAAGGAGGCCGCGCAGGAGGGCATGGGCCCGCACGGCCTGTGCGTCGGTGCGACCGGTTCCGGCAAGTCGGAGCTGCTGCGCACCCTGGTCCTCGGCCTCGCCGTCACCCACTCCTCCGAGACCCTGAACTTCGTCCTCGCGGACTTCAAGGGTGGCGCGACCTTCGCCGGCATGGCGCAGATGCCCCACGTGGCGGCGGTCATCACCAACCTGGCCGACGACCTCACCCTGGTCGACCGCATGGGCGACTCGATCCGCGGTGAGCTCAACCGCCGCCAGGAGCTGCTGCGCGACGCGGGAAACTACGCCAACATCCACGACTACGAGAAGGCCCGCGCGGCCGGTGCCCCGCTCCAGCCGATTCCGTCGCTGGTCCTGGTGATCGACGAGTTCAGTGAGCTGCTGACGGCGAAGCCGGACTTCATCGAGATGTTCGTGCAGATCGGCCGTATCGGCCGTTCGCTGGGCGTGCATCTGCTGCTGGCCTCGCAGCGCCTGGAGGAGGGCCGCCTGCGCGGCCTCGAGACGTACCTGTCGTACCGCATCGGCCTCCGGACCTTCTCGGCGGCGGAATCCCGTGCCGCCCTCGGCGTCCCCGACGCCTACGAACTCCCCAATGTCCCCGGTTCCGGCTTCCTGAAGTTCGGCACGGACGAAATGGTGCGCTTCAAGGCGGCGTACGTCTCGGGCGTGTACCGTTCCGGCCCGCAACGCGCCGCGCTGGGCGGCGGCCCCCTGCCGGTGGACCGGCGCCCGGTGCTGTTCACCGCCACCGAGGTGCCGGTGCAGTACACGGCCATCCCTCAGCAGCGCGTCGAGTCGGCTGCCAAGGTCGACGAGGCGCTGGCCGACACGGTCCTCGACGTGATCGTGCGCCGGCTGGAGGCCCAGGGCCCGGCCGCGCACCAGGTGTGGCTGCCGCCGCTGGAGAGCCCGCCCTCGCTGGACGCGCTGCTGCCCGGCCTCGCGGCAGTACAGGGCCGCGGTCTGACCCAGCCGAACTACGAGGGTGCCGGCCGCCTGGTCGTCCCGGTCGGCCTGGTCGACAAGCCGTACGAGCAGCGCCGCGACCGCCTCATGCTCGACTTCTCGGGCGCCGCGGGCCACATGCAGATCATCGGCGGCCCCCAGTCCGGCAAGTCGACTCTCCTGCGCTCTCTGATCTGCTCCTTCGCGCTCACACACACGCCGTACGAGGTGCAGTTCTATGGCCTGGACTTCGGTGGCGGCGGTATGGCCGCGGTCGACGGCCTGCCCCACGTGGGTGGCGTCGCCTCCCGCCTCGACCCGGAGCGCGTCCGACGCACCGTCTCCGAGGTGTACGGCGTCCTGACCCGCCGCGAGGAGTACTTCCGCTCCGCCGGCATCGCCTCGATCGCCGACTACCGCAACCGCCGCGCCCGCGGCGAGATCTCCGTGACGGACCAGCCCTGGGGCGACGTCTTCCTGATCATCGACGGCTGGGGCAACTTCCGCACCGACTACGAGGCCCTCGAACCGGTGGTCCTGGACCTCGCCGCACGCGGCCTCGGCTACGGCATCCACGTGGTCATCACGGCATCGCGTTCGATGGAGGTCCGGGCGAACCTCAAGGACCACCTGATGAACCGCCTGGAGCTGCGCCTGGGTGACGTCATGGACTCGGAGATCGACCGCAAGGTGGCGGTGAACGTCCCCACCGGGGTTCCCGGTCGCGGTCTGTCCCCCCAGAAGCTGCACTTCATGGCGGCGGTGCCGCGCATCGACGGCCTGACCTCCGACACCGACCTCGCCGAGGCCACGGCGGCGCTGTCCACCGAGGTCGGCCGCCACTGGCAGGCCCCGGGCGCACCCAGAGTACGGCTGCTGCCGCGCCAGCTGGAGGCGGCCCAGCTGCCGCCGGGCGACCGCTTCCCGAAGCAGGGTGTCGCCTTCGCGCTGGACGAGGACAACCTCGAGCCGGTGTTCGTGGACTTCGAACAGGACCCGTTCTTCCTCATCTTCGGCGAGAGCGAGTCCGGCAAGTCCAACCTGCTGCGTCTGCTGCTGCGGCAGCTGTCCCTGCGGTACGGCGGCGACGAGGCGAAGTTCTTCGTCGTCGACAACCGTCGCTCCCTGCTGGACATCACCCCCGCCTCCCACCTTGCGGAGTACATCCCGATGTCCAGCCAGATGGACCACCACATGACGGCCCTCGCCGACCTGATGCAGCGCCGCACGCCCACGGCCGACGTCACTCCGCAGCAGTTGCGGGACCGGAGCTGGTGGCGGGGCCCGCAGGTGTTCGTGGTCATCGACGACTACGACCTCGTCTCCACGTCCAGCGGCAACCCGCTGAGCGGCCTGACGGAGATGCTCCCCTTCGCCCGCGACGTCGGCGTCCGCTTCATCATCGCTCGCTCCTCCGCGGGCGCGAGCCGTGCCTCGTACGAGCCATTCATGCAGCGCATGAAGGAACTCGGCGCCCAGGGAATCGTCCTGGCCGGCGACCCGGCGGAGGGTGACATCCTCGGCGGCGTTCGCCCCCGGCCGATGCCCGCGGGTCGGGGTGTCTTCGTGTCGCGGAAGCGGGGGAAGCCGTTGGTTCAGACGGGGTTGGTGGACGTGGAGTACTGAGGTATACGGCGCTGCCGGCCTCTGCCTGGTGGCAGGTGGAGGCCGGCGCAGATATCAGCGGATGTTCACAAAGGGCCTTTCTTCATCTTCTCGTGTCGTGCCCGCAGGCAGCACGCACTGACTCGGCACGCCTCTCAGAAAACCGGCAATGCGTACAACGTCTCGCCGTTGGTCACGAAGACACGGTTACCGTCGGCTGCGAAGGTGAGGCTCCCGGCGTCACTTGTGAAGCCGAGGTTCCCAAGGGGGCCGGAGAGACTGTAGGACCAAATCTCTTTGGCCATGGCCGCAGTGTCCGTCGCTTTCACGCTGGGGGCACTCCCGGCATCGATCAGCCAGACTCCGTTGCCCTGCCGCAGGATGGGGAAATCGCCTGCTTGCAGGGCCTGCCCGGCTTCCCATCGTTCCTTGCCGTCGCTGACGTCGTAACCGTAGGGCTCGGCGTCCCCCTCGCTGTCACAGGCAGTGGAATACACGATGTCGCCGTAGACGCTGGGCCGTGACCATTCGTCGACGCTGTTGTCGTAGTAGGCCCTCTGCGTGTGGGACCACAGCTGCTTGCCGTCCGAGATCCTGCGCGCGGAGAGTGACTTGCCATTGAGGTAGACCACTCCCTCCTGGGCCACGGGGACGAGAGTCCGCTTCTTCGCCAGGTTCCGGGCCGTCCACTCCGTGCGCCCGTTCGTCGTGTTCACGGCCATGGCATGCCCGGTGGTGGTGGCGACGACGAGCCTTCCCTGGTCGGCGGCGGCTCTGGGCAGGAGCTTCGCGTGGAAGTCATCCGGTACCGATGCGGTCCAGCGGATCCTGGCGTCGGAACGGCCCACGGCACGCAGACGGTGGTCCTTCGTCACCAAGTAGATCGCGTCCGCGTCCGCGGTCAGCAGCACGGCGACGTCCGCCTTTGCCGTCCACTTGGGCTCACCGGTGGAGGGCACGAAGGTGTGCAGGACGCCGTCGTTGTCGGCGGCCGCGAGCAGTCGGTCCGAGAGCGAGAGGTAGCGGCACGACATCTGCATCGTCGGAGCGTTCCAGCGGCGCTTGCCGTCGACGACGTTGAGAGCCACCACACCGGTGACGGCATTGCCGACGATGACGACGTCCCGTATGGGCAACGGTTCCGGTGCCTCGGAACTCGACACCGAGGTCGCTTGCCACAAGGGTTTCGGTGACCCGCCGATGATGTAGTCACCCCGGTCCGCGGAGAGCAGCCGTGCCTCGGGTGTCTTCACAGCGGGCGGGTAGGCGAAGAGCTCCTTCCGGCGGCGGTCGCTGCGGCCGCGCAGCAGCCACCAGCCGGTACCTGCCCCGCCTGCGGCGAGTACGGCTCCGCCCGCGGCGAATCCGGTGAGCAGGTGCCGCCTGCTGGGTCCTGTTCCCGTCTCCGCCGTGGACAGCAGAGGGGCGGTCAGGTTCCTGATCTCACGCTCCCTCTCCTTGATCGCGTCTCCCACCGGCCCGTGCTTCCACACTCCGTCCGCCTTCTTGGGCGGAGCGAAGGCGGTGACGATCTGTTCGGGGGTGGGCCGTCCCGCCGCCTCTTTGGCGAGGCAGGGGGCGATCAGGGCGTACTGCTCGGGCGACAGTCCCTGCCAGCGCGGCTCGCCGTGGACCACCTCGTACTGGACGGCGGCCACGTGCGTGCCCTCGAACGCCCGGTGCCCGGTGGCCGCGTAGACGAGGACGGCACCGAGGGAGAACACGTCGGCGGCAGCGGTCACGCGTCGGCCGAGCACCTGCTCGGGGGCGCCGTACCCAGGCGTGACAGGGATCTGCCCGGTAGTGGTGAGCGTCAGACCGTGCTCGGGGCGTGCGATGCCGAAGTCGATGATGCGCGGGCCGTCCGAGGTGAGGACGATGTTCGGCGGTTTGAGGTCGCGGTGGACGAAGCCGGCAGTGTGGATGTCGCGCAGGGTACGGGCGATGGACGCGGCCAGAGCGCGGACCCCGCTGTCGTCCAGCGGGCCGAGACGGTCCACGATCTGGTCCAATGTCGGTCCGGCGAGGAACTCGGTCGCGATCCACGGCCGTCCGCCCTCGGTCTGCGCGCCCAGAACGGCGGCCACACCCGGGCTCCGTACGGCCTGGGCTGCCAGCGCTTCCCGGACGAAGCGCTGAGCGAGGTTGGCGTCGTGGGAGAGCTCGGGCCGGAGCACCTTCACGGCGGCGACGGTGCCCGCGTGGTCCTGGCCGACGTACACCTTGCCCATGCCGCCCTCGCCCAGCACGCCGAGCAGCCGGTACGGGCCGAGGCGGATCGGGTCGCCGGTCCCCAGGGGTCTCATCGCGGATCGCTTTCTCTTCTGACTGGATTCACTGGAGAGGGAAGGCCGCCAGGAAGCCGCTGCCCAGCCCGATGACCACCTTCGCCTTTTCATGAGCGACGAAGCGGTCACCAGTGGTCTTGTAGGAGTGCGCCGGGGTACGGGAGGACAGGTCGAGGGCCCACAGCTCCGAGCCGCGCCTGCTGTACCCGAAATCGGTGCCGATCACGGGCGCGTCGTTCAGGTCCGCCTTCGCCCCTTGACTGCCCTTCTCCTCCCACTTGACCCGGCCGCTCACCGGGTCGAAGGCGACGAGCCCGAGCCCCTTCTCGACCGCGTACAAGGTGCCGTCCTTCAGCGTGGGCAGCCCGTAGGCGCGGCCCGGCCTGATCGTCTTGGAGTCCCAGGCCACCGCGCCGTCGGCGAGCCGCAGGGCCCGCAGTCCGCCGGCGCCGATGTACAAGTGCTGGGCGTCGGTGGCCAGGGCCCGGCGTACGCGATCGGGCTTCACCCCGTCGAGCGGCCGGTCCCAACGCACGGCTCCGCTGCGGGCGTCGCGCACGACGGCGTGGACCGTTCCGTCGTTGGCCTCCTGAAGCGCAACGAAGCGGTTGCCCACGACGGCGGCGGAGAGGACGTAGAACCGCTCGGTGCCCGGCTTCCGGGCGGGCAGCGGTGTCGTCCACAGCCGCTTGCCGGTGCTGATGTCGACCGCGCACAAGTACCAGGACTGACCGGCCGTGAACGTGTTGTGCTGGTACGCTCCACGGCCCCCCACCACATAGGCGGCGCCGTTCGCGACGCAGACGAGCTGGGCCGGATAGAGATCACCGTTCAAGTCGTCGAACACCGCCAGGGGTTCCGCGACCTCCCCCCGGAGCAGGTTGACGGACGCCAGGACCATCCGAGGCCCGCCGATGGGGCTGTGATGCGGGGTTTCGTCGACGGAGGCGAGGGTGAGGAGCTGCTCACCATCAGTGGCGTTCTTCCAGGAATAGACCAGCTGTGTCGTCCACTGTCGGTGTCCCGTCCGGGCCTCGATGCCGAACGAGCCGTCGTCGGCCACCGTCATCACCAGGTCCCCTGCCACGAGCGGTTGCGACAGGATGTCCCGCTCGAAGATGCCCGGGTCACCGATCTGGACCTGCCACAGGGAGTCCAGCTTCTTCTCCGGCAGCAGGCTGTTGCTGGGCCCCGGAGTGGGCTGCCTGCCGCCCGATCCGCCCCACTCACTCCAGGCAAGTGATCCCGCCCCGCCCGTCGCCGCCAGGGCCGCCCCCGAACCGGCGAGCAGCAACCGGCGACGCGACCACCGCGCGGGGGACGCGGTTGGCGCCACCTCCTCCGGCGGGGCCGGCAGCCGCTGCGGTGTGATCTGCCAGACCCCGGTCGCCCGCCGCGCGATGTCCGCGAGCAGGGCATCCGGTAGATGATCGGCGAATTCACCCGCGCCGTCGTGCAGTTGGGAGGCGATCCATCCGGTCGTGGGTCGCCGGAAGGGATTCTTGTCGAGGCACTGCGCGAGCACCGGCACCAGGCTGCCGGGCACACCGCTCAGATCGGGCTCGGCGTATTGCACCCGGTACAGCAGATCCGCCGCCTGCCCATGACCGAAGGGCGGGCGCCCGGTGGCGGCGAAGACGAGCAGTCCGGCGAGCGCGAAGACGTCACCGGCTGCTGTGTGCTCCTGTCCGCCCGCCTGCTCCGGTGACATGAAGGCAGGGGTGCCGACGGCGACCCCGACCCGGGTGAGGTGATCGTCCCCGGCCGCACGCGCGATACCGAAGTCGATCACCTTCGGCCCGTAGGCGGTGATCAGGATGTTGGACGGCTTGAGGTCACGATGGACGACGTCGGACGCGTGCAGCTGTCCCAGCGCCCCGCACAACGCCGCTCCGAGCGCCCGTACCGACGCCTCGGGCAGCGGACCGCACAGCTCCACAGCCTCGTCGAGGGGCGGGCCGAGCACGTACTCGGTGGCCAGCCACGGCGTCTCGGCGCGCGGATCCGCATCCACGACACCAGCACCGAACCTCTCCCCCACGACCCTCGCCGCGTCGGCCTCCAGCCGGAATCGGGTACGGGAGGCCGGATCGGAGGCGATGCGTGCGTGCATCGTCTTCAGCGCGACGGTACGTCCGCCTGCCGTGCGGGCGAGATAGACGGTGCCCATGCCGCCGCTGCCGAGGCGGGCGATCGGGCGGTAGGGGCCGAACGCCTGGGGGTCGTCGTGGGTAAGAGGGGAGGGCATGGCCGTCGTTCAGTTCGGGTGCGGAAGGGGGACGGGACTGGTGGGTGGTGCGGGTGTCGCCTCTACAGGGATCTCCGCGGTGAGGACGGCCGCCGACTGGTGGGCGAGGGCGGCGATCACGCGGCCGGGAAGCCAGCCGGGGGTGAGGAGAGCAGCGGAGCGATCTCCGGAGCTGGTGCCGGTGTCCGTGTCGGTGTCCGCGCCGACGGCCAACGCGCCGATCAATTCGGCCAGTTGCGGGCGTTCGCTCGGGTCGCGGGAGAGGCACCGGGCGATGGCCGTGCGGAGGGCATCCGGCAGTTCGTCCCGCTCGGGCGTCGTATGGCCGGTGGCCGCATAGGCGAGCGTCGCCCCGAGGGCGTAGACGTCTCCAAGGGGGCGTGGGTATCCGCCGGATGCCTGTTCCGGCGGCAGACTGCCCGCTTCAAGCCCCGGGAGCCCGGAGCGTGGCGTACCGTCCGGCGCGGCCGTCCGCACCGCGCCGAAGCAGGAGAGACGGGGCCCATCGGCGGCCAGGAGAACGGCCGCCGGTGAAACGCCGGCGAACGTCAGTCCCTGCCCGTGCACAACCGTCAACGTCTCGGCGAGGGCCACGCCCAGCGCGCGTACGGTCCGCTCGGGCAGCGGGCCGGCGTGTACGGCGAGGGCGGTCGGCAAGGGCAGAACAGGCTGGTAGGGACGGGAGCACCAGGCCGGCTCGTCGGGACCTGCGAGGGCCGTGGCCGGGGCGGCGCACGGACCGAGCAGGTAACGCGATGCGTCCGCTTCGGTGAGGAACCGCCGGGGGTCGCTTCCCGGCAGCGGGAGGGAGAGCAGAACGGTGTGCTGACCGTCGGAGCTACGGGCGATGTAGCGCCGCTCGGGAACGGGGATCTTGGTCCGCGCGTCGTCCAGAGCGGTAATGAGCGTGTACGGGCCCACTCGCCGCCGCGCGTTCGCGGCTCTGCCCGGTTCTTCCCCGGCGGCCACACCCGTGACACCACCTGTGGCGTGCATTTCCTGTTCCGGTTCCTCCGCTTTGCCGGGACGCCCCGGACACAACTGGGGGTGGGCACCCTCCGTGCGTGCCCACCCCGCTACCGCGACGTGCCGATGATCCCGGCCACTTACTGGAAGTAGCTGGCGGCCTTCTTGTCTCCGCCCATGTAGTCACCGCCGGCGGCGTGCACGGCCCGGCCGATGGCGCGGAGAGCCTCGTGGAGAGCCCGGGCCTCCTGGTCCCACTCGGTCTGCTTCTTGATGTAAACCTGGTGGGCCTCGCCCTCCCACATGCCCGAGACCCTCTGGACCTCGCGCTTGATCTCGTCGAGGCTGGCCTCCAGGTTCTTGGCCTGGTTGGCGATCTCGGTCGCCATCTGGTCGAGACCGTCGTAATGGACTTCCGTCACGCCACTGTTGTTGACGCCCATGATTCCTCCGTTGTTCCGAGAAGTGCTGGTCTGGCCGGGATCAGAGTTTCGACAGCGCCGAGTGAGCGCCACCGAGGTCCACGTCGATGCTCTGGACCTTGGCGCGGACCTCGTCCTCGGTGTGGTCGTTGATCTTCATGGTGGTGTTCATCGACTCGATGAACCCGACGAGGATGTTGCCCATCCGAGCCATGTGCTCGTTGATCTCAGTCTGCTTGGCGTTGAACGCGCCGGCGCCGATGCCCTTCCAGTGGCCTTCGACCGAGTCGATCAGACCCTGGAGGCGCGCGAGCTGACTCTTGATGTGGTCGAACTGCCCCAGAAGCCTCTGCTCAAGGACTACGACTGAATCTTTGGTGATCTTCTGAGTGCCTGCGGCCATTTCGATGCCTTTCTCTGTGAACTGACCTTGCCGGGGCGCCGACTTCAGGGGTCAGCACCGGTGGCAAGCGGACCTCTGCCCATTCGGCGAATGAGCAGCTGCGCGGGGGACCGGTCAGGCGTTACGCCGTGCACGCAGCACAGCGAATCCGGCGCCTCCGATGACTAGTACGGCGGCTGCGGCGCCGATGATCACCCAGGTCTGGGTGCTGCTATCGGAGCCGGTGGTCTTTGCGGCGGCGGAGGTGGAGCCGCTGGAGGATCCGGCGTCCTTGGTCGGCTTACCGGACGAGGTCTTGGCCGAAGGGGCATCAGCGGCCGAGGTGTCGTCGCCGTTCTCGGCGGCCAGAGGGTCGACGTTGACCGGCCCCGGGTCGATGTTCTTGTTGATCAGTACTCGGCGCGGGCGGATGAGCCCGTAACCGAGATACCGACTGGGCTTGTCCTTCGGCCAGGACCGACCCGCGGTGTCGAGGAGGGCCCGAAGGACCTGGTTGGCCGTCCAGCTGGGGTGAGCCGACCAGACCAGGGCGGCGGAGGCGGAGGCGATGGCAGTGGACGGGCTGGTTCCCGAGGTCTTGCAGTACTCGGTGAACTTGGTGTCACACCAGCCGGGAATGTCGACGCCCGGCGCCGCGAAGTCCACGTAGTCGCTCTTCGTCGAGAGCTTGGCGACCGTTCCGGAACTGTCAGTGGCTCCGACGCCGACGACGTACGGATCCGTGACAGGGTATTCACGCTTGCCCTTTTCCCCGTTATTGCCGATGGCAGCAAACAACAGCTTTCCCTTGGAGGCGGCATACTTGATTGCATCCTCCTCGTTCGAGTCCGGGTAAGGGCTGCCGAAGGACATGTTGATGATCTTGGCATCGCTATCGGCGGCAGCACGGATCGCTTCGGCAGAACTGGGTGACTTCGGGTCGTCTTTGGCGCCCTTCGCTTCAGTCAAGTAGATACGAATGGGAATGATCTTCGCACTCGGCGCCAACCCCTTGATGCCGCCGCCCGCTCCCGTTCCGGCGATAATCTCGGCCATGGAGGTGCCGTGACCGTTGTAGTCATCAGTGGCCCGGTATCCCACGGTTTTCGGCAGATCGTCGGCCAGCACCTGCCCTTTGAGTGACGAGGTCGCCGGGTTGACCCCGGTATCGATGACGGCGACCTTCACCCCTTTGCCTGTACTGTACTTCCATATCTCGTCGGCGCCCATGGATTTCAGGTACCACTGCTTCGACTGAATGTCCGAGGCAGCAGCTGCCCCTGGAGCCAGGCCAGCCGAGCCGACGACCAATGCGCCCAGTGCCGAGCACATCGCCGCCAGACGTCTCACATTGCGCCTCGTCAGGAAAGCAGTCGTTCTGCCGCGCCGGCCGGTCCCTGGCTTCATGCCTGTGTACGTCCTCGCTTGTGTTCAGTCACGCTTCTTGGGCGCATCACGCCGCTGCTTCTGCGACGGGCGGTGTTGCTGCTTCTCGGTTGACCCGCCGACACGATCGGTCTCACCGTCCGCGTTCTGGCGGTTGCCGACCGCACCACGGCCGAGCCCTGCACCACGGGAGCTGGCCTCGGAGCCTCCTGCGAGGGTCGATCCGGCGGCATTCCGGGGCGCACCGATCGCACCCTCGGGGTTGCTTGCCGAACGCAGCACGGACTGGCCGGTGCCGGGCTCCGCCTTCGCCGCGGGCGCGCCGACCACTCCTCGCTGCCCGAGAGCACCCTTCGGCTGCGCCGAGGAGACCGGCTCATCAGCGCCGACGACCATACCGCGCGGGACACGGGAATTGGGCGCCGCTCCCCCGGTACGGCCAGTGACAGGCTTGCCGCCCACGACACCGTTGCGCACCGGACTGGTCGGGCCGGCACCTCCTGCACGCTCACCAGGCGTGTTGGTCATTCGCGGCGTTCCACCGGTGATGCCACGCCCCAGCGGGGAGCGGCCGGCCTGCTGAGTGGACCCGCGCAGCGCCGACTCACCGGCCGGAGTCGCCGTACGGCCCATGGCGCGGGCCGCCTGCCCCATGGGTCCCTGCGGCACACGGCCGCCGGTAACGGTACGCCCGACCTGCTCCTCGGGCTCCTGCGGCACTCGGCCACCTGTGGTGCCCGAAGGGCTGGTGCGCCCCTGTGCCGAAATCGGCAGCCGACTGGTCGGACGATAGCCCGTGGTACGTCCGCCGTTCGGCGCGATCGGTGGAGCCATCGGTCCGGGCCCCAGAGGGGGCGTGGGGGCTGGCCCTCCACCGCCGGCCGTCGGAAGCGTGGGCGCGGAGGGGCCGGGCTGTGTGGTGTGTGCCGGAGGAGGCAGCGTGCCGACGGTGTTGATTTCCGTGCCGACATCATGACCGACGGGGTGCACGCTGGGCGCGTGAACTTCCTTGGGGTGCGGCACCGCGCCGCCTGTTGTTGTTTCGTGCGAGCCGACAACCGCGTTGTGGCCGCCTGCGACGCTTCTTTGGGCCGAGGCCGTCTGCGTCCCGGTGCCATACGCGCCACTCTCGCCATCGTGGGGGCCCGACGGCCGGGGCACCCCGAAGTCCGGGAGCTTGTCGAGCTGGGCCATGGACGGCTTGGGCTGCGTGTGCAACGCCGTGCCGGCCACCGAGTAGTAGGACCCCAACCGGTTCATCTGGTTGATGGCCTCTTGCCGGTTCTTCTCGACCTTCTGCGCGAGCACGTAGTCCGGGTTGCTCTCGACCTGCTTGGCCTTCGGCAGCAGCCAAGGCCGCTTCTGCTCGCCCGCGGGGCGGGGATCCCGTTCCCGGGGCATGGAATTGTGCACGGAGGCCAGGCCCGTCGCGGCGGCAGTGACCTCCGCACCCACATTGTGAGCGTAGTCCTCGAACTCCCCGGCCCACTTGAGGAGTGACGCGGCGTACTTATGGAAGGACGTGGCGCCCTCACCCTCCCAGTCGACCTGTTCGACGTACTTGCGCAGGTCCTTGGCGGCGGTACTGATGGCGTCGCGGGCATCCCAGATGGCCTTGCCGGCCATCTCGAGATGCTCGGGGTTGCCGTGCTCGACCACGTCGATCATGTCGTTGAGATCGCACTCGTCGAACTGGCTCCTGCCGAACGGCATACCCCTGAAGAAGTTCTCCATCGTGGCGAGCACGTCGGACGCGCCGGCCAGCCCGTTCGCTTCCTTGAGGCCGCTCTTGTACTGGGGCTGCTGCTTCCAGTTGTCGCTCACTGGGTGCTCACCCCCGCGGACTTGTCGTCAGTGTGCTGCCTCGTGTCCTTCCGAGGCTCCTGGCGCTTGTCGGGGTGCGTCTTCTGGTACTCGTGGTCGATCTTGGCCTTGATCTCCCAGAACCGACGCCGAACTTCGTCCTCGGTGCCGTCGTACGTGCCGTCTGCTGAGCGCGCCGCACACTGCAGAGCCTCGATGTGCAGTCGCAAGGTTCCCGACATCTCCACGAGGACGTCATGCACTTCGGAGTACTTCTGGTGCAGGTAGTCCGCCTCGTGGAACGGAATCTTCGAGCCACCGAACGACTGGCGGTCAAGCCCGTGCTGCCCGAGCTCGGGCGGGCTCGCAGGAGACTTCTCGAACGTCGTCAGCGCGTTGCTCAACCCGTCACTGAACTTCGACAGCGCATCGGCGCCGCGCCTCAGATTCGCGCTGCCACCGTCACTCACTGTGGCCCCTTCCCCGTTCCCCGTTGGTCGAACTGTCGACAGTCCGGGGAAGCGCATCCGCACCCCTGGATCCATCGATGACCACTGTAGTCACTGTGCAATTCGCGGCCAACTGAACTCTGCGACGGTTCAGTTGCAGTGCTGTCCCGAAGTGACCGAGTCCGAGCCACCGAAGACCGACAACGGGGTCAATAGAGACAGAAGTACCCGCACATCTGCACGGAAGCTTCACGCGCACCCAGCCGCTCCACTCCAGCACGCCGCCGGGCGAGATCTTTGCAACCACAAAACGAATCCATGGAAGACCGGAACACTCCCGCCCGGCAGGCGGCACATCCGCCGGCGCCCGCGCCCGCACGGGGAATCTTCATGGCGGACAATCGACAGATAACGGACATGACTCAGTCTTTTCCTTGGCATGGTTGCTACTTTGACTCGGCACCGGAGTATCCGCGCGCGGGGAAGGGGTCCTTCCATGGCATGGGACGAGTGGGAGCAACTCAAGGCTGAGGCGGCCGAGGGTAAATCACCCCATATGCGACTCAACCAGCTCGCGGCAGACGGCGGAGGCGGCGGTGGCACAGGGGACTTGGTGGTCCACCAGGACGACCTGGGCGCCGTCGGGCACGAGGCCAACGTCCTTTACAACGGTGTGAAGAACCAGGCCGACATCGCCGCCGCCGGAGCCGGCAGGGGCTCGGCCGGCTCCACGATGCAGGCCGCCGCCACGCTGAAGTCGCACGGGTTCCAGACGGGCGGCGCCCTGGAGACCACCGTCGAGATGTGGACCACGCAGGTGAAGGCCGTACTGCAGGCGTGCGCGCACATCTCCGACCATCTGGACTACACCCAGAAGCGGCACGCGGAGGACGACGCCAAGATCGGCGCCGTGATCCGTGGCCGCGACGGCTCCGCCATGCCTGTGTCGCAACTCAACGAGTACTTCGAGTAGGAGCATCGCCGATGGCTCTCACATTCACGGATCTCGTTGAAGTCGACCTCGGCAAGCTCGCCACTGCCGTGTCGGACTGGAAGAAGGCCGTCGACGGCCTGAAGAATTCGGCGGAGAGCGCCCGAACGGGGATGCAGGCCAAGTCGGACTCCGCACGGTGGGCCGGTTTGAACGCAACGGTGACGCGCGAGTTCGTGGCCAAGACCGCCAAGGAGGTCTTGGATCTCCACACCGAGGCCAACAGCATCTACCAGGTACTTGAGGACGGGCACACCGAACTGGAGTCACTCCAGAAGCAGATGAAGACCGCCGTCCAAGTGGATGCCCCACAATTCGGTGTCCGTGTCGAGGACATCGGTGGTGGAAAGGTCCGATGCTTCTTCCCTCATGTCCGGGGTGACACGGATGAGCACACCCAAAAGCAACTGGACGACAAGCAGGAACTGGAGGACCGGATCAACCGGATCCTCGCCCACGCCGCCGAGATCGATGCCTCCGTCGCCCGGGCGCTGGGGAAGAGCCATGGGAACGACCCCTACAACGCGGGCCACAGCAGGTACGAGTCCCTGAACGACGCCGAGGCCGAGCGCGCCCTGGAGCTTGCGCGCAAGGGCCACAGGATGTCCGACGCGGAGCTGCGCGAACTCAACGAGCTGTTGCGGTTCAATTCCGGCGAGAAGGACGGCGAGTTCGCCACAGAGTTCTACCAGGGACTCGGCGGACCGAAGAAGGCGCTGCAGTTCTATGCCGAGATGTCGATCGACGGCACCGGCGCCGACGCGACCAAGACCCGGCTCAACGAGGTGCAAGACCTGCAGAAGGTCATGGGGTACACGCTCGCCAACGCCACCGACCCGGACCACAAGTACCATCTGTCCGACAGCTGGGGGGCGGACTTCCGACGCCTTGGCACCCAGCAGATCGGCTGGGAGCCGGGGCAGTTGAACAAGCCGTACGGCTACCAGGTGCTGGGCGGCCTGCTGCGTTACGGCACCTACGACTCACGGTTCCTCAACCCCATCGCGGAACATATCGCGCAGCTCCACAAGAAGGACCCGTACTTCTTCCTGTCGAACAAGCCGGCCGGGAGCCCGGACACCTATGGTTTCAACCCTTCAGGAAAGCTCGGCACCGGCAACGACCCGTTGAACAGCGTCCTGGAATCCCTGGGGCACAGTCCGGAGGCCGCGGAGAAGTTCTTCACCCAGCCGCCGCACGCCTACAACGAGGACGGCACGGTGAAGAAGGGCGGCGATCCGGGCTTCAGTTCTTACCTGGACCTGTTCACCGACAAGGACTTCGAGTGGACGGCGGACACCAACGCCGCGAACGTCCTGGCCGACGAGGACAAGACGAAGGCGGCCCTGAACTTCGGTCCTGAGGCCCTCGGCCACGCCCTGGAGGCGGCGACGACGGGACGTCCGTACGACAGTGACGCCACGGCCGACGCCATCAAGCACAGCGAGGCGCAGGCGCATTTGGTCAGCGACATCGTGAACAAGTTCGGTGGCGACCCGGAGCTCATCCGGCACAACGAGAACGGGGACCTGGACGGCGAGGAGACCGGTCCCTTGTACGCCCTGCGGGGAAGCCTCGGCGACATCACCGCCGACTACATGGGTGACGTCCAGCGAGCCATGTACGACGAGGATTCCAGCAGCGACCTCTTTCCAACATTCGGAGCCGCGGCCGACCTCGATCCGAACAACACTGCACGCTTCTTGGGTGAAGTGGGACAGGATCCGGACGCCTATTCCGCCATCACTACCGCCCAGCAGACCTACACGACCAACGTGGTGGACCACGTGATAAACGGATCCAGCCACTCGACGGCGTCGTTGGACGGACGAGTGGCTGCCGCCGTCGCCCCCGGCTCCGCGATCGCCGGAATCATGAGCGACGCCCGGGCTCATGCGATCTACGAATACCACACAGCATCGGATGCGGAGTTCAACGAGGCTGCGGCCGAGAAGCAGAAGTGGGTGAATCGCATTCTCGGCATGGGCCTTGAAAAGGTCGGCGAGCGAGTACCTGTCGCTGGCGCTCCTCTTGAATGGGCATCGGGGGACATTCAGGAATCCATCATGAAGAGCATCGAGCAGGACACATCGAGTGAAGCCGAGGCTCAGGCGGGCGAGGAGTACACCAACGGCAGGCAGGCGGCCCTGGATTCCGCCAGAGCCGCAGTCGATCACGCCCTTGTGAACAACACCACCATCGATCCGGACACCGCCGACGATCTCAGGAGAGCCGCGCGTACATCCGCCGGTCACAGCCACTCGGACGGTGCCCAGTGGAAATCGGAGAGTAGCAAGCATTGAGATACGCACGGTATGTTCTCGGCAGCATGTCGATCTCCGTTGTCGTCCTGGCTGCAGTCGGTTGTTCCTCCGATGAGCCGAAGCAGGAGTTCAGCGTCCCAAAAGCCCTGTGCGGGATCTCCGTCCCGACCGATGCTCTCTCTGATCTGCTGCCTGCCCCGGGAACGCATCTCAGCGTGGAGCACACTGGAAGTCTGGACGCCGGCTCCACGGTGTGCGCTGTCAAGGTCGACGCGGACACGGTGCTGGACGTCAGCGGAGAGCGCATCGAGACCGGCGATTCGGCGCGGAACGTGTTGCGCAGCCGACTTTCCATTCAGCAGCAGAAGTCCGCAGACAACAGCTCCATTGCGTACACCGACCACGCCGCCGCGTCACTGATCAAATGCGGCGGTGCGCATGTGCAGGAGGAGGACATCAGCACCCTCATCAAAATTCTCAAGCCGGCACGCCCGGGTGAATCAGCCATGAAGAAGTTGATTCAGGGATATACGGACTCACTGAAGGAACAGGCTCCGTGCAAATCGAAGTCGTGAGCCGCCACTTCAACGCGCGGTTGTGCCCGTCGGCAGCTCTCTCGTGCTTCTGAGCGGGTCGGCGAAATCGACATGCCGGACTCGTTCCTTGATCAGTTCGCTGATGTCTTCGCCACGGGCCGCCCAAGCGCTGACAGGCAAGGCGCCGTCAGCGGGCGCCGGGCTCCACAGCGGCCTTGCCTGAGCGACGCCCACGTCACGCCCGCGCCTCCACGCTCCGCCGCCTCCGCCGGGCGTCCCGCAGGGCCACCGCGCCTCCGCTCAGGCCCGCCACCAGTACGGCCACGCCGATGGCCACGTACGTGGCGATGCGGGCGGTGCGTTCCTGGGAGGTTTCGCCGAGGGTGAGCTTGGCGGGGGTCGGGGCCTCGACGTGGGTGAGGCCGGCGTCGGACTGGGGGGCCTCGATCGGGTGATCGTCCTCCGTTAGGGCGCGGACCGGGTCCACCACGCCCCAGCCGACCAAGCGGTCGTGGCCGGCGATGGAGCGCTCCGCCGTCTGCTCGATCTGAGCCACGACCTCGCGGGCCGTCCAGTCGGGGTGTTTGGCCTTGATCAGCGCGGCGACGCCGGCCACGTACGGCGCGGAGAAGCTCGTACCGTTGTCGGAGCAGTGGCCGCCTTTGGGCACCGTCGAGATCATGTCGACACCCGGGGCGGCGACTCCGACCCAGTCCCCGGACTGGGAGAAGGCTGCGCGTTCGTTGTTGCGGTCGGAGGCTGCGACGGCCAGGACTCCGGCGTAGGAAGCGGGATAGGTCGGCTTGACGTTGCCGTCGAGGCCGTCGTTGCCCGCCGACGCGACCACGACGATCTTGTGGTTCAGGGCCTCGTTGATGGCGTTGTGCAGGGCATCGCCCGGAGGCATGGCGTTCGCCGTGTCCTGGGAGATGTTGATGACTTGCGCTCCCACCGCGATCGCGTGCCTGATCGCCGCGGCAAGGCCGTCGGACGTGCCGTGGCCCTCGGAGTCGTTCTGCTTGATCGGGATGATCGTGGCCTTGGGGGCGAGGCCGACGAACCCGGTGCCCTTCATGGGGCGGGCGGCGATGATGCCCGCCACGCGCGTGCCGTGACCGACCGTGTCGGTCGTGGGCTTGGACTTGGCGCCGTCGATCGGCTTGCCCTTGCCGTCCTTGGCGGGAAGGAGGTTCTCCCCCAGGGACGCGTTCACCGCCTGGGTCAGCTGCGGGTTGCTCGTGTCGACGCCGGTGTCGATCACGGCCACCTTCACGCCCTCGCCCTTGGACTGGCTCCACAGTTCATCGAGGTTGACGCGCTGCAGGGCCCACGGGGTGCCGGTGTACTTGTGATTGCTCTTGGAGAACGTGCACTGGTCGGACACGGAGTCCGCCGCGGCCATCGGCGCCGCCAGCAGCGAGGCGGTGATGGCCAGCGTCGTCGCCAGGGTCGTACGGGTGCGCAGTGTGGATCGCATCGGCGTACCTCTCACGACCCCTGCGGCTGGCGCGCGCCCGCCGTGGACAGACGCGGGCCCGTCGGCAGGAACTCCGACCACGCGGCGGGGACGGGAGCCGGGTTCACGCCGGCGTAGCCGAGGCGGGTCTGCGCCAGTTTGGCCTCCTGCTGGAGTTCCTTGCGCTGCTGGGCCGTGATGCCGATGCCCTTGTCGTCGGTGGCGCTGTCGTCGTTGGACTGCAGGGCGTAGCGCAGGCCGGTGTCGGTCACCAGGAAGACCGGACCGTCCTTGGTCGCGGTGCCCTGGAACTGGCGGTACAGCTGGCCGGAGCCGGCGGTGACGTACGCGCTGGAGGATCCGGTGGGCAGGACCGCCGGGAAGTCCTTCCCGGCCCAGGTGGTCAGGGTGGTGTTTCCGTTGTCGGGATCGACGTGGTTCAGGACGGTGCAGATCGTGTTGCGGCTGCCGTCGGCGGTGGAGGCGTCGTTGACCGCGCTGGGTTTCTGCGTGGGCCATTTGTGGTCGGCGGCGAACGGCTCGCCCCGGGTGATGGCGCCCGCACTGACCTCCTGGGCGTGTCCGGCCTGGCCGAGCTTGACGAGGTCCCTGCTGGCCAGCAGCAGCTGGGCGACGAAGTCCGAGACCGGCGCGACCCGGCCGGGCAGCACCACGAAGTACTGCTCCTGGCCGTTGACCGGCGCCCTGAGGACCATGCCGACCTTGTCGGCATCGCCCAGCTCACCGGGCGCGTTCGCGGCGGCGCCCGGGACTCCGCTGATCGGCGGAAAGCTGATCCGGTCGCCCTGGTGAAGGGTGTCGATCCATGCCCTGGTCACCTGCTGCGGTTTACGGTCCGCGCCCACGAGGGTCTGCAGCAGGAGTGAGTCGGACGAGTCCACCGGGTACGCCGTGCCCTGGGCGTCGACCATGTACTGCTTCTTGTCCGTGGGAGTGGTGACGTACAGGAGTTCCCCACCGTGCAATTTCTCCGGCCCCTCGGTCAGCTTCTGGTCGCGCTTGGCCAGAACGAACGCGGCCTTCTGGATGGAGCTTCCGCTGCCGCTCGGGCGTTCGCAGACAGCCCATTCCTTGGCCGCTCCGGCCTCCTTGTCGGAGGGCAGGCGGTCGGGGGCGTAGGGGATGCCGATGGTGACACCGTGCGGGATCTTGCCGTTGTCGAGGATCGACTCGTCCACAGTGACGACGTTGACGTCGTTCTGGCTATTGAGGACGAGCTTGGCGGACGCCATGTTGAGGACCGGGTGGAGCTGCACCTTGCCCTGCGTCTCCAGCACGACGTATCGAGTGGTGGACTTACTGGCGATGATCACGTTCTGGCCGGGCTTGTCCCAGCCCTGCGGGGCGGTCGGCTTGAACATGCCCCAGGCGCCGAAGGCGGCGAGGACGACGACACCGACGATGGAGCCGGGCAGGACGGCACGAAGCGGCCGCGGCGCCGCCTCGTCGGAGGCATCCGGTGAGGACTGCACGAATGACGCGAGCATGCGACGCTTCGCGAAGGTGTAGGCGTTGAGTTGGTCCCGCCGAGATGCCATCTGTGCCTTTTCTCCCCGTGACTCACGCGGAGAGCGCCCGGGAACCGCTCTCCCCCGCCCTCCGTTGTCGGACCCGGCCCCTACTATGCCTGGTACGGAACGAGTCTTGTGGAGCGGGTAGGGTACCTGGGCCCTCAAGGGCCTTGTTCAGTGGCCTGGTTCCAGCGAGTTGTGAGCAAATCGGGGGGATGCCGTGATGGCTTCCGGAACGCGGACGCGAACGCGCGGTCGCTCGGCGGCACGAGGTCGCGCGGCCGGGTCCGCGTCGCCGACACGCGAGAGGTCCGCCCAGCGCGGAGTCGCGCAGCAGCAGGTCACGCTCGGCCTCAGGCCACGGCCGGGCCAAACAGGTTCATTCCGTTTGCAACGCCTCGTGCTGGTGGAGCTGGCGGCCGCCGCGCTGCTCGTCGGCCTCGCCATCGGGATGGCGGCCCTAGTGCCCGCCGCGGTCGTGGCTGTGACGCTGATCCTGCTGGCCTTCGTACGGCGGCGGGGCCGGTCCCTGCCGGAATGGCTCGCCACCGCACGTGAGTTGCGGGCGCGTCAGAAGCGGGCTGCGAGCACCCCGATACCACCGGGTACCGAACCGGGGCTGGTCCCCGCCGTGGAGTGCGAGCCCGCCCTGCGCACATACTCCTACGGCCCGCGTGACCGGCGCCCGCTCGGCATCGTCGGGGACGGCACCTTCGTCACGGCCGTGCTCCAGGTCGAGGCAGACGCGACCGCGCTACGGGCCGAGCGGAGCCGGCAGCCACTGCCCGTCGCCCTGGTGCGCGATGCTCTGGAGGTGGACGGGATCCGTCTGGAGTCGGCCCAGATCGTGCTGCACACCCAGCCGGCGCCCGCGCTGCACCTGCCCCAGCAGTCCGTCGCCGTTTCCAACTACCTTCCGCTGCAGGAGCAGACGGGTGCCCCGGCGGTGCGTATCACCTGGATCGCGCTGAAGCTCGACCCGGAGCTGTGCGCGGAGGCCGTGGCCGCACGCGGCGGCGGGCTGCTCGGTGCACAAAAGTGCGTCGCGCGGGCCGCGGATCACCTCGCGAGCCGGCTCACCGGCGCCGGATTCCGGGCGCGCGTGCTCGACGAGGAGGAACTGGTCGCCGCGCTCGCCACCTCTGCCTGCGCCAACCCGCTGGTCACGGCCGAGGCTGGGCGCAGCGAGACGCGGGAGCGGCGCACGGAGGAGTCCGGGCGCAGCTGGCGGTGCGACAACCGGCGGCACACAACCTACTGGGTCAGGCGCTGGCCCCAACTGGGCGGCGGTCGGGGCGAGTCACTGCCACACTTCGTCGCCCGGGTCACGGTGATACCGGCCCTCGCGACGACGTTCAGCCTCACTCTCACGCACGGCGAGCGACAGGAAGTGACCTTGTCCGCGCATCTGCGGGTGACCGGGCGCAGCGACGACGAACTCGTGGCGGCGCGACGCGCGCTGGAGAGCGCCGCCCGGCAGGCGGGCGCCGGTCTGGCCCGCCTCGACCGGGAACAACTGCCCGGAATGCTGGCCACGCTGCCCCTCGGAGGTGCGCGGTGACGACGACTCCGACGATGTCCCCGAAGTCGGGCACGGACTCACCGGCGGCATCCGGTCCGCGCCGGATGGGCGAGCTGCTGCGGCACGGACTGGGCCTGATCGGGCCCCGGCACGGTCGGCACGGGCTGACCGCGCAGCACCTGGACGCGCTCGCCCTGCCCATCGGGGACGACGGCGTGGTGGCAGGGGTCGACGCCGAGGGCCAGCCGGCCGTGCTGGGCATCAACCGGCCAACGCCGTACGACGTCGTGTTGATCGGTGGCCTGTGGACGGCTCAGGTGCTGGCGCTGCGCTCGGCGGCCACGGGCGCCCGGGTCGCGGTCGAGACGGGCCGGCCGCAGGCCTGGATGCAGATGGTGCACGCCATGGGAGGCGGACAGAACGGACTGTCCGTGTACGACGTCGGTCGTGTGCCGCCGCAGGGTGCCTCCGCCGGAACGCCCGTGCTGGTGGTGCGGGACTGCGGCATGCGGCCCCCGCGCGGCCGTGTGGTGTCCGGGCCCTGGCAGTCGGTGCTGACCCTGCTGCCGTATCTCAGCCCGGTCGCACCCCGGCTGCTGCGCCAGGCACGGCTCGCCGGAATCCAGCGGGTCTCGCCGGACGAGGCCGCTGAACTGGGTCGCACCATGGGACTGTCGCAGACCGAGGTGGAGTCGCTGCCGGCACTGCCCGACGGCGTCACCCTGTGGTGCACGGATCGTGACCGGCAGTACGTGCTGACCCAACCCACCGACGCCGAGATCGGATTGTTGGGCACTCCTCGCCGGATGGACTGAACTGCCCTTACCCATCTGTTTTGTTCGGGTTACCTCTGTTCCCCGTTCGCCCGTTGTCCGCCCATTGCTCCCTAATTCCTCTGGCGGGCGATGCAGCCAACGGGGCCGTTCGGAGTGCGCGGTGACCCTGTCGACATGTGCTCGGAGGCAGGCGGGCCTGCCGAGGGACGGCTCGTGGTGATTAGGCTGGGAGCGGGCGCGATGGCACAACCCGTTGACCGGGCGATCGGTGTCCCCGGGGGAGGACCGCCGACTCGGACTGCCCCGAACAACTACGGACGACTCGGAACGACACGACATGGTCGCCCCGGCACGGCATGAGGGTGTTCGACCACACCAGGAGGAACTGTGAACAGCGATCGGGACGGGATCCGCGGGGGCTGGGACACACCCGACGACGACCAGACCGACGCGGAGTCCGCCATCGAGATGACGGGCGAGTTCACCATCGACTACGCGCCGCCCGCCTGGTACACGCAGAACGCGCAGGGTTCGTCCGGTGCGCCTGCGACGGCTCCGGTCCCCCCGCCACCCCCGCAGGGCGCTCCGTTCACGCCGCCCCAGGGGACGTCGTACGCGCCGCCTCCGCCCCCGCAATCCCAGGGCGCTCCCTACGCCGCGCCCATGCCGCCGGCGCCGCCGGCGCCGCCCGTCGGAACTCCTGTCCCGATGCCGCGGTTGCCGGAGGGCTACGAGGCGCAGCAGCCGCAGGCCGCGCAGCCGGCTCAGCAGGCGCAGCCGGAGCCGCCGGTACCCGCGGTCGAGCCGGAGACGAGCAACGGGGACCTGGAGAGCGGGGCCACCATGCGGTTCTCCGCCGTGGCCCTGAAGCGCGAGATGGCCGAGATCGCCGAGCGCGCGGCCGCGCTGCGGGACGGCGCCGGTGACGAGGGCGCGGCGGAGGGTACGGACACGGGCTCCGCCGGTGCCGAGAGCGACGCGGTCGAAGCGTCCGCGCCGGAGGGCTCGGCCGAGGACGCCGAGGGTGCCGAGGAGCAGTCGGGTACGGAGCCCGCGGACGTGGTCTCCGCGGAGGCCGGGTCCGGGGAGGACGCGGCTGTCTCCGAGGCCGGCACCGCTGAGGACGAGGGCGAGGGCGAGAGCAAGGCCGAGGTCGAGGACACGGCCGAGGGCGACGCGGGGGCGGGGGCCGGGGACACCGACGGTGCCCGGGACGCGTCCGCCGACGACGCCGACGCCGACGCCAAGTCCGACGACGCCGAGGCCGACGCCTCCGCGTCCGTGGACGCCGCCGTGCCGCAGGACGCCGCGCCCCAGCCCGGCGTACCGGAGAGCGGCGCCCAGCCGGACGGCTCCGCCCAGACCGACACCGCGCAGACCGGCACCGCGCAGACCGGCGCGCCCCAGGCCGCCGTGCCGCCCGCGCCGGACCAGGGCGCCCAGCCCGGCTGGACGCCTCCGCCCGTGCCGCAGACCGGGGTGCCCCCGCTGCCGCCGTCCTACCAGCCCGCGGCGCCCGCTCCGGCGGCCCAGTGGCCTGCGCAGCAGCCCCAGCAGCCCGGCCCGATGCCCGGTCAGCAGCCGCCGTTCCAGCCGCAGGCCCTGCAGCCCGCGCCCGCCGCCTGGAACCAGCAGAACCAGGCGAACCAGCCTGGAGCGCCCACCGCACCGCAGCCCGGTCAGCCCGGTCAGCCGAACGCGGCCGGGCAGCCGGCGGCGGGTCCTGGACCGCAGCCGCACCCGGCGGGCCCCGGCGCGGCGGGCGGTTACGGCTTCCCGCCGCCCCCCGCACAGCCACAGCCCAACGGTCCCAACGCGGCCGGTGGCTACGGCTTCCCCCAGCCCGGCACCCCCAACCCCCAGCCTCATCCTCAGCCTCAGCCTCAGCCTCAGCCGGGTGGTTACGGCTTCCCGCAGCCGCCCGCACCCCAGCCGCACCCCACCGGCCCCAACCCGGCGGGCGGTTACGGCTTCCCCCCGCCCGGCATTCCGAACGCCCAGCCCCAGCCCGGCGGTTACGGCTTCCCGCCGCCGCAGAGCCCGCAGGGTCCGGACGGCGCGCCGGCGGCCGAGGCCCCGCAGGCACCCGCACCGCATGCCCCGCAGGCACCCGCACCGCAGGCCCCGCAGGCACCCGCACCGCAGCCCCCGCAGGCGCCGGTCGATCCGCGGTCCGGTGCCGCGTGGCCGCAGCCGGTCCAGCACGACCAGCGGCAGCCGACCAACCCCGGCGCCGCGCCGCTCGGTTACACGGCCGCCGTGGAGCTGTCCTCGGACCGGCTGCTGAACAACAAGAGGCAGAAGGCGAAGAGCGGACGGCCCGCGGCAGCGGGCGGCCGGTTCAAGCTCGGCGGCAAGAAGGAGGAGGCCGAGCGGCAGCGCAAGCTGGAGCTGATCCGCACGCCGGTCCTGTCCTGCTACCGGATCGCGGTCATCAGCCTCAAGGGCGGCGTCGGCAAGACGACCACGACCACCGCGCTGGGTTCCACCCTCGCCACCGAGCGGCAGGACAAGATCCTCGCGATCGACGCGAACCCGGACGCCGGTACGCTCGGGCGGCGCGTGCGCCGGGAGACGGGTGCGACGATCCGTGACCTCGTGCAGGCGATCCCGTACCTCAACTCCTACATGGACATCCGGCGGTTCACCTCGCAGGCGTCCTCCGGTCTGGAGATCATCGCCAACGACGTGGACCCGGCCGTCTCGACCACGTTCAACGACGAGGACTACCGGCGCGCGATCGACGTCCTCGGCCGGCAGTACCCGATCATCCTGACCGACTCGGGCACGGGTCTGCTGTACAGCGCGATGCGCGGGGTGCTGGACCTCGCGGACCAGCTGATCATCATCTCCACGCCGTCCGTGGACGGCGCGAGCAGCGCCAGTACGACGCTGGACTGGCTGAGCGCGCATGGCTACGCCGACCTGGTCTCCCGCTCGCTCACGGTGATCTCCGGTGTCCGGGAGACCGGCAAGATGATCAAGGTCGAGGACATCGTGGCGCACTTCGAGACGCGCACGCGCGCGGTCGTGGTCGTGCCCTTCGACGAGCATCTGGCCGCCGGTGCCGAGGTCGATCTCGACATGATGCGGCCGAAGACGCGCGAGGCGTACTTCAACCTCGCCGCGCTGGTGGCCGAGGACTTCGTACGGCACCAGCAGGCGCACGGCCTGTGGACCAGCGACGGCAACCCGCCGCCGGTGGCCGCCCCTCCGATGCCGGGCCAGCCGATGCCGGGCCAGCCCTATCCGCCCCAGCAGGGCCAGCCGTACCCGCAGGTGCCGGGCCAGCAGCCGTACCCCCAGGCCGCCCCCGGCCAGCAGCCCTATCCGCAGGCCGCACCGGGTCAGCAGCCGTACCCGCCGCAGCAGCCCGGCCAGCCGTACGGCTACCCGCAGCCGCAGCAGCCCGGCTACCCGCAGCAGCAGCCGCCGCAGGGCCCGCCCCCGCAGCAGTAGCAGCAGTGAACGAGAGGGCGGCCGGTGCGATCAGCACCGGCCGCCCTCTCATGTCGTAGAGCCCGCCGAAGGCCTACTCCTCCGCCGCCACGATCTCCCGGCACCGCTTCACATCGGCGGCCATCTGCTCCAGCAGGGCCTCCAGCGAGTCGAACTTCGCCTGGCCGCGCACGTAGGCGAGGAAGTCGACGGCGACGTGCAGGCCGTACAGGTCGAGGCCGACGCGGTCGATGGCGTACGCCTCCACCGTGCGCTCGGTGCCGTCGAACTGCGGGTTCGTGCCGACGGAGATCGCGGCCGGCATGACCTCGCCCTGCGCGTGCAGATAGCCGGCGTACACACCGTCGGCGGGGATGGCGGTGTGCGGGAGGGTCTCGACGTTGGCCGTCGGGAAGCCCAGTTCGCGGCCTCGCTGGGCGCCGCGGACGACCACGCCCTCCACGCGGTGCGGGCGGCCCAGGATCTCCCGGGCGCCTTCGACGTCGCCCTCGGCGACCAGGCGGCGGGTCAGGGTCGAGGAGAAGGGCCGGCCGCCGCCCGCCTCACCGGTGACGTACAGGTCGACGATCTCGACCTCGAAGTCGTAGGTCTTGCCCTGCTCGGCGAGGAACTCCACGTTGCCCGCGGCCTTGTGGCCGAAGCGGAAGTTCGGGCCCTCCACGACCGCCTTCGCGTGCAGCTTGTCCACCAGGACCTTCACCACGAAATCCGCGGGCGAGAGCTTCGAGAACTCGGTGGTGAAGGGGAGGATGAGGACCGCGTCCACGCCCAGGTCCGCCATCAGCTCGGCGCGGCGGTGGTGCGGGGCGAGCAGCGGCGGGTGGCTGCCGGGGCGGACGACCTCGCTGGGGTGCGGGTCGAAGGTGACCACGACGGCCGGGACGCCCAGCTCGCGAGCGCGGTCGACGGCGTGCCTGATGATCAGCTGGTGGCCGCGGTGGACGCCGTCGTAGGAACCGATGGTGACGACGCTGCGCCCCCAGTCCTGGGGGATGTCCTCCAAGCCACGCCAGCGCTGCACTGTGACCGCTCCTCGAACCCGTGTCCATATCGACGCCTAAGACTTGCGCAGGTCTAAGGGTGCCATGCCGGGTGCCCCGGACCCGCATCGGTATCGGGGCTGTGACCGGGCGCACGTTCCCGGCGACGCCCTGTGGCCGCTCACGCCGGTACGCGGACGCCGGCGAGGTTCTCCAGCATGCGGCGGGTGCTGGGGCCCACGACGGCGGCCCATTCGTCCGGGGTGGCGGCCAGCCAGCCGGCCATCCGCGCGGCGAAGCCGGGCACGTGCCGACCCAGGTCGACCAGGCCGCGGTCGAAGCGGGTGGCGCCCTCGGGGGTGCGGACGAGGAGCAGACCGGTGCGGTGGACGAGCCCGCGGACCTCCTCCTCCCGGCCGTCGCCGTAGTCGTCACCGTGCTCGGCGGCCGCGTGCAGGACGGCGTCCAGCACGGACGGCTCCTGTTCCCGGGCGAGCAGCAGCTCCAGGAGCTCGCGGCGCAGCGGACGGGAGGCGGGGGTGCCGGCGGCGGCGAGGACGGTGGCGAGGGCGGCACGGAGCTGTTCGGGGGCGTCGACCAGCAGGCCGGTGACCAGGGGCAGCAGAACGGCGCGGGCGCTGGGGCCCTCGGCGAGGCGGCGGTCGACATGGGCGGCGAGGTGGCCGGCGGTCTGGGGGTGGAGCCGTACCGCCTCCTGGAGCAGGGGCGCGATGCGGCGGGCCAGGGCCGGGGTGGTGGCCTCGGCGAGGGTGCGCAGCGCCTCCCCCGCGTGCGGGCCGCGCAGCCGGGCGCGGAAGGCCTCCAGGACCGGTTCCGGGTGGCCGGCCAGGGCGGGGACCAGGGCGCTCGGCGGGAGCTGCGGGTCGCCGTCCGAGAAGTGCCGCAGGGCCGCGGCGAGGTGCCGGTCCCGGGTGTGCGGGTCGCGGACCAGCAGGGCGAGGGCGCCGCCGTGCAGGGCGCGGTCGGCGGGGCGGGCGAGCAGGGCGAGGGCGGCGTAGCGCAGCAGCTCGCGGTCGGCCTCCGCACGGGCGTGCGGCGCCGCGCGCAGGCCGTGGGCCACGGCCGCGGCCCGGCGGGCGGGGCGCTCGTCGTGCGCCCAGCGGTCGACCGCCCGGCAGATCGCCGACGGCTCGTCCTCGGCGAGGGTCGCGAGCAGTTCGTCGGCGCGCCGGTGCGCACTGGCCACCAGGTTCTCGATGAGCTCGTCCAGCGCGCCGTGCCGGTGGGTGTGCAGCAGCGCCTGCGCGGCGGTCGCGACCGTGGCGTGCGGGGTCGCGGGCAGCGGCCGTTCGTCGTCGAACCAGCGGGTCAGCCGCGGCTGTACGACGCCCGGCGCGGCCGCGAGCAGCCGGGCGACGACGTCCAGGTAGCGCTCGCCGGTCTCCGGGGGCGCCGGGTCGGCCAGCACGAGCCGGCCCAGCAGATCGAGCCGCTCGGTGTCGTGGACCGGCAGCTCGGTCCAGAAGCCGGGGCCGAACTCGGCGGGCACGGGCCGCTGGGCGCGGCGCCAGGCGACGATCCGGTCGGCGAGCAGCCGCAGCACATCGGTGTACGGCGTCGCGTCCGGGATCTGCAGCAGGGTGCGGGCGAGCAGCCGGGCGGCCCACCAGGAGCCGGTGTCGCGGTCCAGGGCGTCCGTCAAGTCCCGCAGCCGGGCCGCGAGTTGGCGGTCGCCGTGGTGCCGGGCGAGGAGCAGCAGGGCCTGGACGACGGGACCGACGCGATGGTGTGGCACCGGCACGGGAGCGGTTTCCCGGTCGGTAGGGGGGCGGTGGACCAGGGCGCGCAGGGCCTCGTCGAGGTCGAGATGCATGCCCTGGATCCAGTCGGCCAGCTCCTCGTGCGCGAAGCGGTAGCCCCGGCCGGCCGGGACGAGCAGTCCCTCGGTCAGTACGGCGGACGCCCAGCCGGTGCCGCCGCCGAGCCGGGCCGGGGCGGGCCCCCAGGGGAACACCGCCTCGAACGACGCCCGGTCCAGCTCGCCCTGCCCCGCGCCGAGGCTCCGCCGGGCGGCCTCGTGCACCTGCCCGGCCACGCGAGCGGCGAGCCGGCGTACGGCGGTGCCGCGCAGGCCGCTCTCCACGGCGAGCCGGACCGCGATCCGCAGGCACATCAGATCCAGGTGGGCGGCGAACACCTCGTGCCGGTCGACGGGTCCGGCGCCGGTCTGGACGTCCGGGGCGGCGGCCCGGACCTCGGACAGCAGCCGGAGGGTGAGCGGATGCCGGGTGTCGCGATCGGAGAGGGCACCGTCGGGGACCTCATACCGGACCCGGGCCAGCCGGGCCTCGTCCGGTGTGAGGTCGGGGAGGCGGAGGCAGGGCGGGAGGGGGGTGGAGGCAGTGGCGGGAGCCTCGGGAGCCGCCGATGCCGCCGGAGCCGCCGGAGCGTGCAGCAGGTCGGCGGGGAATTCCGCCGCCGCTCGCTCCCAGTGCTCCTCCCGGCAGGCCACCACCAGTCGTGCCCCGGTCCGGCGCAGCCACGCGGCCGTTCCCCTGGTCCAGTCGGGAAGGCGGTGGGCGAGCACGGGGGGCATCTCCTCGGGGCCGTCCAGCAGGAGCAGGAGCGGGCGGCCGGCCCGGGCGGCGAGGTGGGCCAGGTGTGCGGGGCTGACGTCCCCGAGGGATTCCGGCTCGACGGAGCGGGCGGCGGCGACGATCCTGGCGGCCCGTTCCAGGGTGCGGCGGGCCGCGTCGGCCACGGAGTCGTCGGCATCCTCCAGGTCGGCGCCGCGCAGCCAGAGCGTCGGGGCGGGCCGCTCGCCGGCCCGGCGGGCGGCGAGGGCAGCGAGGGCCGTCGTACGCCCGCTGCCGGGCGCGCCGACGAGCCCGAGCACGGCCCGGTCACCGGCCGTGAAGGCGGCCAACTCCCGTGCGACCCCGCGGCGTTCGACCGGCTCCACGACGCCGGCGAGAAAGCCCTGCGGGCCCTCCTGGCCGACCGAGGTGGCGGTCAGCTGCAGAACGCCGGCCTGGTTGAGGTCGGTGCCGTAGACGGGCACCGTGGCCGCGTTGCGGGCGAGCAGCTCGCCGAGGGGGCCGTCGGCCGGCCGGAGCGGCACCGCGAAGCCCGTGTCACGCTGCGGGGAGTGCAGGGCGGTGCCGAGGACGCCGATCACCGCGCCGGTCTCCGCGTCGAGCACCGGTCCCCCGGCCGCCCCGCCGCCCAGCCGCAGCGCGTCCTGTCCCGCGGTGCCGATCGCCAGCTCCAGCGCGTCCGGGAGGAGGTGGAAGCGGTCGGTGGCGGTGTACGTCACCTCGGTGGCGGCCAGCACCCGTGCCTCCCGCCAGCAGCCGGCGGGGATCCGTACATAGGTTCCGGCGTCGATCCGCTCCCGCACGGACAGCGGCAGCGGGTCGAGACCCAGGCCCTCGGTGCGGACCAGGGCCAGATCGCGCTCGGGCAGCGGGGTGACGGCGTCGGCGGCGACGACACAGGTGCGGTCGCCGCCGGCGATCTGCAGCACGAGCCGGGTCAGGCCGTCGACCGCCTCGTGGCTGGTGAGCAGGGTGCCCTGGTGATCGGCGAGGAAGCCGACGCCCCGGGGTCGCCCGGCGAGGTCGCGGATCTGGACGAGGGCGGGGTCGGGGCCGGGGTGCGGGTCCGGGATGACCGAGGGGTGCGAGAGGCCTGCTGCGGGGTTCGAGAGGCCCTTGGTGCCGCCGATACCTGTGGTACCGGTGGTGTATCTGGTGGCGCCCGCGGCGCCCATGCCGTCCGTACGGTTCCGGTCCCCCCGCTGGAAGTCGTCCGCTGTCTCCCGCGTACGGTCCGCCGCTGCCCGTCGACCGCCTCTGTTGCGCGGGCCCCGTCCCGCCATGGCCGTACCTCCCCGCCCTTGCCCATGTGCCCTGTTGACGACGGTAGGCGCGCGATGATCGGCGGGACAGCTCGCGTGGCGAACGCGCCCCCTTCCGCTCCCCCGGTTCACTCCGAGCGCCTGCCCGGTCGGGTGAATAGGCGGGAGCCGATGGATAACCCTAGAGGTGGGGGAACCGAGGGGGGATCGTGGAGCGGCGGCAGGGGCCCACCCCGTGGCCGGCCGCCGCTCCACGGGCAGCGCCCACGGCGGATGTCTCGGCGGATGTCTCAGCCGAAGACGGCCACGCTCTTGGCCTTGCCCCTGTGCTGTTCGACCAGTGCGAGGAAGCGGCCCTCGGGGTCGAAGACGGCGACGGGACCGGCGCCCGCGTACTCGTCGGGCATCTCCAGCCGGACGCCGTTCAGCAGCAGCCGGGCGCGCCGGGCGTCCACCTCCCAGCGCGGGAACGCGGCCGCGGCGGCGTCCGCGATCGGCATCACGGTCAGCTCCTGCTGGAGCTGGTCCAGCGTCTTCGCCGTATCGATCTTGTACGGTCCGACGCGCGTCCGGCGCAGCGCGGTGAGGTGGCCGCCGACGCCGAGGTCGGCGCCCAGGTCACGGGCGAGGGCGCGGATGTAGGTGCCGGAGGAGCAGACGACGGACACGACCAGGTCGAGGACCTGGGTGCCGTCGGCGGCGACGGCGTCCCGGACGTCGTACACCGCGAAGGAGGAGACGGTCACCGGACGGGCCGGGATCTCGAAGTCCTCGCCCTCGCGGGCCCTCTTGTACGACCGCACGCCGTCGATCTTGATGGCGCTGACCTTGGACGGCACCTGCATGATGTCGCCGGTCAGCTTGGCGATGCCCGCGTCGATGGCGTCCCGGGTCACCCTGGAGGCGTCGGTGGACGAGGTGACCTCGCCCTCGGCGTCGTCGGTGATCGTGTTCTGGCCCAGGCGGACGGTGCCCAGGTACTCCTTCTCCGTGAGGGCGAGGTGCCCGAGGAGCTTGGTGGCGCGCTCGACACCGAGGACCAGGACGCCGGTCGCCATCGGGTCGAGGGTGCCGGCGTGGCCGACGCGGCGGGTGCGTGCGATGCCGCGCATCTTGGCGACCACGTCGTGCGAAGTGAAGCCCGACGGCTTGTCGACGATGACGAGGCCGTCGGGCGTGGTGTGCTTCTGGGTCATTCCGCGGCGTCGCCGTCCGTCTCGTCGTCCGCCGGCTTCTTGTACGGGTCCGCGCCGCCCGCGTAGCTGGCGCCCGCGGAGGCCTCGCGGACCTTCTCGTCGGACTGCCGTGCCTTGTCGAGGAGGTCCTCGATGGTCCGGGCGGTGTCCGGCAGGGCGTCCGCGACGAAGGTCAGGGTCGGCGTGAACTTCACACCGGCCGCGCGGCCCACCTCGGAGCGCAGGATGCCCTTGGCGCTCTCCAGGCCCGCGGCCGCGGCCTTCCGCTCCTCGTCGTCGCCGTAGACCGTGTAGAAGACGGTCGCCTCCCGCAGGTCACCCGTGACCCGGGTGTCCGTGATGGTGACGTGCGAGCCGAGCCGCGGGTCCTTGATCCCGCGCTGCAGTTTCTGGGCCACCACCTCCCGGATGAGGTCCGCCAGCCTTTTCGCCCGCGCGTTGTCGGCCACTGGTCCGTCTCCCGTTCTTTCTTCTGCTTGCTCTGGTGTTGGGTCTGGTCGTCAGTCGTCTTCGCCGTGGAAGCGCCGTCGCACGGACAGCAGCTCGACCTCGGGGCGGCCGGCGACCAGCCGTTCGCACCGGTCCAGTACGTCGGTGAGGTGCGCCGCGTCGCCGGAGACCATGGCGAGGCCGATGACCGCTCGCCGATGGAGGTCCACGTGGTCCACCTCTGCCGCGCTCACCGCGTACTTCCGCTGGAGTTCGGCGACGATCGGGCGGACGACGGAGCGCTTCTCCTTCAGCGAGTGGACGTCGCCGAGGAGGAGGTCGAAGGACAGAGTCCCCACGTACATGTGTGTAACCGGTTCACCCGCCGGTACGGGATCGATGGCCCCGGGCCCGTGTGGGCCGGGGACACCAAAAGGTTACGCGAACCGGCGCGGTCGCTCGACGGGGTTTCCGTGGCCCCCGCAACAGCTCCCGCAACGGCAAGCTGGCCGGCAGGACCGTGGTCCCGCCGGCCAGCTTCAGAATCCATGGGCCATTACGCCCGCGGCTTCTCCCGCATCTCGTACGTCGCGATGACGTCGTCGACCTTGATGTCGTTGAAGTTTCCGAGGTTGATACCGCCCTCGTAGCCTTCGCGGATCTCGGTGACGTCGTCCTTGAAGCGACGCAGACCCTCGATGTTGAGGTTCTCTGCGATGACCTTGCCGTCGCGGACGAGGCGTGCCTTGGTGTTGCGCTTGACCTCGCCCGAGCGGATGAGGACACCGGCGATGTTGCCCAGCTTGGACGACTTGAAGACCTCGCGGATCTCCGCCGTACCGAGCTCGACCTCTTCGTACTCCGGCTTGAGCATGCCCTTGAGGGCCGCCTCGATCTCCTCGATCGCCTGGTAGATGACCGAGTAGTACCGGACGTCCACACCCTCGCGCTCGGCCATCTGCGCCGCGCGGCCGGCCGCACGGACGTTGAAGCCGATCACGATGGCGTCGGAGCCCATCGCCAGGTCGATGTCCGACTCCGTGACCGCACCGACGCCGCGGTGCAGGACGCGGATGTCGACCTCTTCGCCGACGTCCAGCTGGAGCAGGGAGGACTCCAGGGCCTCGACGGAACCAGAAGCGTCACCCTTGATGATCAGGTTCAGCTGCTGGACCTCGCCGGCCTTGAGCACCTTGTCCAGGTCCTCCAGGGACACGCGGCGCGTGCGCTTGGCGAAGGCCGCGTTGCGCTCACGGGCGGCGCGCTTCTCGGCGATCTGACGGGCCGTACGGTCCTCGTCGACCACCAGGAAGTTGTCACCCGCACCCGGGACGTTGGTCAGGCCCAGGACCTGGACCGGCGTCGACGGGCCGGCCTCGGCGACGTTGTTGCCGTTGTCGTCGAGCATGGCGCGGACCCGGCCGTAGGCGTCGCCCACGACCATCGTGTCGCCGACCCGCAGCGTGCCTCGCTGGACGAGGACCGTCGCCACGGCACCACGGCCGCGGTCGAGACGGGACTCGATCGAGATGCCCTGCGCGTCCTGGGCCGGGTTGGCCCGCAGGTCGAGCGAGGCGTCGGCCGTGAGGATCACGGCCTCCAGCAGCGAGTCGATGTGCAGACCCTGCTTGGCGGAGATGTCGACGAACATGGTGTCGCCGCCGTACTCCTCGGCCACCAGGCCGTACTCGGTCAGCTGACCGCGCACCTTGGTCGGGTCGGCACCCTCGACGTCGATCTTGTTGACCGCGACCACGATCGGCACGTCGGCCGCCTTGGCGTGGTTGAGCGCCTCGACCGTCTGCGGCATGACGCCGTCGTTGGCCGCGACGACCAGGATCGCGATGTCGGTCGACTTCGCACCACGGGCACGCATGGCGGTGAACGCCTCGTGACCCGGGGTGTCGATGAAGGTGATCTTGCGCTCTTCTTCGTTGACCTCGGTCGCGACCTGGTAGGCACCGATGTGCTGGGTGATGCCACCGGCCTCGCCCGCGATGACGTTCGTCTTGCGGATGGCGTCGAGCAGTCGGGTCTTACCGTGGTCGACGTGACCCATGACGGTGACGACCGGCGGACGGACCACCAGGTCCTCCTCGTCGCCCTCGTCCTCGCCGAACTCGATGTCGAAGGACTCGAGCAGCTCGCGGTCCTCCTCCTCCGGGCTGACGATCTGAACCGCGTAGTTCATCTCGCCGGCGAGGAGCTGCAGGGTCTCGTCGGAGACGGACTGCGTGGCGGTGACCATCTCGCCGAGGTTCATCATGACCGCGACGAGCGACGCCGGGTTGGCGTTGATCTTCTCCGCGAAGTCGGTGAGCGACGCGCCGCGGGAGAGACGGATGGTCTCGCCGTTGCCGCGCGGCAGCATCACGCCGCCGACGCTCGGGGCCTGCATGGCCTCGTACTCCTGGCGCCTCTGCCGCTTCGACTTGCGGCCACGACGCGCGGGACCGCCGGGACGGCCGAAGGCGCCCTGCGTGCCACCGCGGCCACCGGGACCGCCGGGACGGCCACCGAAGCCGGGACGGCCACCGCCGCCACCACCGGGACCACCCGGACGACCGGCGAAGCCACCGCCACCGCCGCCACCGGGACCGCCGGGACGACCGGCGAAGCCGCCACCGCCGCCACCGGGACGGGCGAAGCCGCCGCCACCCGGACGACCGCCGCCGCCACCGGGACGACCGCCGCCACCGGGACCGCGGCCACCGCCGCCGGGGCCACCGCCGCCGGGACGCGGACCCGCAGCAGGACGCTGCGGCATCATGCCGGGGTTCGGGCGCGGACCGGACGGACCGGGACGCGGACCGCCCTGCGGACGAGGCATGCCGGCCGGGCTCGGACGGGAACCGCCCGGAGCCTGCGGACGCGGACCGCCGCCCTGCTGGCCGGGGGCCTGCGGACGGGGACCGGCGCCGGGGGCACCCGGACCGCCCGGACGCGGACCGCCCTGCGGGCGCGGGGCCTGCGGACGGGCCATACCGGTGGAGCCACCGGAGGTGAAGGGGTTGTTACCCGGACGCGGACCGGCCGGACGGGCACCCGGACGCGGGGCCTGGCCACCGGCACGCGGGGCACCCTGGCCCGGACGGGCCTGGCCCTGACCGGGACCGCCCGGACGGGCACCGCCGGGCTTCGGGGCACCCGGACGGGCGCCGGGACGCGGACCCTGCGCGGCCGGGGCCTGCGGGGTCTGGGCGGCCGGAGCGGCCGGCGGAGCGGTGAACTCCGGGGCGGCCGGAGCCGGACGCGGCGCGGGCTTGGGACCCGGCACCGGACGCGGGCCCGGGGCGGGCGCGGACGCCGCAGGGGCCGCCGGGGCGGCCGGCTGCTGGGCAGCGGGCGCCGTCTGAGGCTTGGGAGCCGGCCTCGGGGCAGCCGGACGGGCCGCCTGCGCCGGAGAGGGCGCCGCGGGCCTGGGGGCAGCCTTGCGCGGGGCGGGCTTCGCGGCGGACTTGCCGTTGCCACCGCCCTGGAAGGCGTCAGTCAGCTTGCGTACTACGGGCGCTTCGATGGTCGAAGACGCCGAACGGACGAATTCACCGAGCTCCTGGAGCTTGGCCATGACGACCTTGCTCTCAACGCCGAACTCCTTGGCGAGTTCGTAGACCCGGACCTTAGCCACTTCGCTCCTTTGAGGTCCGGGTGAAGCCGGACCGTCGCTAGTTCATGGGCGTACTCATCGCGTACTCATCGAGTGCTCATCGCAATCTCGACCTGCTTTCGACTCGCGAGGTACCAGGCCGCACGGGGTTCCGTACGGCACGTCTTACGGTGTTGCCTGCTCGGCAACTGTTGTCTGCTCGACGTATCGGCGCAACGCCTTTGTGTCGAGCGGCCCCGGGGCGCGCAGTGCCCGCGGGAACGCCCGGCGGCGTACCGCCTGGTCGAGACAGACCAGTGCGGGGTGTACATAAGCACCCCGGCCGGGCAGCGTACCGCGAGGATCGGGGGCGCACGCGTCCTCGATCTTCACGATCCGCAGCAGATCGTCCTTGGCCGCCCGCTCCCGGCACCCCACACAGGTGCGTTCAGGGCATGCTCCGGCATGCGTCCGGCCAGACACAGTTAAGTCTACCTCCCCGCACCGACCTCACCCCTTCGGGGGAAAGATCGAACGGTTGTTGTCGTAAACCAAGCGGCCCGCGGCTTGGATCTATTCCCGGAGCCGCCCGGTTACCCGCTGTTACTCGCTCTTATTCGGCCATCTGTTCGGTGTCCGGCCGGATGTCGATCCGCCAGCCGGTGAGCCGGGCGGCGAGGCGGGCGTTCTGCCCCTCCTTGCCGATCGCGAGCGACAGCTGGTAGTCCGGCACGGTCACCCGGGCGGAGCGGGCGGCCAGGTCCACGACCTCCACCTTGCTCACCCGAGCGGGTGACAGGGCGTTCGCCACCATCTCGGCCGGGTCGTCCGACCAGTCGACGATGTCGATCTTCTCGCCGTTCAGCTCGCCCATCACATTGCGCACCCGGCCGCCCATCGGGCCGATGCAGGCGCCCTTGGCGTTCAGGCCCGAACGGGTGGACCGTACGGCGATCTTGGTACGGTGACCGGCCTCACGGGCAATCGCGGCGATCTCCACCGAGCCGTCGGCGATCTCCGGCACCTCCAGGGCGAAGAGCTTCTTCACCAGGTTGGGGTGCGTACGGGACAGGGTGACCGACGGACCGCGGACGCCCTTGGCCACCCGGACGACGTACGAGCGCAGCCGCATCCCGTGCGGATACGTCTCGCCCGGCACCTGCTCCTGCACCGGCAGGATGGCCTCCAGCTTGCCGATGTCGACCAGCACGTTCTTCGGGTCGCGGCCCTGCTGGACCACGCCGGTGACGATGTCGCCCTCGCGGCCGGCGTACTCGCCGAGCGTGGCGTCGTCCTCGGCGTCGCGCAGCCGCTGCAGGATCACCTGCTTGGCAGTGGTGGCGGCGATCCGCCCGAAGCCCGACGGGGTGTCGTCGAACTCGCGGGCCTCCTGCCCCTCTTCCAGGTCCTCGGGGTCCTCCTTCGCCCACACGGTCACATGCCCGGTCTCCCGGTTGAGCTCCACGCGCGCGTGTCGGCGGCTTCCCTCGGTGCGGTGGTAGGCGATGAGGAGGGCCGACTCGATCGCCTCGACCAGCAGGTCGAAGGAGATCTCCTTCTCCCGAACCAAGCCCCGCAGGGCACTCATGTCGATGTCCACGGCTACGCCTCCTCCTCTTCCTTCATGTCCTTCTCGACCTTGTCGTCCTTGCGGCTGAACTCGACCTGCACGCGCGCCCTGGCGATCTCCGGGAAGCCGAGCCTGCGGCTGGTGGCCTTGCGGCCCTTGACCCCGGGAACCTCGACGTCCAGACCGTCCTCGTCGACCTTCAGGATCCGGGCGATCAGCTCGCCGCCCTCGGTCAGCTGGAACTTCACGAGCCGGTCGGTGGCGCGCACGAAGTGCCGGTGTTCGGTGAGGAGGCGCTCCGCGCCGGGGGTGCCGACCTCCAGGTCGTACGCCGCGTCGCCCATCGCGTTGGTCTCGTCGAGCTTCGCCGAGAGCGCACGGCTCACATCGGCGATGGCGTCCAGATCGGCTCCGGTGTCGGAGTCGACGACCACGCGCAGCACCCGCTTGCGTCCGACGGAGTCCACGGCGATCTCTTCGAGATCCAGTCCCTGGGAGGTGACGAGCGGTTCGAGCAGCTCTCGCAGCCTCTCGCTCTGGGTGGTGCTCATCCGGGTGACTCCTCGGCCGCGTGTGCTGTTGTGGGATGGGTCGCGTGTCTGGTCAAAGGGTATCCGGTCGCGGGCACTGTTGCGTGCGTGTGGCTCCGGCGGTGGGGCGGGCGCCTTCCAGCTCGGGGGGGCTGTTGTTCGTTGGCGGGTGCGGGTCGTGGGGGGCTGGTCGCGCCGTTCCCCGCGCCCCTGGGGTGGGTTCACTGAGCCGGTGACATGAGGCGCAGGGATGCGCGGGTACCGTGATCACGGCGGGCTGCCCTCCCGCCCGTGTGTTCGTACGAGCCCCCCGAGGACGTCAGCCGTGCCGTACCCCCCACCCTTGCGCGCCCCCTCGGGGCCGCGCAGAAGAACCCTGCTCGCCTCGGCCGCCGGGGCCGCCCTGCTGGTGGGGTGTTCGGCTGGGCCGGACTCCGGTGGCAGCAGCGCCGCGTCGGCTTCTGAGCGGGCACGCGCGCGTGCCGCGCGGGACAGCCAGAGGCTGCTGGAGCGGTACGACGCCGTGCTCGCCGCCCACCCGGGGCTGGCGCAGCGGCTGGGCCCGCTGCGGGCCCAGGTGGCCGCGCATGTCCGGGCGTTCACGGACGGCACGACGCCCAAGCCCGCGAAGTCCTCGGCCTCCCCTTCCGCCGAGCCGGCCGTCCCGGCCGCCGAGAGGGACGCCCTCGCCGAGCTGGCCGCCGCCGAGCGCACGCTGGCCGACCGGCGTGCCAAGGCCCTGCTGGAGGTGCCGGGCGAGCTGGCGCGGCTGCTGGCGTCGGTGGCGGCGGCCGGGGCCACGCACGCGTACCTGCTGACGGAGGGGGCGAAGTGAGCGACGAGGTGAGGTCGGCCGAGGTGAGGGCGCTGCAGGCGGCGCTGGCGGCGGAGCACGCGGCGGTGTACGGCTACGGTGTCGTCGGCGGCAAGATCAGCGCGGCCCGCCGGACCGAGGCACGGGCGGCGTACGACGCCCACCGGGCGCGCCGGGACGCGCTGACCCGCGAGGTCCGTGAGCTGGGCGGGCAGCCGGTCGCCGCGAACGCCGCGTACGCGCTGCCGTTCCCGGTGCCCGACGCGGCGGCGGCCGTGCGGCTCGCCGCCCGGCTGGAGGAGCGGGTGGCGGGCGTCTACGCGGACCTGGTGCGGGCGGCGACGCGCGCGCGGCGCGGTGCGGCCGCCGCAGCGCTGCGGGAGGCCGCGGTGCGCGCGGTGCGCTGGAGCGGGGAGAGCGTAGCCTTCCCTGGGCTCGCCGAGCGGTCCTCCGGCGAAGGGACCGGCGCGGCCGGTACGACACCCTCGGCCTCCGCCTCGGTGACCCCGTGAGCCCGTGAGGCCGTAGACACCTCGTACGACAGGACCCGGACTGGAAGGAAACGACTCGCGCATGGCTTTCGAACCGCCGCCGCGCCTGGTACGGGCGCTCGGTGAGACGGCACCGGCCGGGGACGACTGGCTCGCCCGGCTGCCCACGATCGCCGAACAGGCCGTTGCCAGGCGCGAGTTGACGGTGGAGCGGGTTCAGGTGCCGGGCGGGCGCAGCAGCCTGGTGGTGCTGGTGCGGCGGGCCGACGGCACCCCGGCCGTGCTGAAGCTGGCCCCGCCCCGGGCCCGCCCGGAGAGCGAGCGGGCGGCGCTGGCGCACTGGGGCGGGCTGGGCGCCGTACAGCTGCTGGAAGCCGGTGGTGCGGAGGACGGTGTGCTGCTGCTGGAGCGGCTGCACCCGGATGTCTCCGTGCGGTCGCTGCCGGAGGCGAAGGCGCTGCTGGAGGCCGCGGGCACGCTGCGGCGGCTGTGGGTCGAGCCGCCGGCCGGTCATGCCTTCGAGACCGTCGCCGAGCGCACGGGGCGCCAGGCGGCGGCAATGCGGGCGGGGGCGGAGGCCGACCCCGAGGTGGCGCCGCTGGTCGACGCGGCGCTCGCGGCCCGTGAGGAGCTGCTGGCGACGCCGCCCGAACACCGGTTGCTGCACGGCACGTTCCGGCAGAGCAAGGTGCTGGCCGGGGAGCGGTGGCCGTGGCTCACGGTGGGTCCTGATCCGGTGGTGGGTGAGTGCGCGTTCGACCTGGCGCGGTTGGTGCGGGACCGGGTGGAGGACCTGATCGCGACACCGGCGGGTGCGGCGACGACGCGGCGCCGCATCAAGCGGCTCGCCGAGTCGTTGGAAGTGGATCAGGAGCGACTGCGGGGGTGGACGCTGTTCCGGGCGGTGGAGTCCGGGGTGCGGGCGCGCCGGGTCGGGCGACCGAAGGACGGGGAGCTTCTGCTGGAGTTCGCCGGGTGGCTGTAGAGCCGACGAAGCCCCCTGAGCCCATCTCAGGGGGCTCGTTGGCGTTTGCGTGCTACGCCGCCAGACGGGCGATCGCGTCCTCGACGGTGAGTTCCTCGCGCTCGCCGGTCTTGCGGTCCTTCAGTTCCAGGACGCCCTCGCCGGAGCGACGGCCGGCGACCAGGATCTGCGGGACGCCGATCAGCTCGGCGTCGGTGAACTTCACGCCCGGGGAGACGCCGGCCCGGTCGTCGACCAGGACGCGGAGGCCCGCGGCGGCCAGCTTCCCGGCGACGTCGAGGGCCAGCTCGGTCTGCAGGGCCTTGCCGGCGGCGACCACGTGCACATCGGCCGGGGCGACCTCCTTGGGCCACACCAGTCCCTTGTCGTCGGCGCTCTGCTCGGCGATGGCCGCGACCGCGCGGGAGACGCCGATGCCGTAGGAGCCCATGGTCACGCGGACCGGCTTGCCGTTCTGGCCGAGGACGTCGAGCTTGAGGGCGTCGGTGTACTTGCGGCCCAGCTGGAAGATGTGGCCGATCTCGATGGCGCGGTCCAGGTTCAGGCCGGTGCCGCACTTGGGGCAGGGGTCGCCCTCCCGCACCACGACGACGTCCACGTAGTCGTCGACCTCGAAGTCACGGCCGGCGACGACGTTCTTGGCGTGGGTCTGGTCCTTGTTGGCGCCGGTGATCCAGGAGGTGCCGGGGGCCACGCGCGGGTCGGCGATGTACTTGACCTTCTCGCCCAGGCCCTGCGGGCCGACGTAGCCGCGGACCAGGTCGGGACGGCCGGCGAAGTCCGCCTCGGTGACCATCTCGACGACGGCCGGGGCGAAGTGCGCCTCGACCTTGTCCAGGTCGACCTCGCGGTCGCCGGGCACGCCGACGGCGACGATCTCGCCGTCCACCTTGACCAGCAGGTTCTTCAGCGTGGCGGAGGCGGGGACGCCGAGGGAGGCGGCCAGGGTCTCGATGGTCGGGGTGTCCGGGGTGGGGATCTCCTCCAGCGCGGGCACGTCCGAGGCGTCGACCGGCTTGAGCGCGTAGGTGATCGCCTCGGTGTTGGCGGCGAAGTCGCAGTTCGGGCAGTCGGCGAAGGTGTCCTCGCCGGCCTCGGCGGGGGCCAGGAACTCCTCCGACTTCGAGCCGCCCATCGCACCGGCGGTGGCCGCGCAGATGCGGTAGTCCAGGCCGAGGCGCTCGAAGATCCGCTGGTAGGCCTCGCGGTGCAGGGCGTACGACTGCGCGAGCCCCTCGTCCTCCAGGTCGAAGGAGTACGAGTCCTTCATCAGGAACTCGCGGCCGCGCAGGATGCCGGCGCGGGGGCGGGCCTCGTCACGGAACTTGGTCTGGATCTGGTAGAGGATCACCGGCAGGTCCTTGTAGGACGTGCACTGGTCCTTGACCAGGAGGGTGAAGATCTCCTCGTGGGTGGGGCCGAGGAGGTAGTCGCCGCCCTTGCGGTCCTTGAGGCGGAACAGCTCCTGGCCGTACTCGTCCCAGCGGCCGGTCGCCTCGTACGGCTCCCGGGGCAGCAGGGCGGGCAGGGTGACCTCCTGGGCGCCGATGGCGTCCATCTCCTCGCGGACGATCCGCTCGACGTTGGAGAGGACCTTCTTGCCGAGGGGCAGCCAGCTCCAGATGCCGGCGGCCGTGCGGCGGACGTAACCGGCGCGGACGAGGAGCTTGTGGCTGAGGACCTCGGCGTCCGCCGGGTCGTCGCGCAGCGTCTTCGCCATCAACTGGGACATGCGCTGGACCGGTGCGTTGGCCATGGTTCTCGTACTCCTGCCGGGTAAGGGTGATGGCATAGGAGGTTAGCCGGGCTGCCTGTGCCGGTGGAAATCGGATTCGCCCCGGCTCTACTTGCGGCGCAGTGGCAGGTGGGCGCCCATCACGGCGTACGGCTTCGGCGCGCTCGGGAAGTGGACCTGGCGGGCGAGGTCGACATAGCCGAGGGAGAAGTACAGACCGCGGGCGGGACTGTCGGTGTCGATCGCGGAGAGGATCGAGCGGGGCTCGGCGGCGGTGTCGGTGATCGCGGTGATCAGGCGGCGCCCGATGCCCCGGTTCTGGTGACGGGGGTGGACGTGCAGTTCCGTGATCACGAAGGAGTCGTCCAGCCAGAAGTCGTTGCGGGTGGCGCGGAGGTACGGCTCCACCACGGTGGACCACCAGTGGGTGCGTGAGTTCGGCATGCCGTAGACGAAGCCGACGAGGTGACCGCCGACGGTGGCGCCGAGAGCCCGCGCTCCCGGGAACTGCATATGGCGCTGGACGATCTGCCGGCGTACGGCGACCTCGTCGGGGCCGAGTCCGAAGGCTACGGCCTGGACGGCCAGGGCCTCGTCGACGCGGGCAACGAGGTCCAGGGGGCCGATCACGAGGTCCATGCCGGGAGCGTACAGCGGCTTCAGAACAGGACGCTCATGAAGGCGCCGACCTCCTGGAAGCCCACGCGGCGGTACGTCCTTCTCGCCGCCGTGTTGAAGTCGTTCACGTACAGGCTGACGACCGGGGCCACGTCGGCGAGGGCATAGCGCAGGACCGCCGCCATGCCGGGGGCGGCCAGGCCCCTCCCCCGGTACTCGGGGGCCACCCAGACGCCCTGGATCTGGCAGGCGTGGCTGGTCGCCGCGCCGATCTCCGCCTTGAAGACGACCTTGCCGTGCTCGTCGAGGCGGGCGAAGGAGCGGCCGGAGCCGACGAGTTCGGCGACGCGGGCCTGGTAGAGCAGGCCGCCGTCACCGGCCATCGGCGATACGCCGACCTCCTCGGTGAACATCGCCACGCAGGCCGGCATGATCGCTTCCATCTCGTCCTTGCGGACGCGGCGGACATAGGGGTCGGCGGCGATGTCGGCGGGCATGCGGTCGGTGACCATCAGCGGCTGGTGGGCGCGCACCTCGCGGGCGGGGCCCCAGTGGGGTTCCAGCAGGCGCCACAGCGAGGCGGTGGCTTCGGCGGGCCCGACGATCGAGGAGCAGCGGCGGCCGGCCCTTCTCGCCCGGTCCGCGAAGGCGCGGATGGCGCGGGGGGTGGCGCAGACCGGGACCAGGTTGGCGCCCGCGTAGCACAGGGACGTGAGCATGCCGTCCTCGTACCAGCCCCACATCTCGCCGCCGAGCCGCCAGGGGTCGAGGCCCGCGACCTGCACCCGGGAGGTCACGAAGGCGTTCGCGACCGGCTCGCGGCCGAGGACGGCGAGCGCGGCGTCAAGGTCGCTCGGTTCGAGCACCCGTGAGGTGGTCTGGGTCAACACGTGCGGGGCCTCACCCTGGGGTTCTGCTGGTCCCGGCACTGTACCTCGTGCGATTGTGCGGCGCCTCGGGGTGACGAAAGGGGGACCTACCTGCGAGGAAGCTCTCGGCGCGGCTCTTCCTGGGCCTCTGGCTGGACCTTGGGCCGGACCTCGGGTGGACACAGCAGTACGGCACCGAAGGTGATCTTCTCCTGTCTCGGCAGCTCGGGTTTCCCCGCCCAGAACGTCACGGCGTCGTCCGGGGCGCGCCAGAGGATCCCGCGCTCCTCCGGGGCTTCCGAGAGAACGGCATCGGCGTCATCGATGGTGACGAGGAAGTGTGAGGCCTTGAGCCAGTGGAGATCGCACAGGCAGTCCCGCAGGGCGTCCCAGATCCAGCCGAAGTAGCCGGGGAGGCGCAGCGCCTCGTGGAACTGGGTGAGCACTCCGTCGGAGTCGCGCATCGCCCGGCCCTGCATTCAGGCCGAGTGGATCAGGCCGGTGGGGGCCGTTTTTGCGGACCAGCCGCAGTTCGTGCTGGGTTCCATGGTCGCCGCCCCATGGACCATTGACTCAGGCTGTGCCGCAGCTTGATGCAATTCGTGGGCCCTGCCTGACCGACCCATGGAATTACACGTCACCCCGTACACGGTTCCGTCCGCGAGCAAGTGAAAATTCGTTCGAGCCTGTGTCAGCCCAGTTCGGAATCGTCTCTCAGTCTTTGCCTCGCGTCGCAGGAGATCCGAATGAGGGACGGTCAGGCAGCTAGCCGTAGGTGCAGCAGGTCATGCGTCAATGCCCCGAAGCCGCCGCGCGATGTCGATGTCCCGCTGGAGTGCGCTGAGCCGAGGCGGCTCTCGGCTGGCGTCGAGGACGACGACATGCAGCCGATCTCCGACCTGGGGTGGTGCGGTGCTTTGATCCCACCAGGAAGGATGCTTCACCTGATCGATGAATCCGGTCTCACCGCCGGCGTCGACCTTTGCCCCCACAGGGGCCACCGCGACCACGGTCACGTCAAGCTCCTGATGATTGCGGAACGTCATTTCGGTCCTCCGAATATGGAAACCCAACTGCGCCCCCGGGTCAGTTCGTTGAACCGATCCAGCTTTTCCACCGGAATTTCGAACTCCAGGCGAGGCGCCCCATTGGGGCCGTTGTAGTCGTGAATCTTCGCATGCTCGCCGAATTCCTCAAGGAACGACGGATCCATGTCATATTTAACCATCCCCTTGGCGAAGTTGGCGCCTGTCGGCCCGGCGTACTCCGCTGCGACGGCCCGTTCACCAAAGTAGATCTTCCCGTCGGACATGATGCCGCCGCCGATGTCCACCCCAGGCTGGTGGTTGGCCGGATTCGGGCCGTTATCGAGTTCGTATTCCGCATGCGCTCCCTTCGGGGTCCGGTAGATCGCAATGTAGTCCGGCGCCAGCCCCAGGTAGTCCGTCCACGACAGGGGGTTTGGCACATACGTAGAGGAGTTGGGCGCCGGTGCGAGGCCGAGGGGGTCGGGGGTGAGGTACCGGGCGGTTTCAGGGTCGTAGTGCCGGAAGTAGTTGTAGTGGAGACCGGTCTCGGGGTCGTAGTACTGGCCCGGGAAGCGGAGGGGTGTGTAGGTGGTGCTGTTTGCCGCCCATGCCGTTGTTCCCCAGAGCGTGCTGCGGGTGCGCCAGGCGATCTCGCCCTGTTCGTCAATGAGTTCGTTGGGGGTGCCGACGAGGTCGGTGACGATGGCGAAAAAGCGGGAGTCGATCTCGTCCTGCGGGGCTTCGGCCGGTGTGATGCGTTCCGTCTGGGTCAGGGGGCGTAGGCCCTGGTGGTCCCAGGTGAGGGTGACCGGGTTGGGGAGGGCTGCAGAGGTGGTGGTCTGTTCACAGAGAGTTGTGCCGTCCCAGGTGAAGTCCACCCTTTCCAGGACCGTTTCGCCGTCCGAAGCGAGGCGGAGTTTTGCTGTGCGGCGGCCCAGGGGGTCGTAGGTGTACTGCCAGCGGGTGCCGTCCGGGGTGGTCACTGATGCCAGACGGTCCTCGGCGCCCCACTCGTAGCGCCAGGTGTCCGGCTTCCTCGACAGGCGGGTTTTCTGGCGGAGGGTGATGCGGCCCAGGGCGTCGTGTTCGTAGCGGACGGTGCCGGCTCGGGTGATGCGGGTGCCCGTGTAGGTGCGGGGACCCGTTGCCTCCGTGCCCGGGTGGTTCGTCGGCCAGGTCGCTTCTGTTTGGTTGCCTGCCTCGTCGTAGGCGTAGCGTTCCGACCAGTTCGCCGCGTGGACCGCTGTCACCCTGCCTGTCGCGTCCAGGTCGAAGTGGCGGGTGCCTGAGAGGTGGTCGTCGATACCGATGACGTTGCCGTCGGCTCGGTAGGTGTAGGCCCTGCTTTGCAGCATGCGGCCCTCGGCGCCGGTCACCGACTGGGTGGTCAGGCGGCCAAGGGGGTCGAAGGTGTGGGCCAGGGTGATGGTTTCGCCTATGTGGCGAGTCAGTTCGCGGCCCGCCTCGTCGTAGGCGAAGTCGATCGTGCGGCCGTTGGTGGTCAGCTGGGTGCGGTTGCCCGCAGCGTCGTACGACCATGTGGAGACGGCACCTGTCGATGTCGTGCGGCCGGTGCGGCGGCCCAGGGTGTCGTAGGCGTACGTCACCGTGCGGCCGTTGACCGTCTCCGAGTGCAGGCGGCCGTAGCGGTCGCGCAGCAGGCTCAGTGTGGTGCCGTCCGGGCCCGTGGCCTGGGCGAGGTTGTCGGTGAAGTCGTAGGCGTAGGTGGTGACGGCGCCTGCGGCGTTCTTCGTGGTGATGCGGCCCAGGGCGTCGCGTTCGAAGGCCGTCACCTCGCCGAGAGCGTTCCGGCGGGAGACCAGGCGGCCGGCGGCGTCGTGCTCGTACGTCAGCGTGCGGTCGTCGAAGTCCGTCTCCGACAGCAGGCGGCCAGCGCCGTCGTAGGCGTACTCCCACGTCAGGCCCTGGGGGTTCGTCACCTTCGTCAGGCGCAGTTCCGCGTCGTGGGCGAATTCGTAGCGGACGCCGTCCGGGCCCGTGCGGGCCGACAGGAGGTCGAAGTGGGTGTACTCGAAGTGAGTGACGCCGCCGAGGGGGTCGGTGTGGCTGGTGCAGTTGCCCTCACCGTCGTACGTCCAGCTCTCCGACGTGCCGTCCGGGGCCGTGCGGCGGGCCAGGTGGCCTTCCACCGTCCATTCCAGGTGGGTCGTCGCGCCCGTCGGGTCCGTGATCGCGACTGGGCGGCCGAAGGCGTCCCGTGTGTAACGGGTCACCGCGCCGAGTGGGTCGGTGACCTCGATCGGCAGGCCCGCGCGGTTGCAGAGCACCCTGGTCGTGTGGCCCAGCGGATCCGTGACCGATGTCAGGTGGCCGGCCTGCGTGTAGGTGAAGTGCGTTGCCTGGGACGCCGGGTCCGTCATCGACGTGCGGTTGCCCCGTTCGTCGTACGCACGGCGGTGGGTGTTGCCGTCGGTGCCGGTCACCTTCACCGGCAGACCCAGGTCGTTGTACTCCGCTCTCGCCTCCCGGCCGTCCGGGCGGATGACCGAGAGCAGGTTGCCCTCGTCGTCGTAGCGGAACGTCGTCGTGTGGCCCAGGGGGTCCGTCGTGGACAGCAGGCGGTTGTAGCGGTCGCGGGTGAAGTGGGTGGCCGCGCCCAGCGGGTCCATCTCCGTGACGACCTGGCTGTTGGCGTTGATCAGGTAGCGGCGGGTGTGGCCCTCGCCCGTCACCGTGGTGGTGACGCGGTGGCCGGTCGCCGGGTCCGTCTCGTCGTACGACAGACGCAGGGCCATGTGGCCGTGGGAGCCGCTCTCGGCGATGCAGCGGTCCCGGTCGTCGTACTCGTACGTGTAGCTGCGATTGTTCGTGTCCGTCCAGGACACCACCCGGGCGCGGTCGTCGTACCCGAAACGCAGGGGCAGGCCCGAGGAGTTGATGACCTCCGTCAGGTGGCCTTCGGGTGAGTAGGCGTAGCGCTTGATCTCCTGGTCCGTGCCGTCGGGCGCCGCGCCCGCCAGGTGCAGGGCCGTGACCCGGTCGCCGGACGTGGTGATCTTCAGGCGGTAGCCGCCGGAGGAGACGATCGCCAGCGGGGTGCCCTCGGCGTCGTGCTCGAAGGTCAGCCAGTTGCCGTTGCGGTCGTCCATCTGTTCCAGGACCGCGCGGTCCTCGCCCTGGTCGGCGAAGTGCCACACCCGGCCCGAGCGGGGGTCCGTGACCGTGTAACCGCCCTCCACCCGGGCCAGCGGCCAGCGGTTGCTGCCGTGGGTGGGGAGCGTGGGGGCGCCGGGCTGGGGGTGGGGGTAGCTCAGGAGGAGGCCGTCCTCCGTGACGAAGATGACGCCCTCGGTGTCGATCGCCAGGTGCTGGTCGACCGTCGAGGACCAGGACGGGCCGAACCAGTGGCCCAGGCGGTAGCCGGACTCCACGCGGCGCGTGAAGACCAGGGGCAGGGTGCCGGGCAGGGTGATGTCGGTCTGCGGCAGGTACATCTTGCCGGTGACCAGGTCCACCGGGTCGGTGTTGTCGTCCTGGACCTTGTTGCCCGGGTTCTCCGCCACGCCCTCCGGGTCCTCGCCCGCGGCCTGGCGGGCCGTGCTCCGCGCGTCACCCGCCGCCACGTCACCCAGCCCGTCCAGCTCACTGGGCAGCGCCCGGGCGCCGGGGATCGAGATGCCGTCGAACAGGGCTCCGAAGCCGCCCGCCTCACCTGCGACCTTGGCCATGGCGCCGGCGCCGCCGAACATGCCGCCGAAGACCATGCCGGACGTCGCCGCGTCGCTCGCCTCGTCCAGGCTGAAGCCCTTGCTCTCGCCGGTGGCGATGGCGACCGGCTGGCTGACCGCCAGGTCCACGGTGACCGACTCCACGCCGCCTATCGCGGCCGTTGCCAGGGTCGTACCCGCGATCGTGGCGATCTCTGTGGAGACCTCGATGCCCAGGGTCCCGGCCAGTTCCACGATGCCCGCCGTGGCCGCCGCCGCCGCGCCCTCGGAGATACCGGCCGTGAAAATGGCCAGCGCGGTGCCCGCGACGATGGTCGCGCCCACGATCTCCAGCTCGTGCTCCAGGCGCGTGACCGCCTTGTGCACGGCGTCGGCGTACTTGTCGAGCGCCTTGGCCATGTCCCGGGCGGCGTCGGCCATGTCCTTCAGCCAGCCGTGCCCGTTGTAGTAGTAGCGGCGCCAGAACGGGTCGTCGAAGGCGGAGATCGCCTCGCCCTTGTTGTCCTCGATGATGTGCCGCGCCGTCTTGTTCGCCGCGGACAGCACGTTCTCGATGTCGTCGGCGAAGGCCCGCCAGGCCTTGGCCGCCTCCCGCAGTCCGTGCTCGTCGGCCGCCGGCCACCACATGCCGGTCATGTCCTGGACGATCTGCTTCGCCTTGTCGGCCGCGCTCACTTCGGCTGGCCCCCGCCCTGCCCGTGGCCCTGCACATGGATCCGGCTGAACATCGAGCGGACCAGCTGCTCGTTGTCGATGTGGCCGTCCGCCATGTCGCTCATCGCCTCATGGATGCTGGCCAGGCCCTGGGCGAGGATGTCCGCCGCGTGCTCGATCTTCGTGACGTTCGGGCCGTACGCCTGGTGGAACTCCGTGCCCTGCTTGTCGTCGCCCCACGGCGAACCCGCCGCCGCGAGCGCCGTCTTGAGCTTGTTCAGCGCCTTGGTGAGATCCTGGCTGTGCGTCTGGAAATGCGGAGCCGTCTGCTTCAGATCAGCGATCTTGATATCGAGTATCTTGCCGTCGCCGCCGCTGCCGCCCTGGTCACCCATGGTGCCGCGTCCCTCCCCGTCAGCCTGCACATCAGCCCGAAAACACTAGTAGGCAAGACGAGTTCGCAATCGGGACCGGCACCAAAGGGACGGTAAAGCTCCGCTCAAGATTGGACAAGATCGAGGAACGCCTGCCAGGCAGCCGGGGGCAGGGCGAGGGTGGGGGCCGTGGCGGGGTTCTGCTTGGAGTCTCGTACGTGGATGGTGGTGGGGCTGGTGGCGACCTCTACGCATTCGCCGCCCTCGCCGTCGCTGTAGCTGCTCTTGAACCACACCAACTCGGTCGGCTCTTCGACGTTCATGTCTCTCCCAGCAACTTCTCTACGAGGGCCAGTGATTCGCGCGGGGACAGGGCCTGCGCCCGTAGGAGACCGTAGCGCTCCTCCAGTTCCCTGACCGTCGAGCGATCGATGAAGAGGCGGCTGCTCTTGTATGCCTCCACGTACGCGATCCTGCGCCCGTTCGTCGTCTCGATCAAGGTGAATCGTCCGGAGAGGGCCGCATGCTCCTCGCGAGCGTCCGGCATTACCTGGATCTCCACGTTGGTCCGTTGACCGATGAGCAGGATCTGCTCCAACTGGCCCCGCACTACCTCCCGTCCACCCAGCCCTTTCCGTAGAACCGCCTCTTCCATCACGAAGCTGATGGTGGGCATCGGCCTCCGCCCGAAGATCTCCTGACGAGCCAACCGGGCCGTCACGCGCTGTTCGATCGTCACCTCATCCAGCGGGGGACGCCGGACGGTGAAGACCGCCCGCGCGTAGTCCTCGGTCTGCAGCAGACCGGGCACGGTCTGCACGGCGAAGAAGTGCAACGCGACAGCCTTCTTCTCCAGCGCCGCCGCATCTTGGAAGAACGCCGGGTACTGCGCTTTCTCCATCTCCTGGATGAAATCGACCAGCACCCCCTGCGCGCCCAGCACCTCATCAGCGTGCCTGATGAACCTCGCCGATGGAATGCGCCTCCCCTGCTCGAACGACGCGATGGTCGCCGCCGAGTACCCGGTACGGGAACCGAGTTCGGCGCGTTCCATGCCCGCCTGAGTCCGCAGCCGCTTCAACAACCGCCCGAAGATGAGCGGAACAGCCGAATCGGTCCCGGACTCGCCCGCCGGCTCCGTCACTTCAGGCTCCGCCTGCGCTTCCTCGCTCACATCCACCCCCCAATTCCCTCGCGCCACCGCCGGTCACGGCGCGCCCGTGTACAGCGGCACCCCTCGCTCGTACAACGCGTGTTGGTCAAGGTGCGGCCGCTGTTCAACGTTACTGAGCGTGCGCGAGCGTAAGCGGCATGACGTCGGAAATCTCCACCCGCGAATTCGCCATGCGCTTCACCTCCACCCCACGCGGCGCACGCCTCGCCCGGCGGCTCGTCTCGCTCCGGCTGGACGAGTGGGGGCACGCCTACGACGGCCCCGTGAACGAAGCCGTCACACTCATCGCCGCCGAACTCGTGGCGAATGCGGTCCGGCACGGGCACGTACCCGGGCGGGACTTCCGTCTCCGGCTCACCGAGTCGTCCGGCACCCTGCGCCTGGAGGTCTCCGACACCCGTACCGAGCGGCTGCCCGAGCTGCGGGTCCCGACCGGCGAGTCCGGGCGAGGGCTGGTCCTGGTCGGGGCGCTCGCCGACAAGTGGGGCGTCACGCCGCTACAGCCCGGCAAGTCCGTCTGGGCGGAGGTATGGCTGAGTCCCGCCACCCAGGGGTGACGGGACTCACGAAAGCAGGCAAAGATCAGCCGGCCACCGACACCGACGGCTCGCCGGAGGCCACGCCGTCCTCCTCCATCTGCTCGGCCAGCTTCATGGCCTCCTCGATGAGGGTCTCCACGATCTTGGACTCGGGGACCGTCTTGATGACCTCGCCCTTGACGAAGATCTGGCCCTTACCGTTGCCAGAGGCGACACCGAGGTCGGCCTCGCGGGCCTCGCCCGGGCCGTTCACCACACAGCCCATGACGGCCACCCGCAGCGGGACCTCCATGCCCGTGAGGCCCGCCGTGACCTCCTCGGCCAGCTTGTAGACGTCCACCTGGGCCCGGCCGCAGGACGGGCAGGAGACGATCTCCAGGCCGCGCTGGCGCAGGCCGAGGGACTGCAGGATCTGGAGGCCGACCTTGACCTCCTCGACGGGGGGAGCCGACAGGGACACGCGGATGGTGTCGCCGATGCCCTGCGAGAGCAGCGCGCCGAACGCCACCGCCGACTTGATCGTGCCCTGGAAGGCCGGGCCCGCCTCCGTCACACCGAGGTGGAGCGGGTATTCGCACTGCTCGGCGAGCTGGCGGTAGGCCTCGATCATGACGACCGGGTCGTTGTGCTTGACGGAGATCTTGATGTCCCGGAAGTCGTGCTCCTCGAAGAGGGACGCCTCCCACAGGGCCGACTCGACCAGGGCCTCCGGGGTCGCCTTGCCGTACTTCTGGAGCAGGCGCTTGTCCAGGGAGCCGGCGTTCACACCGATGCGGATCGGGGTGCCGTGGTCCTTGGCGGCCTTGGCGATCTCCTTGACCTTGTCGTCGAACTGCTTGATGTTGCCGGGGTTCACACGGACCGCCGCGCAACCCGCCTCGATGGCGGCGAAGACGTACTTGGGCTGGAAGTGGATGTCCGCAATCACCGGGATCTGGGACTTCTTCGCGATGGTCGCCAGGGCGTCCGCGTCGTCCTGGGTCGGGCACGCCACGCGCACGATCTGGCAGCCGGACGCCGTCAGCTCGGCGATCTGCTGGAGGGTGGCGCCGATGTCCGACGTACGGGTCGTGGTCATCGACTGGACCGAGACGGGCGCGTCTCCGCCGACCGCCACGCTTCCGACCTGGATCTGCCGGCTCTTCCGGCGCTCGGCGAGCTTGGTCGGAACGGACGGCATGCCGAGAGAAATCGCAGTCATCTGCTGTGCAACCCCAAGTCGTGGATCAAGGTCCGGTCCCGTCTACGGGCGGGCTCCAGGCTTCGAGATTACGGTACGGGCCCAGGCGCCAGCACATCCCACCCGGTAAACACACCCGATGGAATGCGGCCCGGAACACCGGGTTCCGGGCCGCCTCCAACGCCGTATGGCTAAGAGATTTTCACGGGGTTAACGACATCCGCCACCAGGACCAAGATCGTAAAGCAGACGAAGATCCCCGCCACCACATACGCCACCGGCATCAACTTCGCCACGTCGAACGGACCGGGGTCCGGGCGGCGCAGCACCCGGGCGACGTTGCGTCGCAGGGCCTCCCACAGGGCGCCCGCGATGTGGCCGCCGTCGAGCGGGAGCAGCGGGAGCATGTTGAACAGGAACAGGGAGAGGTTGAAGCCGGCGAGCAGCATCACGAACATCGCCACCTGCTGGGAGGCGGGGATGTTCAGGGTGGCGATGTCGCCGGTGATGCGGGCCGCGCCGATGATGCCCACCGGGGAGTCCGGCTGACGCGGGGCGTTGCCCAAGGCGGCGTCCCACAGGGCCGGGATCTTGGCGGGCAGGGCGGCGAGGGAGTCGACGGCGTCGCCGACCCGGTCGGTCATCCAGGTGACGGACTGGCCGAGGTCCTGGTGGACGACGCCGGTGGCGGCGCTGAAGCCGAGGAAGCCGGCCTTGACGTACTTGCCCTGGACGTACTGGCCGCTGGAGTCCTTCTTGGCGACCAGGTTGGTGGCGATCCTGGCGTGCAGGGTGAGCTGCTTGCCGTCGCGCTGGACGACGATCGGGACGGTCTTGCCGGCGCTGTCCCGGATCAGGTCCGAGAGGGTGTTCCAGTCCTGGGTCGGCTTGCCGTCGAAGGAGACGATCTTGTCGCGCTTCTTCATGCCGGCGGCCTGGGCCGGGGAGGCCGGGTCGGACTTCTTGCAGCTGTCGCGGTTCTCGCTCTGGGCGATGACGCAGGGCGAGACGGAGGAGACGGTGGTGGTCTGCTGCTGGATGCCGAAGCCCATCAGGACCGTGAAGAACAGGGCGATCGCGAGGATCAGGTTCATGAACGGGCCCGCGAACATGACGATCACGCGCTTCCAGGGCTTGCGCGTGTAGAACATGCGCGTCTCGTCGCCGGGCTGGAGCTCCTCGAAGGCGGCCGAGCGGGCGTCCTCGATCATGCCGCGCCACGGGGAGGTGGAGCGGGCGGAGACGCGGCCCTGGTCGTCGGGCGGGAACATGCCGATCATGCGGATGTAGCCGCCGAGCGGGACCGCCTTGATGCCGTACTCGGTCTCGCCCTTCTTCCGCGACCAGATGGTCGGGCCGAAGCCGACCATGTACTGCGGCACGCGGATGCCGAAGAGCTTGGCCGTGGACAGGTGCCCCAGCTCGTGCCACGCGATCGAGACGAGCAGGCCGACCGCGAAGACCAGTATGCCGAGGATGAACATCAAGGTCGTCATGCACGCGCCTCCGCGGTCGCCGTCGTGGCTGTGAGTTCGCGGGCCCGGGCGCGTGCCCAGGCCTCCGCTTCGAGGACGTCCGACACGGTGAGTGAAGTTCCCGCGGCCGGGGTGCCGTGCTCCTCGACCACCCCGGTGACGGTCTCCATGATGCCGTTGAAGGGCAGTGCGCCGTTGCGGAAGGCCTCGACGCACTCCTCGTTGGCCGCATTGAACACCGCGGGGGCCGTGCCCGCGAGCTGCCCCACGTGCCGGGCGAGGTTCACCGAGGGGAAGGCCTCGTTGTCCAGCGGGAAGAACTCCCAGGTGGAGGCCTTGCTCCAGTCGAAGGCGGGCGCCGCGTCGGGGACGCGTTCGGGCCAGCCCAGACCGATGGCGATGGGCCCGCGCATGTCGGGGGGCGTCGCCTGGGCGATCGTGGATCCGTCGGTGAACTCGACCATCGAGTGGACATACGACTGGGGATGCACGACCACCTCAATGCGGTCGAAGGGAATGTCGTAGAGGAGGTGTGCCTCGATGACCTCCAGGCCCTTGTTGACGAGGGTCGCGGAGTTGATCGTGATCACGGGGCCCATCGCCCAGGTGGGGTGGGCGAGGGCGTCCTCGACGGTCACCCGGGCCAGGTCGGCCTTCGTACGGCCGCGGAAGGGCCCTCCGGACGCCGTGACGACCAGCTTGCGTACGTCGGCCCGCGTACCGGCGGCCAGTGCCTGGAAGAGGGCGGCGTGCTCGGAGTCGACCGGGATGATCTGTCCGGGCTTGGCGAGCGCCTTGACCAGCGGTCCGCCGACGATCAGGGACTCCTTGTTGGCGAGCGCCAGGGTGCGGCCGGCCTCCAGGGCGGCGAGGGTGGGCGCGAGGCCGATGGAGCCGGTGATGCCGTTCAGCACGGTGTGGCAGTCGGAGGCGGCGACCTGGGTGGCCGCGTCCGGTCCGGCGAGGATCTCGGGGAGCGGCTCGCCGGGGCCGTACTCGGCGGCGAGCGCCTCGCGCAGGGCCGGTACGGCGTCCTCGCGGGCGACCGCGACGGTCCGTACGCGCAGCCGGCGGGCCTGCTCGGCGAGGAGGGCGATGCGGCCGCCGTTCGCGGACAGGGCGGTGACCCGGAACCGGTCGGGGTGGCGCAGCACGAGGTCGATGGCCTGGGTGCCGATGGATCCGGTGGAGCCGAGGATCACCACGTCCTTGGGGCCGTCGCCCGCGAGAGGGTCGTAGACGAGGTGGGGATCGGCGAGGGGTGCCGGATGGGCGGGGCTGTCGGTCATCCCCCCATTGTTGCCCCAACCGGTGACGGCACGGACACGGCGTCCCTCGCGCGGGTGTGTCCGTACTCTTCGTCACTGTTTGCGATGGTTCTCCTGATCTGCGGTCACCGTGAAGATCGGGGTCCGTCCGGTCGGGATCAACCCGTTGGGACGCAACCATGGGAAATCGCGCGCACGCGGTGGCCGTCGATGGCATCCTTCCGGTGCAGCCCGTCATGGAGGGCGAAAGAGGGGGAGTACCACCATCATGAATCGCATGCGCGCGACCGCGGCCGTCCTGGCCACTGCCGGAATGCTGACCGCTGCTCAACTCGGTCTCGCCGGAGCGGCGTCGGCCACCACGCAGACGCCGCAGAGTTCCGGTTGCCCGGTCGACCTGGTCTATCCGAGCAGCTTCTACATCAACTCGCAGGGCTGGGTGACCAACGGGGGGTTGTACTTCGGCATCAAGAACAAGAGCACGACGAAGAGCTTCAAGAAGGTCAGCTTCACGGTCACGGACGTGAAGAACATCCGTTTCGGCTCGGCCAAGGCCACGGGTGGCAAGGTCACGCACAAGACGTCGACGACGGTGACCGTCTACACGGGCACGCTGAACACGAAGGCGAGCCTCGGGGTGAAGGTGCAGACGCATCTGCTCAACACCCACACCTACAAGGCGAAGTTCACCCTGCACGGCTCGGGCTGGACGTGCGCCGTGGACCAGGGCACCTGGGGCAACTGAACGGCCCCAGGCGCCCGGTCGGCGGGCGGGAGGGCGGCTCAGTCCCCGAAGGGGCGACGCTCGCTCTCCCGCTTGGACGCTCCAGGGGTCGCGTCGGCGATCCACGGGCCGTCTCCGGACAGGTCGACGACGCCTTCCTCCAGCCAGGTGTAGGACCCGGCGAGCACGCCCTTGACCACCTTGCGGTCGAGGGCGTCGGTGTTGGTCCACAGCCGGTCGAAGAGTTCCTCCACGCGGATGCGGGACTGCCGGCAGAAGGCGTCGGCCAACTGGTAGGCCTCGCGGCCGTGTTCGCCCCGGCTGCGCAGCAGCTCGGCCCGGACGCAGGACGCGCTCATCGCGAACAGTTCGGCGCCGATGTCCACGATCCGCCCGAGGAAGCCCTGCTTGGTCTCCATCCGGCCCTGCCAGCGGGACATGGCGTAGAAGGTGGAGCGGGCCAGTTTGCGGGCGGTGCGCTCGACATAGCGCAGATGCCCGGACAGGTCGATGCCGTGCTTGAACTGGCCGTAGGACGTGGGGAGTTGTCCGGGTCCGGCGACCAGTTTGGGCAGCCACTTGGCGTAGAAGACGCTGGCGTTGGCGCCCGCTTTCGCCTTGTCGCTCAGGGACTTTTCGGGGTCGATGAGGTCACCGGCGACGGAGAGGTGGGCGTCGACGGCCTCGCGGGCGATCAGCAGGTGCATGATCTCCGTGGAGCCCTCGAAAATGCGGTTGATGCGCAGGTCGCGCAGGATCTGCTCGGCCGGGACGCCGCGCTCGCCGCGCGCCTTCAGCGACTCGGCGGTCTCGTAGCCGCGGCCGCCGCGGATCTGGACCAGTTCGTCGGCCATCTTCCAGGCCATCTCGGAGCCGTAGAGCTTGGCGAGGGCGGCCTCGATGCGGATGTCGTTGCGGTCCTCGTCGGCCATCTGGGAGGACAGGTCGAGTACGGCTTCGAGGGCGAAGGTCGTCGCCGCGATGAAGCTGATCTTGGAGCCGACGGCCTCGTGCAGTGCGACCGGCTTGCCCCACTGCTCGCGCTCCGCCGACCATTCGCGGGCGATCTTCAGGCACCACTTGCCGGCGCCCGCACACATCGCCGGCAGTGAGAGCCTGCCGGTGTTCAGGGTGGTGAGCGCGATCTTCAGCCCCGCGCCCTCCGGGCCGATCCGGTTGGCGGCCGGGACCCGGACCTGGTGGAAGCGGGTGACGCCGTTCTCGATGCCGCGCAGGCCCATGAAGGCGTTGCGGTTCTCGACGGTGATGCCCTCCGCGGTCGCCTCCACGACGAACGCGGTGATGCCGCCCTTGTGCCCCTCGGACTTCGGCACGCGTGCCATGACGACGAGCAGGTCGGCCACCACCCCGTTGGTGGTCCACAGTTTCACTCCGTCGAGTACGTAGTCGTCGCCGTCGGGTACGGCCGTGGTGGCGAGGCGGGCGGGGTCGGAGCCGACGTCCGGCTCGGTGAGGAGGAAGGCGGAGATGTCGGTGCGGGCGCAGCGGGGCAGGAAGGCGTCCTTCTGCTCCTGGGTGCCGAAGATCTTCAGCGGCTGGGGTACGCCGATCGACTGGTGGGCGGAGAGCAGGGCGCCGACGGCGGGGCTGGCGGAGCCGACCAGGGCGAGGGCCTTGTTGTAGTAGAGCTGGGTGAGGCCGAGGCCGCCGTACTTGGGGTCGATCTTCATGCCGAGGGCGCCGAGTTCCTTGAGGCCGGTGACGACCTCGTCGGGGATGCGGGCCTCGCGCTCGATGCGGGCGGAGTCGATCGTGGACTCGCAGAAGGCGCGGAGCTTGGCGAGGAACTCCTCGCCGCGCCGGACGCTCTCGGGGTCCGGGAGCGGATGGGGGTGGATGAGGTCGAGCCGGAAGCGCCCGAGGAACAGTTCCTTGGCGAAGCTGGGCTTGTGCCAGTCCTGCTGCCGGGCGGCCTCCGCCACCCGGCGTGCCTCGCGCTCGGTGACGGTGGTGCGTGACTTGGTGGGGGCGGACATTGAGGCTCACCTCGCCGCGAAGAGGGACGATTCGGACCGTTCGTTACCGACCAGTGCTACTGGATCGTTGGTACCCGAAACGGGCCGACCCCACCACCCCTCGCGCGGCCATCCGGCCGAAAGCCCGGCCGGAGACCCGTCACGCGGGTGCGTACTGGTGCTCCGGAGCGCGCCCCTTTGCGCCGCCCGGGAAGAGGTGTCGAGGCGCTTCGACAGCCCATGGACACCCCGCCCCGGCTGAAGCTAGCGTCAATCTCGCCCTCACTCACCCCCCGTCAGCACTACCACCCCCCGTCAGCACTACGCGGTAGTCGAAGCGCTTCACCAGGCTTGGAGCACGGATGGTCACCCTCGCCGAGGTCGCGCAGCACGCCGGAGTCTCGGCGAGCACGGTGAGCTATGTCCTCAGCGGCAAGCGGTCCATCTCCGCGACCACCCGGCAGCGCGTCGAGCAGAGCATCCGGGAACTGGGCTACCACCCGAACGCCGGCGCCCGCGCCCTGGCCGGCAAGCGGTCGAACATCATCGCGCTGATGATCCCGCTGCGCACCGACATGTATGTGCCGGTGATGATGGAGATCGCCATTGCGGTGGCCACCACCGCTCGCATCCATGGCTACGACGTCCTGCTGCTCACCGGAGAGGAGGGCCCCGACGCGGTGCGCCGGGTGACCGGCAGCGGTCTCGCCGACGCGATGATCCTGATGGACGTCGAGCTGGAGGACGAGCGGCTGCCGCTGCTCAGGCAGACCGATCAGCCCTGGGTGCTGATCGGCCTGCCGGCCGATACGGCGGGTCTGACCTGTGTGGACCTGGACTGGACGGCGACCGGCGCGCTGTGCGTGGAGCACCTGGCGGGGCTCGGTCACCGTGACATCGCTGTCATAGGCGAGGCCCCGGCCGTCTACGAGCGCCACACCGGTTTCGCCGAGCGCACCCTGGACGGACTGCGCTCCCGGGCCCGCGAGGCGGGCGTACGGCTGCTGCACCGCCCGTGCGACGGCGGCTATGACGCGATGGCCGTGACGCTGGCCCGGATCCTCGACGAGCGCCCGGCGACGACCGGGTTCGTGGTGCAGAACGAGTCGGCGGTGGAGCCGCTGCTCGCGCTGCTGCGCCAGCAGGGCCGGGCCGTGCCGGAGGACGTGTCCGTGGTCGCGATCTGCCCGGACCAGGTCGCCGTGCAGGCCTCGGTGCGGCTGACCTCGGTCGCCATCCCGGCGCAGGAGATGGGCCGGTACGCGGTCGAGCATCTGGTGGCCAAGCTGGACGGACGGGGCGGCGACGAGGTCGTGCTGCTCGCGCCCGAGCTGACGGTACGGGCGAGTTCGGGACCGGCACCGGCCGCCTCCTGACCGCACCTTCCCGTGCTCCGGTGCGTCCGGGGCATCCCTCTGCCTGCCTTGTCCCTGTCCCGCACTCCTTCAGGAGCATGCAGTGAACCAGCCTGCCGTCACGCAGCCCAAGGTCTCCCTCGCCCAGTCCTTCCCCACCACCGGCACCTTCCGTGAGCGGGACCGGGCGCTGGAGTGAAGCGGCCGTCAGAAGACGGCGCGGATCGAGCCGCGGGGTCCGGACGCGGTCCGGGTGCGCGCCCGGCTCGGCGGCCCGGTGCTGGACGGGCTGCCGGGCGCGCTCCTCGACCCCCCGCCCGCCCAGGACGCCACGGTCGGGATCGGTGCCGGTGCGGCGCGGCTCACGGTCGGCGCGCTGACCGTCGAGGTGAGCGCCGAGGGCATGCTCCGCTTTCTGCGCACCGAGGACCGTACGGAGCTGCTCGCCGAGGAGCCGGCCCACTTCTGGTGGCCCGGGTCGCGGCTCCACACGGCGGTCGGCAACGGCCACCACCGCCTGGAGCAGCGCTTCGCCGCGTACGAGGGCGAGCGGCTGTACGGCCTCGGCCAGCACCAGCACGGACGCCTGGACCAGAAGGGCCTGGTGCTGGACCTGGTGCTGGACCTGGTGCAGCGCAACGCCGAGGTGAGCGTCCCGGTGCTGGTGTCCAGCCGGGGCTACACCCTGCTGTGGAACAACCCGGCGATCGGCCGGGGGGAACTGGCGGGCAACGGCACCCGCCGGGTCGCGGACTCGGCCCGGCAGATCGACTACTGGATCACGGCGGGCACCCCGGCCGACGGCCAGCGCGCCTACAGCACGGTCACCGGCCGCTCCCCCATGCTCCCCGGGCCGGGATCTGCTGGTCGCCCCGGTGCCGACCGCCGGCGCGACGGCCCGGACGGCCCACCTTCCGGCGGGCGCGCGCTGGACGGACGCGTGGACGGGTGAGACGTACGAGGGCGGTACGGCGGTGACGGTGGACGCGCCGCTGGACCGCATCCCGCTGTTCCTGCGGGACGGGGCGGAACTGCCCATCGCACAGTGAGGAGCGAGTGAGCGCGGAAGGGAGCCGGTTCCGGCGTGGGCCCGGCCCCCTGTCGTCCTGGTGGGTCAGTAGGCGCAGACCGACCGCAGGGACCGGGCCAGCGCCTTGGTGTGCAGGTGGTCCAGGTCCTGGTCGTGGCGCACCTGAAGGGCGGCCAGGACGAGTTCCGGACGACAGGCGAGGGCCGTACGGTCCGCCGTCGTGTCGGCGATGGCCTGGACGAGGGCCGTGTTGATGCGGTTGATCCGCTGGCGGACCACGCTCAGGTCGGGCCGGGTGGTGGGGGCCTGCTCCGGGTGGTCGGTCCAGAGCTGGAACAGGCCGCGCTGCACGAGTTTGTTCGCCTCGATCTGGTCGCGGAAGATCGCCCGGACCTCGTCGGGGTCGGCACCGAGCTGTACGGCCTGGGCGGCCACGGAGTCGAGAACCTGCTGTTCGCGGGCGGGGTCGTCGATGGGGCTGTCGGTGCCCCATTTCGCGGCGGCCACCAGGTCGGCGGTGGCCAGCCGCTCGGCGGACAGCTCGGCGACGGGGTGCAGGGCGCTCGGGTCGGGGACCGACGCGGTGTACGCCGGGGCGGCGGGCCGGGAAGCGGGAGCCGCGACCGCGGTCGCCGTCGTGGTGAGCAGGACGGCCGCGGTCGCGACGGTGGCCAGCAGAGGGCGCAGGGTAGTGGTGTTTCGCATGCCCACCATCAAACCGCACCCGGCCGGGTCAACTGCTGCTGGAGCTCTCGCTGTTGACGGTGAAGCCCAGCTGCATACGACCGTGCACCTCGACGGCACGCGCCCGGCCCCGCGCTCGGTCGTGAACGCGGCTTGAGGGCGGCCGACTTCGACGAGCAGTCCGGCATCGCGATCGTGGACCGGACCAGGGCAGCGGGCGACGCGGTGACACCGGCGCACGGCAAAAACGGCCGAACTGGTCTACCGCGCCTGCGACTTCAGTGCCGGGGTGAGCGAGGTGAGGGCGCAGGTGGCGGGCGAGGGTGTACTGGAGGTGTCCCTGGGCGCCGGCCTCGCCGCCGGCGGTGTGCACGACGTCCGCCTCGGACTGCGCGGCCCGCTTCGGCTCGCGCACGTCGGTTTCTCCGGTTGAGGGTCCGGAGGAGACCGGCGACGGGAAGGGGCCCGGCACCGAAAGGCAGCGGTGCCGGGCCCCTTCTGCGGGACGTTCAGCCTCTGTGGAGACGGCCGCCGTCAGTGCTTGCCGGCGAAAGCCTGCACGAGGCGCAGGGCGTCCAGCGTGCCCACACCGGTGGCCATGTCGTAGCCGTTGACGGCCTTGTAGCCCTTGACGCCCTGGTAGCTGTTGTCCGTGCCGTCGTTGACGTCGACGATGCCCGGGTTCTTGTGCTTCAGCAGGGTGTAGAGGGCCGGGTTGATGTCGCCCACGCGGTGGCCGGCCGCCTGGTCGGCGAGCGCGACGATGCCCGAGAACAGCGGGCTGGCCTCGCTGGTGCCGCCGGAGACGTCCCAGCCGGTGGCGGTCGGGTCGTAGCTGGAGTACACCCAGGCACCGCCGTTGACCGCGGCGGCCATCGAGATGTCCGGGGTGCCGCGGCGGGTGCCGACGACGTTCTTCACCCCGTCCTGGAAGGACGGGCGGGTGAACACGTGGGACTGGCCGCCGCCACCCGCGCCGTAGTCGTTGTAGACGCTGTCCGGCTTGACGCGCTCGCCCTTGTCGTTCAGGTGGAGCTGGGTGCCGCCGATGGAGGTGACCAGCGGGTCGGACGACGGCCAGGAGTTGACGGGCTTGTTGTAGTACGTCTTGCCGTCCGTCTTCAGGTCGGTGGCGCCGCCGTCACCGGAGGAGGCGAGCACGGTCACGTGCTTGCGCTGTGCCGCCTCGAAGGCGTACCGGAGCTTCTTGATGCTGGAGAAGTCGCCCTTGTCGAAGCCCGGGAAGGTGTTCTCCGTGGCGCCGAAGCTCTGGCTGATGACGTCGCCGACACCCTGGTCGATCAGGTGCTTCTCGGCGGACATCATCTCCGGCAGACCGGTGGTGCCCTCGGTCTCGGCGACCGCCGTCTCCACCAGGACGATCTTGGCGCCGGGCGCGACGGCGTGGGCCATCTCGACGTCCAGCGTGGTCTCGCCGGCCCAGCCCGTCATGTCGGAGTTCTTGGGGTCGAACTTCGGGACGTTGCCCCACTTGACGACCTTGACCTTGGTGCTGGGCAGCCCGAACTGCTTGCTGTAGACGTCCAGGTCGTGCTGGACGGTCGGGGACCCGAAGGAGTCGACGATGACGATCGTCCGCCCCTTGCCGGTGATGCCCTTCTTGTACAGCGGGTTGAGGTTGTACGCCGTCCTGTACTGGAGCGGGTTGTAGCAGTTGATGTGCCATTTCGCCTGGCACTGGGCGATGGGCAGGGGGCTGGCCACGCCGTGGACCAGGGTGTGCCCCGTGATGGCCGGCTGCGCGAAGGTGTGCGGTACGCCGGCGGGCGCGGCGGCGATGGTGGTGCCGGCCGAGGAAATGGTCGCCAGCCCTGCGGCGACGAGTGCGGCGGTGGCGGCGGACGCCGCGAGGCCGCGCCCGGTTCGGGCTATGTGCATGTGGTCCCCTGAGTGATCCGGAGACGTCCTGGACAGGACGAACCTGAGCAGGACGAAGTGGTCAGGCGCATCCCATCGGGTGAGTCATGGACAGATCAAGACTCAGGGCAGGACTCTTGAACCGCCGATGCCGAATCCTTTACCAGGGGACAGGAAACAGGGACAGGAAACAAGGGGCGGGAAACGTGAACGGCCGGTGCCCCCGCACAGTGGGCACCGGCCGTTCTGTTTCCGACCTGTCCGTGGCAGGTCAGAGCGCGAGGCCGGTCAGGACCAGCACGCGCTCGTAGGTGTAGTCCTCCATCGCGAACCGCACGCCTTCGCGGCCCACGCCGGACTGCTTGGCGCCGCCGTACGGCATCTGGTCGGCGCGGTAGGACGGGACGTCGCCGATCACCACGCCGCCGACCTCCAGGGCGCGGTGGGCGCGGAAGGCGACCTGCAGGTCATGGGTGAACACGCCCGCCTGGAGGCCGTACTTGGAGTTGTTGACCGCGGCGAAGGCCGCCGCCTCGCCGTCCACCTTCTGCACGGTGAGGACGGGCCCGAAGACCTCCTCGCAGGCGAGGGTGACGTCCGCCGGTACGTCGGTGAGGACGGTCGGCGCGTACGAGGCGCCGTCGCGGTCGCCGCCGGTGTGCAGCGTGGCGCCGGCCTCGACCGCCTCCTTCACCCAGGACTCCACACGCTTGGCCGCGTCCTCGCTGACCAGCGGGCCGACGTCCGTCTTGGCGTCGGACGGGTCACCGGTGACCTGGGCCTCGACGGCGGCGACGATACGCGGCAGCAGGCGGTCGTACACCGACGCGTCGGCGATCACGCGCTGCACGGAGATGCAGGACTGGCCGCCCTGGTAGTTGGAGAAGGTCGCGATGCGGGTTGCGGCCCAGTCCAGGTCGGCGTCGGAGGCGTAGTCGCCGAGGACGACCGCGGCTCCGTTGCCGCCCAGCTCCAGCGTGCAGTGCTTGCGCGGCACCGAGTCCATGATCGCGTAGCCGACCTTGTCGGAACCGGTGAAGGAGATGACCGGCAGGCGCTCGTCCTGGACCAGGGCGGGCATGCGGTCGTTGGACACCGGCAGGACCGACCAGGAACCTGCCGGCAGGTCGGTCTCGGCCAGCAGCTCGCCCAGGATCAGGCCGGAGAGCGGGGTGGCCGGGGCGGGCTTGAGCACGATCGGCGCGCCGACGGCGATCGCCGGGGCGACCTTGTGGGCGCACAGGTTCAGCGGGAAGTTGAACGGCGCGATGCCGAGCACGACACCCTTCGGGAAGCGGCGGGTCAGCGCCAGCCGGCCCTGGCCGCCGGCGTCGGTGTCCAGCCGCTGGGCCTCGCCGCCGTTGAACCGCCGGGCCTCCTCGGCGGCGAACCGGAACACGGAGACGGCACGGCCGACCTCGCCCCGGGCCCACTTGATGGGCTTGCCGTTCTCGGCGGAGATCAGCTGGGCGATCTCCTCGGTGCGCTCGGCCAGCCGCTTGCTGACGTGGTCGAGGGCGGCGGCGCGCACGTGGGCCGGGGTGGCGGCGAACTCGTCCCGCACGGCGTACGCGGCGGCCACGGCCTCCTCGACCTGGGCGTCGCTCGGCACGCTGACCTTGCCGACGAGCCGGCCGTCCCACGGGGAGGTGACGTCGAAGCTGTCCTCGCCGGTGACCTGGCGGCCGGCGAGCCAGAAGGCGTGGGTGGAAGTCATTGCGAGTCCCGGCCCTTCCGCGTTGGAGGTGTGCTTGGCTTTCGTGGTCCACGGTAGGGCGGGCCCGGCCGGGGGTCGCTTGTCCGAGTCGTAGCAGTAGCCGGGCCGCGCACTACTGTTTGGACTACTCGCCGCAGATCTGTTTCGACTATCTGTTTCGACTACTCGGGGCTGGTCGCCTTCAGCGCGAGCCACAGCTCCATGCGGACGTCGGGATCGTCCAGGGAACGCCCGAGGATCTCCTCGACCCGCCGCATCCGGTAGCGGAGCGTGTGCCGGTGCACCCCCAGGTCCGCGGCGGCGGCGTCCCACTGCCCGTGCCGCGACAGCCACGCCCGCAGCGAGGCGACCAGATCCCCCCGCCCCGTCGCGTCGTGCTCGTGCAGCGCCCGCAGCAACCCGTCGGCGAACGCCTTCACCGCGTCGTCGGCCAGCAACGGGAGCACGGACCCCGCGGCCAACTGCTCGTGCTCCACCAGCACCCGCCCCCGCCGCCGCGCCACCGACAGCGCCTGCTCGGCCTGCTTGTAGGCGGCCGCGGCGGCGATCGGCCCGGCCGGCGCGGACAGTCCGACCACCAGCTCCTCCTCGTCACCCCCGGCCTGCTCGGGCACCGCCCGCGCGGCCTCCAGCGCCGCCGTGTGACTCGTGCAGGCGGCCACCGCCGCGCCTCCGTCGGTGACGAGCACCACCAGCCGCTCCCCCTCGGGCACGACCAGCACGGCCTCGCCGGAGCGCGCGGCGGCCGACTCCACGCTCTCCGTCAGCCCGCCCAGCGGATCGCCGCCCGGGCCGGCGGTGGGTGCGGAGGCGTGCGCCCGAGCGGCGGATCCCGGCACCGACTCGGCGACGATCACCCGGAACGGCGCGTCGAGCAGGCCGCCGTACAGGTCCCCGGCGACGGCCCGGGCGTGGTCGGGCTCTCCGGCGAGGAGCATGCGCAGCACCGCCGTGCCGATGCGTTGCTCGGCCGCGTGCAGGGACCGGGAGCGTTCGGTGGTGAGGGTGAGCAGGGCGATGGCGGAGTGCACGGCGTAGCGTTCGGCGGTGCCGAGGGCCGCGGCGGTGCCCACGGCGAGTGCGGCGCGCGGCCGCCGTCCGGTGCCCAGGGAGTGCAGCTCGACCCGGTCCTCGTGCTCGGGTCCGCCGACGACGGACGACGCCGGCGCGGGCCGCTCCCGCAGCCGCTCGACATCCGCCGTCAGCCGGGCGGCGCGCCGCCCGGCCCACTCGGGCGCGGCGGCGACGACGGAGCCGGAGGCGTCGTACAGGGCGGCCCATCCGTCGACCTGCCCGGCGAGCGCGCCGAGCAGCCCCTCGGGGCCGGCGTTGAGGGCCTGCTTGGTCAGCTCACGCTGGGCGGCGAACCCTGCCGTGACGGCCCGGTACTGATCGGCGGCGATGGCGGCGGACACGGCCTTGCTGATGGCGAGGAAGGGGGTGCGGCGGGGGACCTCCAGCAGCGGCAGCCCCTCCTGCCGGCAGGCGTCGACGAGGGCCGCCGGGATGTCCTCGTAATTGACCCCGACGGCGAACCCGAGCCCCACGACACCGGCCCCGGCCAGCCGCTTCACATACCGCTGCATGGCCTCCGGGTCCTCGGCGTCCAGCTTGAGCGCGGTGATCAGCAGCAGCTCACCGCCCTCCATGTACGGCACGGGGTCGGCCAGCTCGCTGACGTGGGCCCAGCGCACGGGCACGTCGAGACGGTCCTCGCCCGCGCGCACGGTCAGCTTCAGCGCGGAGTGGTGGACGAGCGAGGCGAGGGTGGGGGGCATGGGGCCTTCAGGTGACGGGATCCGCGGTCCATCCGGATGGGATCATTTGGCCGATCCGTATGAACGACCTACACCGATTCTGCCTCACCGTAACGATCCCCCGCCGCCGTTCACCCCCTCAGATCCACCAACAACGGCGGCGCGTGCTCCCCCCGCACACTCGTCAACGACACCACCGCATGCCCCGCGGGCACCCCATGAGCCAACTCGGACGCCGACCAACGCTCACGTTCCACCTGCCGGACGGTGACGGCCTCGGTCGTCACCGCCTTGCCGGTCACCAGCTTGCGCAGGGCATGGATGGCGCGTGTCATCGGCTGGTCCGCGAAGACGGTGTGCCGGGCCACGTCCCGGGTCTCCACCCACTGAGTGCCCCAGGCGTCCGCGAACCTGCCGCCGTCCCATGTGGTCACCCCGGAGAACGCCATATGGCAGCCGACGGCCGCGTACAGCGGCCCGTGCAGCGCCTCAGGTACATCGCCGACCGTGCGCAGGGCGAGCACCACGCCCGCGTTGCGGGAGCGCAGGCGCTGGATACGGCGGACGGACTCGGCGGTCACCGCGCCGGTGGCATCGTCCAGGACGAGGCAGGTGAAGTGGGTCCGTTCACCTGCCGAGGCCACCGCGCCGAACTGAGCGAGGAGCAGCCGGGTGACGATCCGGGACGCCTCCTCGTGTCCGCGGTCGGGCAGGTCGATACGGACGCGCAACGGATGATGGGCGACGGCGCGCAACGAGAACGGCCGGGCGCTTGCGCCGTCCCCGCCGAAGAACTCGGCGAACGCCGGCCGGTCCAGTACGGCGAGCCGGTCGGCCAGGACCGGCCCGGGATCGCCGGCGCTGCCCGACTGGCGGGCACGCGCCTCGAGTTCGCGGCGCATCACGGCGTGCTGGTCCCCGGCGAGCGCGTCACGCAGCGCGGCCAGGGCCGAGGAATCGCCTTCGAGGAGCTCCCGCAACACGGGCAGGGTCGGAAAGCGTCCGTAGGCCGCCCGGTATGGGCCGAGGAGCTGGGCGAGCGCGGTGACCGAGCGCTGACCGCTCACGGTGTCCAGGTCGCCCGCCAGCCCCTCCGCCAGGAAGGCGGCCGCCTCGTCGGGGTCGTCGGAGTCCGCGTACGGGTCGAGGTCGTGCACGGACCCCGGGTCGCCGAGGCGTACGACCACGTCGTAGGCCGAGTCGGGTCCCAGCGGGGTGCCGGCCGCGCACACAGCCACGACGGCGCACTGTCCGGCCAGTGCCTGCAGGCCGAGCGTCTCCACGACGGGCCGGATCAGGTGGCGTGTCTTGCCGGAGCCCGAGGGTCCGACGGCGAGCAGCGAGGTGCCCAGGGTGTCCGGCGCGAGTGCCGCGCCGGCGCCGCCGTAGGCGAGCGGGGTGCGTTCTCCCGCCACCCACTGCCCGATGCGCACCTGCCCGGCGAGCAGATCATGCCGCGCGGCCCGGCCAGGCAGGTCGCGGTCCCCGGAGGGGTGGGTCCAGGCGGCGGCGCCCTCGCGCAGGACGGTGTCGGTGAAGGAGGACAGTCGGGCCCGGGCACGCGCCACGGCCCACATGTGGCCGACCCTGGCGCAGTCCACGTCGTTCATCCGGCCGGCCTCGACCTCGGCGGCCAGCACGTCCGCGGCCCCGTGCTGACCGGCCTCACGCAGTTCGGGCCACTGCGACGGCCGCCGGTCCACGGCCGGTTCCGCGGCCGCGGCCGTCCTGGCCCGCGCCCGCGCGCCGAGCGCCTCCTTCGCGAGGGGCCACCAGCCGCCGATCCGGGCGAACGGCCACAGCACCAGCAGGCTGATGAGCGTGTACAGCCCGTCCGTGAGCAGCTTCGACGCGAACACGCCGTAGTCGCCGCCGTTGAGCAGGACGATCAGGGAGAACAGCGGATCCTGGACGGGCAGGGCGTCCCAGCCGAGACCGAACCAGCTCGGGAAGACGAAGGCCAGCGCGATCAGCGCGCCGAGAGCCGCGACGAGGGCGCGAGCGGGTTGTTCGCGCCGGGTGACGAAGTGCCGGATGACGTCGGACCAGCTGCCCAGGCGCGCCATGGCGTAGACGAGGATCGCAAAGAAGACACCGTCGGCGACCGTCTTGACCTCGTGACCCTGGTAGCCCTTCGGTGATGTGGTGCCGGGCCACCACCAGTCGCCGGGAGTGAGCAGCTTGAGGATGGTCCACTGGTAAGGGAGGCCGCCGTGCCGCCACAGTGACCACAGAAGCAGTCCCGCGGCCAGGGGGACGACGAAGCCGACGATGGTGACCGGGGCCAGGCGCTGTCCCTGGCGTGCGGTCGCGGGCCGGCGGTAGCCGAAGCGCCAGATACCGGGCTCGACGGACGGGCGCGGCTCGTCGAGCCATTCGGCGAGGGGCGAGCGGGGATGCCGTGGATCGGGGGCGTACCCCGGCTGGGCGGCCGTCGGCGGCACACCGGGTGGCATCGGTGGCATGGGTGGTGTGGCGCTGTCCTCGCGTGGTGCCGCTGGGCGGGGTACAGGATTCGCATGCGTGCCGCGTGCGTCGCGCGTGCCGTCGCTGTCCATCGCCCTTGCCCCCTGACCAGCCGTTCCGTCCACCATCAGCGAGCAATCTAACGCCCCGGCAAGGGGAGTTCACCGCTTACGCGGCCGAGAGCACCCGCCGACCGGGCGTGCCCCGGCCACGCGGCTATGTCCATCACGGACAACCGGGGTGACCGACAACGCCCACATGGAGCATGCCCACCCCCCGCCCCCGGCCCTAGCCTGCGAAGAAAGAGTAGGTAAGCGGCCGAAAACTCACCGCCCGGGACTGTCCGGGACACCAGATCAGACCGCTCGGTACGCAAGATCATCAGGAGCCCCCATGACCGCACTTCCGCAGGAGCGCCGCGTCGTCACCGCCATCCCCGGCCCGAAGTCGCAGGAGCTGCAGGCCCGCCGTACCGCCGCGGTCGCGCAGGGCGTGGGCTCCGTGCTGCCGGTCTTCACCCAGCGCGCGGGCGGCGGGATCATCGAGGACGTCGACGGCAACCGGCTCATCGACTTCGGGTCCGGTATCGCCGTGACCTCCGTCGGTGCCTCCGCCGAGGCCGTCGTCCGGCGCGCGAGCGCCCAGCTCGCCGACTTCACCCACACCTGTTTCATGGTCACCCCGTACGAGGGGTACGTGGAGGTCGCGGAGGCGCTCGCCGAGCTGACGCCCGGTGACCACGCCAAGAAGTCCGCGCTGTTCAACTCCGGCGCCGAGGCCGTCGAGAACGCCGTCAAGATCGCGCGTGCCTACACCAAGCGGCAGGCGGTGGTCGTGTTCGACCACGGGTACCACGGCCGGACCAACCTGACCATGGCGCTCACCGCCAAGAACATGCCGTACAAGCACGGGTTCGGGCCGTTCGCGCCCGAGGTGTACCGGGTGCCGGTGGCGTACGCGTACCGCTGGCCGACCGGGCCGGAGAACGCCGGTCCCGAGGCCGCCGCGCAGGCCATCGACCAGATCACCAAGCAGGTCGGCCCGGACAACGTGGCCGCGATCATCATCGAGCCGGTGCTCGGTGAGGGCGGCTTCATCGAGCCGGCCAAGGGCTTCCTCCCGGCGATCCGGCAGTTCGCCGCCGACAACGGGATCGTCTTCGTCGCCGACGAGATCCAGAGCGGCTTCTGCCGGACCGGACAGTGGTTCGCGTGCGAGGACGAGGGGATCGTTCCCGACCTGATCACGACCGCCAAGGGCATCGCCGGTGGGCTTCCGCTCGCCGCCGTGACCGGGCGCGCCGAGATCATGGACGCCGCGCACGCCGGTGGCCTCGGTGGTACGTACGGCGGTAACCCCGTCGCCTGCGCGGGTGCGCTCGGCGCCATCGAGACCATGAAGGAGCTCGACCTCAACGGCAAGGCCAAGCGCATCGAGGAGATCATGAAGGGTCGCCTCACCGCCATGGCCGAGAAGTTCGACGTCATCGGTGACGTGCGTGGGCGCGGCGCGATGATCGCCATCGAGCTGGTCAAGGACCGCACCACCAAGGAGCCGAACCCGGAGGCCACCGCCGCCCTCGCCAAGGCCTGCCACGCCGAGGGTCTGCTGGTCCTGACCTGCGGCACCTACGGCAACGTGCTGCGCTTCCTGCCCCCGCTGGTGATCGGCGAGGACCTCCTGAACGAGGGTCTCGACATCATCGAGCAGGCCTTCGCCCGCATCTGAGGCCGCGCCTCCGAGCGACTGGTCCGCCCCTCTGAGCGGTACCTGCGGCAGGCCGTGTGAAGAAGGTGTGCGAGGTGGATGGCGGGAGCCGATTCCGTCTGCCCAAGCGGCCCGGGCTGCCGTAGGTTCTAACCAGATGAGAGATACACCCCGCCCACAGGGGACTGTGGGCGATCTCAGGCCGGGGCCTCCCCAGCTTCGACCTGGTCGTGCCCTCGCGCACACAACCGGCGCCTGACGGCTCCGGGATCTCCTCACCGATCGGACGGTCGCCGCCCCAAACCCCCCGGGGCGCGCGACGTTCCGATCCGGACGGCCGCCTCGGAACGCCCCCCCTGTTCCGGGGCGGCCGACCTCCTTCCTTCTTCCGTGAACACCGGTCCGTGAACATCGAAGGGCCCCGACCGCTCCTGCCGAGTGGTCGGGGCCCCTTCGCATGGGCTCGTGACTCCGGAATGGAACCGGCACGAAACTGCAGAATTTCATCCTGCAGGACCATGTGACACGCTCAGGAAACGGAAGCGGACCTGCGAAGCTGGGCACCGTGTCGTCCTCAACCCGCCGCTGCCTGCTCCTCGGTGTCCCGGCCGTCCTCCTCGTCCTGATCACCTGGCAGGTCGTCAGCCACGGCCCGCTGCTGCACCCGGACGCCCGGCTCAGCCGGGCCCTCGTCCACCCGGACCGGTTCTCCGGGCTGCTCTCCCATCTGGGGGACATCCAGGTCGCGGGCCTGGTCCTCGTCACCACGCTCGGCCACGTCGCCGGCCGGGGCCGCACGGCCGGTACGGCGCGGTGGTGGCTGCCGCCCGCCGCGGCAGCCGTCGCGATGGCGCTGGTCCCGGCGATCGTCGTACCGCTCAAGGACTGGACCGCGCGGCCGGGGACCCCCGTGGTGCCCCCGACCGTCGGCTATTTCCCCTCCGGGCACACGGCCACGGCGGCGGTCGCCTACGGCTCCGCGACCCTGCTGCTGCTCCCCTGGCTCCGGTCGGCCGTCACCCGCCGGCTCCTGGTGGCCGGCTGCACGCTGCTGGTCCTCGGGGTGTCGTACGGCCTGGTCCGCCACGGCTATCACTGGCCGCTGGACGTGGTGGCCAGCTGGTGCCTGTCCACCGTGCTGCTGACCACCCTGAGCCTGGTCGTCAGCCGAAGTACGCGTCGAAGGTGTTCTGGAACTCCCAGTTCGAGTAGCGGTCCCAGTTCACCGACCACGTCATCAGACCGCGCAGCGCGGGCCAGGTCCCATGAGTCGGATAGGAGCCGCAGTTCGTCCTCTTCGTCAGGCAGTCCAGAGTCCTGGTGACCTCGGAGGGGGCCACATAGCCGTTGCCCGCGTTCGTGGACGCCGGCATGCCGATCGCCACCTGGTCGGGGCGCAGCGGCGGGAAGACGTTGTTCGAGTCGCCCGCGACCGGGAAGCCGGTGAGCAGCATGTCGGTCATGGCGATGTGGAAGTCGGCGCCGCCCATGGAGTGGTACTGGTTGTCCAGGCCCATGATCGGCCCGGAGTTGTAGTCCTGGACGTGCAGCAGCGTGAGGTCGTCGCGCAGCGCGTAGATGACCGGGAGGTACGCCCCGCAGCGCGGGTCCTGACCGCCCCACTTGCCGGTGCCGTAGTACTGGTAGCCCATCTGCACGAAGAACGTCTCCGGTGCCATCGAGAGCACGAACTTCGACCCGTACTTCGCCCTCAGGGTCTTCAGGGCGGAGATGAGGTTGACGATCGCGGGGGTCGTCGGGTTCTTGAAGTCGGTGTCGCTCGTGTCCAGGGACAAGGAGTGGCCCTCGAAGTCGATGTCGAGGCCGTCGAGGCCGTAGGTGTCGATGATGTTCGAGACCGAGGAGACGAAGGTGTCCCGGGCGGCGGTGGTCGTGAGCTGGACCTGGCCGTTCTGGCCGCCGATCGAGATCAGCACCTTCTTGCCGGCCGCCTGCTTGGCCTTGATCGCGGCCTTGAAGTCGGCGTCGCTCTCCACGTTCGGGCACTCGGTGACCGGGCAGCGGTGGAAGCGGATGTCTCCCGAGGTGGGCGAGGTGGGTTCACCGAAGGCCAGGTCGACGACGTTCCAGCTGTCGGGTACGTCGGCCAGGCGGGTGTAGCCGGAGCCGTTGGCGAAGCTCGCGTGCAGGTAGCCGACGAGGGCGTGGGTGGGCAGGTCGGCGGAGCCGCCGGTGCCGGTGCCCGCGCTGGTGGTGGCGGTGACGACGGCGGACTTCGCGGACTCACCGGCGTCGTTGCTCGCGGTGACCTGGAAGCCGTACGCGGTCGAACCGGACAGCCCGGTCACGGTGGCCGAAGTGCCGCTCGCCGTCTGGGACTTGGTCCCGTCGCGGTAGACGGTGTAGCTCGTGGCGCCGCTGACCGCCGACCAGGACAGGGTCACGGAGGACGAGGTGACCGCGGTGGTCTTCAGGCCGGTGGGCGCATTGGGCGGCTGTCCGGCGCCGCTGCCGCCTGGCCCGACGAGGGAGATGTCGTCGGCGTAGTACGTGCCCGTCCCGTACCAGCCGTGCGTGTAGACGGTGACCCGCGTGGTGGTCGCGCCGGTGGTGAAGGTGGTGGTCAGCTTCTGCCAGTCGGGGGCGGACTGGGTCCAGGTGGAGACGTCGGTGGTGCCGGTGCCGTTCGCGCCGAGGTAGACATACGAGCCACGGACGTAACCGGACAGCGTGTACTGCGCGTTGGGCTGGACGGTCACCGTCTGCGTGCACTGGGCGTCGTCACTGCCGGCCGGGGTCGCCCGCAGCGCGGAACTGCCGCTGTGCACGGGCGAGTCGACCGTCGTACCCGCCGTGCAGGTCCAGCCGTCGAGACCGGACTCGAATCCGCCGTTCCGGGCGATGTCCGCGTCGGCCGCGCGGGCGGCCGACGAGAGCGCGGTGATGCCGGGCACGGTCAGCAGGGCGGCCGTGAGCAGGGCGAGGACGGATCTGGGACGTCGTGCGCGCGGGGGGCGCGGGCCGCGTAGGGCAAGGGGGGCGCGTTCCACAAGGACCTCCGGTTCGGGGGGCGTTGGAGGGTGGAGCGCACTCAACTTGGTCCAGACCAATCCCGTTGTCAAGGTTTCCGGACGCCATCCGTCCCCGTCCCCTCCCCCGGCCAGCCATGCCGCCGCCTCGTGCATCGCCGGCTCCCGCAGCGCGGGGTCGGTCAGCGTGCCCGAGCATCCGGCGGCACCAGTCGGCGCACGCCACGGGTCGCCCGGCCGGAATACGGCACGACGATCCAGGTGCCGGATCCGGCGGTGCGGACGCCGGTGCCGATCCAGCGGGCCGCGGTGCCGGGCGGCACGAAGAACCCGACCCGGTCGTCGCCGAAGTCGACGAGTACCGGGCCGGGCCGGTCGAGCACACGGGTGAGCACGTCCAGGGTCGAATGACCGAGGCCGCCCGGCAGCATCTGCAAGTCCCAGGCCCGGCCGGCGGGTCGCAGCACGACCCCGAGGGGACTGCGCTCCCATTCCCAGCGGCAGGCAGCGGGGTCCGGTGGGACGGATGCCAGCCATTCGACAACCGTCTTCGCCCCAGTCATGAGAAGGCCTCCCTCTCTCTCGGAGCTCAGCGGCGCACAGCCCCCGACGGTGTGACGCCTGGAGACGGCCGGTACGACGGCATGGCGATGCACCCCCTCCCCGTGAGCGACGGCGTTCCCCCGGTCGCAGAGTGATGGGCGCGAGAGAGACGGGTCTGGTCAGGTACCCGTCACGCGCGGAGTGAGGCCAATGACGATCAGGGATGGCTGATTTACGACACCCAGCTGCTTCGAGCCACCGCGATCTTGCCTGGCGCACTCACGACACTCGCAGGGCACCTGCTCCCCCACCAGGGCGTCCGCTGCTGGTTCAAGTGGCCCGAGCACGATGCAGGGTGCCTCCTCCACGTCCGGAGAAGGCACCCTGCATGCTCTGAGCGCCGGCTTGCGGTCCGGGATCACCTACCGTCGGCCGGCATGTCAGTGGTGGTGTCAGCCGCGGTGGCCACGGTCGTGGCCCCAGGAGACGCCGTCGACGAAGCGGCCGCGGTCGTTGCGCAGGGCCGCGGTGTCACTGCAACGGCCTAGTCGTAGTTCGGGCCCCAGTCGTACACCCAGTAGTAGCAGTGGTGATCGTGGTCCCAGTAGTAGTGCCAGTGGTCGTGGTGCTCCCAGTGGTCCCCGTCGTGGTCGTCCCAGTAGTCCCCGTCGTGATGGTCGTGCCGGGGAGTCATGGAGACCGCGGACGCCGGGTGCATCGGCGCCGCCGTGGCGGCCGCCGCCGGCAGCATGACGCCTCCGGCGACGACGGCGGCGGAGGCCACCGCCGTCGCCAGGCCGGCCAGGCGGCGCCTGGACCGGCTGTCGTCGTGCTTGCGGGTGACGCGAGTGATGAGACTCATGATCTTCTCCTGCTGATCCGGTGTGTCGAAGTCGGTGCCTCCCGGTGAGGCCCGTGCTTCCAGTACGCCGGATCGCGGGAGCCGGGTCATGCTCCGTAATCTCGGGGCTTGACGCAGCCATGAGGACCGGGTAGAAGCCAGGCCTGCCTCAGCTGTCGAAGCCCAGCCCCAGCCGGTCCATCGTCCGCAGCCACAGATTGCGGCGGCCACCGTGCGCGTCCGCGCGGGCCAGGGACCACTTGGTGAGGGCGATCCCGGTCCAGGCGAACGGCTCGGGCGGGAACGGCAGCGGCTTCTTGCGGACCATCTCCAGCTCGGTCCGCTCGGTGCGCTCCCCGTCCAGCAGGTCGAGCATCACGTCCGCGCCGAAGCGGGTCGCGCCGACGCCCAGGCCGGTGTACCCGGCCGCGTACGCGACCTTCCCCTGGTGCGCCGTGCCGAAGAAAGCCGAGAAGCGCGAGCAGGTGTCGATCGCGCCGCCCCAGGCGTGGGTGAAGCGGACGCCCTCCAGCTGCGGGAAGCAGGTGAAGAAGTGGCCGGCGAGCTTGGCGTACGTCTCCGGCCGGTCGTCGTACTCGGCGCGCACCCGGCCGCCGTAATGGTGGATCGCGTCGTAGCCGCCCCACAGGATGCGGTTGTCGGCGGAGAGGCGGAAGTAGTGGAACTGGTTGGCCGAGTCGCCGAGTCCCTGCCGGTTCTTCCAGCCGATCGACTCCAGTTGCGCGTCGCTCAGCGGCTCGGTCATCAGCGCGTAGTCGTAGACCGGGACGGTGTAGGAGCGCACGCGGCGCAGCAGACTGGGGAAAATGTTGGTGCCGAGCGCGACCCTGCGGGCGCGGACCGCGCCGTACGGCGTGCGTACGGCCATGCCGGCGCCGTACGGCTTCAGGGTCAGTGCGGGCGTGTGCTCGTACACCCGCACCCCGAGCTTCAGGCACGCCTTCTTCAGGCCCCAGGCCAGCTTCGCCGGGTGCAGCATCGCCACGCCCCGGCGGTCCCACAGGCCGGCCTCGAAGGTGGGCGAGTTCACCTGCTCGCGCACGGCGTCGGCGTCCAGGAACTCGATGCCGTCCGCGAGCCCCTTCTCCGCCAGCTCCCGGTGCCAGTCCTTCAGTTCCCAGGCCTGGTAGGTCTCGGTGGCGACGTCGATCTCGCCGGTGCGCTCGAAGTCGCAGTCGATGCCGTGCCGGGCGAGCGCGGCCTCGATCTCGTCGAGGTTGCGCCGGCCCAGCTCCTCCAGTTTCTGGATCTCGTAGGGCCAGCGGGTGAGGCCGTTGGGCAGGCCGTGGGTGAGGGAGGCGGCACAGAAACCGCCGTTGCGGCCGGAGGCGGCCCAGCCCACCTCGCGGCCTTCCAGCAGGACCACGTCGCGCTGCGGGTCGCGCTCCTTGGCGTTCAGCGCGGTCCACAGCCCGCTGTAGCCGCCGCCGACGACCAGCAGGTCGCAGGTGTCGGTGCCGGTGAGGGCGGGCTCCGCGGGTGGCTTGCCGGGGTCTTCCAGCCAGTACGGGACCGGCTGGGCTTCGGAGAGAGAGGCGATCCAGTTGTCTTTGCCACGACTCATGGCGCTTGGGGCCATGATTTCAACTCCCTACAGAGGCCTATGCCTTTTGCTTGTTACGGCTGTTGCCGACGAGCATCGAGAACAGCGTGATGAGGACGGCGACGAGGAACATGGCCGTACCGATGACATTGATCTGGACGGGCGTGCCGCGCTGCGCCGAACCCCACACGAACATCGGGAAGGTGACGGTCGAGCCGGCGTTGAAGTTCGTGATGATGAAGTCGTCGAAGGACAGCGCGAACGACAGCAGCGCACCCGCGGCGATGCCCGGTGCCGCGATGGGCAGGGTGACCCGCAGGAAGGTCTGCACGGGGCCGGCGTACAGGTCCCGGGCGGCCTCCTCCAGGCGCGGGTCCATCGACATCACACGCGCCTTGACCGCGGTGACGACGAAGCTGAGGCAGAACATGATGTGGGCGATGAGGATCGTCCAGAATCCCAACTGAGCACCCATGTTGAGGAACAGGGTGAGCAGCGAGGCGGCCATGACGACCTCGGGCATCGCCATCGGCAGGAAGATCAGCGAGTTGACGGCGCCGCGGGCCCGGAAGCGGTACCGGACCAGCGCGAAGGCGATCATCGTGCCGAGCAGGGTGGCGCCGACCGTCGCCCACACGGCGATCTGGAGGCTGATGGACAGCGAGCCGCACATGTCGGCGACGCCGCACGGCTGCTTCCAGGCGTCCAGGGAGAACTGCTGCCACTGGTAGTTGAAGCGCCCCTTCGGCTTGTTGAAGGAGAACACCGTCACGATGACGTTGGGCAGCAGCAGGTACGCGAGTGTCAGGGTTCCCGCGATGACGACGAGATGGCGCTTGAGCCAGTTGACGAAGGGCATTTAGACCAGGTCCTCCGTCCCGGACCGGCGGATGTAGATCGTGACCATGGCCAGGATGGCGGCCATGAGGATGAAGGACAGCGCCGCGGCGGTCGGGTAGTCCAGGATCCGCAGGAACTGCGTCTGGATGACGTTGCCGATCATGCGGGTGTCGGTGGAGCCGAGCAGTTCGGAGTTGACGTAGTCGCCGGCCGCCGGGATGAAGGTCAGCAGCGTGCCGGAGACCACGCCCGGCATCGACAGCGGGAAGGTGACCTTGCGGAAGGTGGTCCAGGGCTTGGCGTACAGGTCGCCGGCCGCCTCGTGCAGCCGTCCGTCGATCCGCTCCAGCGAGGTGTACAGCGGCAGGATCATGAACGGCAGGAAGTTGTACGTCAGTCCGCACACCACCGCGAGCGGTGTGGCGAGGACGCGGTCGCCGGCCGTCCAGCCGAGCCAGCCGGTGAGGTCCAGCAGGTGCAGCGAGTTCAGGGTGTGCACCACCGGGCCGTTGTCGGCGAGGATCGTCTTCCAGGCCAGGGTGCGGATCAGGAAGCTGGTGAAGAACGGCGCGATCACCAGGACCATGATCAGGTTCCGCCAGCGGCCCGCGCGGAACGCGATCAGATAGGCCAGCGGGTAGCCGAGCAGCAGGCACAGGACCGTGGCGCCGGCCGCGTAGAAGACGGACCGCAGGAACTGCGGCCAGTACTCGCTGAACGCGTCCCAGTAGGTGGCGAAGTGCCAGGTGACCTTGTAGCCCTGCTCCAGGGAGCCCTGCTGCACGGAGGTGGAGGCCTGGTAGATCATCGGCAGCGCGAAGAAGACGATCAGCCAGAGGATGCCGGGCAGCAGCAGCCAGTACGGGGTGAACCGGCCGCGCTTGCGCGGGGGCTTCTGCTCCGGTGCGGTGGGCGCGAGGGGCGGTGGCGCCTCGGCTTCGGTGAGCGTCGTCATCAGGCGGCCGCCTCTTCCTCGGTGCCCGCGTCGATGTCCTGGGTGGCGTCCAGGCCGAAGGTGTGTGCCGGGCTCCAGTGCAGGACGACGTCGGCGCCGGGCACGAGCCGGCCGTCGCGCTCGACGTTCTGGACGTACACCGAGAGTTCGTCGCAGACCGGGCTGTCGATCACGTACTGGGTGGAGACGCCGATGAAGCTCGCGTCGGCTATCTTGCCGGTCAGCCGGTTGCGGCCCTCGGGGATGTCCCCCGCGTCGTCGGCGTGCGTGAGGGAGATCTTCTCCGGGCGGATGCCGACCAGCACCTTGCCGCCGGCCGTCGCCGGGGCCGAACACCGCGCCATGGGCAGCACCAGCTTGCCGTCGCCCGCCTTGAGCACGATGTCGTCGCCGTTCTTCGTGTCGACCTCGGCCTCGATGAGGTTGGAGGTGCCGAGGAAGTTGGCGACGAAGGTGGTGTTCGGGTTCTCGTACAGGTCGGTCGGGGAGCCGAGTTGCTCGACTCGGCCCGCGTTCATCACGGCGACCGTGTCGGCCATGGTCATGGCCTCCTCCTGGTCGTGCGTGACATGGACGAAGGTGATGCCGACCTCGGTCTGGATGCGCTTGAGCTCCAGCTGCATCTGGCGGCGCAGCTTGAGGTCGAGGGCGCCGAGCGGCTCGTCGAGGAGGAGCACCTTGGGGTGGTTGATGAGGGCGCGGGCGACGGCGACACGCTGCTGCTGGCCGCCCGAGAGCTGGTGCGGTTTCTTGCGCGCCTGCTCGCCGAGCTGGACCAGCTCCAGCATCTCCTCGACCTGCTTCTTCACGCTCTTGATGCCGCGCCGGCGCAGGCCGAAGGCGACGTTCTCGAAGATGTCGAGGTGCGGGAAGAGGGCGTAGGACTGGAAGACCGTGTTCACCGGCCGTTTGTACGACGGCAGATGGGTCACTTCCTGGTCGCCGAGGTGCACGGTGCCGGAGGAAGGTTCCTCCAGGCCGGCGATCATGCGCAGGGTGGTGGTCTTGCCGCAACCGGAGGCGCCCAGCAGGGCGAAGAAGGAGCCCTGCGGCACGGTCAGGTCCAGCGGGTGTACGGCGGTGAAGGCGCCGTAGGTCTTGGAGATACCGGAGAGGCGGACGTCGCCGCTGTTGTCTGGTGTCGTCATCGTCGTCGTCACGCCCCTGTGAGCTTCGAGAACTTCTGCTGGTAGGCCGTCTCTTCCTTCTGCGTCAGCGCGCGGAAGGCATGGGACCTCGCCTGCATGGCCTTGTCGGGAAGGATCAGCGGGTTGCTCGCCGCCGATTTGTCGATCTTCGCAAGATAGGGCTGCACTCCCCCGACGGGGCTCACGTAGTTGACGTACGCGGCGAGCTCGGCGGCCGGCTCGGGCTCGTAGAAGAAGTCGATGAGCCGCTCGGCGTTCGTCTTGTGGCGCGCCTTGTTGGGGATCAGCATGTTGTCGGTCGACGTCATGTAGCCGCTCTCGGGGATGACGTAGCCGACGTCCGGGTTGTCCGCCTGGAGCTGGACGATGTCGCCGCCCCAGGCCACACACGCGGCGAAGTCGCCCTTGGTGAGGTCCGAGGTGTAGTCGTTGCCGGTGAAACGGCGGATCTGGCCCTTGTCGACGGCCTTCTGCAGGCGGGCGATCACCGCGTCGTAGTCGTCGTCGGTGAACTTCGCCGGGTCCTTGCCCATGTCGAGCATGGTCATGCCGATGCTGTCGCGCATCTCGGTCAGGAAGCCGACGCGGCCCTTGAGCTTGGGATTGTCGAGCAGGTCGGAGACCGACTTCACCTCGATGCCGTCAAGCGCCTTCTTGTTGTAGGCGATGACGGTCGAGATGCCCTGCCAGGGGTAGGAGTACGCCCGGCCCGGGTCCCAGTCGGGGGCGCGGAACTGGTCCGACAGGTTGGCGAAGGCGTGCGGCAGGTTGGCCGGGTCCAGTTTCTGGACGTACCCGAGGCGGATCATGCGGGCGGCCAGCCAGTCGGTGAGCACGACGAGGTCACGGCCGGTGTCCTGGCCGGCCGCGAGCTCCGGCTGGATCTTGCCGAAGAACTCGTCGTTGTCGTTGATGTCCTCGGTGTACTTGACCTGGATGCCGGTCCGCTTGGCGAAGGCGTCGAGCGTGGGGTGCCGCTTCGTCTTGTCGTCCACGTCGATGTACTCGGGCCAGTTGGAGAAGTTGACGACCTTCTCCGTGGCCGAGTGGTCGTCGGCGGACACGCCTCCTTGGGTCTTCGTCGCCGCGGGGATGCCGCAGGCGCTCAGCGCCCCGAGTCCGCCGACCGTGAGCGCGCCGCCCGCGGAGGCGCGCAACAGCGACCGGCGGGTCATCGCGGCCCGGCCATTGCGGAAGCTGCGCCGTATGGCGGCCAGTTCGACCGGTGTGAAGCGGTCGGGCTCGTACTGCTCCATGCGCATGGTGCCCTTTCGGGAGGAATGGGTGGTCGGCCTGGTCGAGGGCCGGAACGTCACACCCGGCGGCGGCCGGCTCCTGCTGATGTCCGGTTGCTACCGGTCCCCGAAGATCGTGCGGTGCCAGTCCTTCCTGGCCACCGCGGTGTTGTCGAACATTACGTGCTTGACCTGCGTGTACTCCTCGAAGGAGTACGCCGACATGTCCTTGCCGAAGCCGGATGCCTTGTATCCCCCGTGCGGCATCTCGCTGATGATCGGGATGTGGTCGTTGATCCACACACAGCCCGCCTTGATCTCCCGGGTGGCCCGGCCCGCGCGGTACACGTTGGTGCTCCACGCGGAGGCCGCGAGGCCGTACGGGGTGTCGTTGGCCAGCCGGATGCCCTCGTCGTCGCTGTCGAAGGGCAGGACGACCAGGACCGGGCCGAAGATCTCGGACTGGACGATCTCGCTGTCCTGGGCGGCGTCCGCGATCAGGGTCGGCCGGTAGTAGGCGCCCTGCTCCAGGTCGCCCTTCGGGGCCTCGCCGCCGGTCACCACGCGCGCGTAGGCGCGCGCCCGGTCCACGAAGCCGGCGACCCGGTCCCGCTGGACGTGCGAGATGAGCGGCCCGAGGTCGGTGCCGGGTGCGAAGGGATCGCCGAGCCGCACGCTCTCCATCAGGGCGGCGGTCTGCTCCACGAAGGCCTCGTACAGCGGCCGCTGCACGTACGCGCGCGTGGCGGCAGTGCAGTCCTGCCCGGTGTTGATGAGCGCACCGGCGACGGCACCGTGGACGGCGGCCTCCAGATCGGCGTCGTCGAAGACGACGAAGGGAGCCTTGCCGCCCAACTCCAGGTGGATGCGCTTGACGGTGGCGGTGGCCACCTCGGCGACACGCCTGCCGACGGCGGTGGACCCGGTGAAGGAGGTCATGGCGACATGCGGGTGGCCGACCAGGTGCTCCCCCGCCTCCCTCCCGGTCCCGGTCACGATGTTGACGACACCGTCGGGGAGGCCGGCGTCCGTGGCGGCCTGGGCGAACAGCAGCGAGGTGAGCGGGGTCAGCTCGGCGGGCTTCAGCACGATGGTGTTGCCGGCGGCGATCGCCGGGAGGATCTTCCAGGCGGCCATCTGGAGGGGGTAGTTCCAGGGCGCGATCGACCCGACGACACCGATCGGCTCGCGCCGGACGTACGACGTGTGGTCCCCGGAGTACTCACCGGCGGACTGCCCCTGCAGGTGCCGGGCGGCGCCCGCGAAGAAGGCGGTGTTGTCGATGGTCCCCGGCACGTCGAACTCACGGGTGAGCTTCAGCGGCTTGCCGCACTGCAGGGACTCGGCGCGGGCGAAATCCTCCGCGCGGTCGGCGAGCACGGCGGCGAACCTGTGCAGGGCGTCGGAGCGCTCGCCTGGCGTGGCCGAGGCCCAGCCGGGGAAGGCCTCGCGCGCGGCGGCGACGGCCGCGTCGACGTCGTCGGTGCCGGCCAGCTCGTAGGTGTACACCTCCGCGCCGGTGGCGGGGTCGACCACGGTGTGGGTGCGGCCCGAGGTGCCCTTCGTCGGCCGGCCCGCGATGAACTGCGCGCCCTCGGCGAATCGCTCCTCGGCGGGGAATCGTTCCGGGGTGGCGGTGCCCGGGTTGTGCATGTCGCTCTCCTCCGCCGTTTCGCCCCGTCCCGGGGGGTGGGTGGCGTAGCTCCAGCTCGATTTGAGTGCCGATCCTGACAGAGCAATAGGACTCCAACAAGTGATTCCGTTGTTGCCTTTTGGTTACGCGACGGAATCTGTCGACCAGGTGTCGAGTCAGGACGGAAAAGGGCGGACGGAGTGTCAGTGGTGCGTGCCAGACTCGCGTGCATGGGAAAGATCGACGGGGTGGAATCCCTGATCAGAGAGGTCCGGGCGGGGTCTCGGATCAAGTACCTCCACTTCTGGGGGCACCGGCCGAGGCCGGACGGCAGGCTCGGGGCGAGCTGTCTGAGCCAGTGGTGGTCCTCACCGTTCGTGGTGGACGGGGTCGAGTACGCGACGGCCGAGCACTGGATGATGGCCGGCAAGGCGCGGCTGTTCGGGGACGCGGAGGCGGAGCGCCGGGTGCTCGCCGCGGGACATCCCGCCGAGGCGAAGAAGGCGGGGCGGCTGGTCCGGGGTTTCGACGACGCGGTGTGGGAGCGGGAGCGCTTCCGGATCGTGGTCGAGGGCAGCGTGCACAAGTTCGCGTCGGACGACGATCTGCGCGGGTTCCTGCTGGGCACGGGCGACCGGGTGCTGGTGGAGGCGAGCCCGGTGGACCGTATATGGGGCATCGGCCTCGCGGCGGACGACGAGGCGGCCTCGGACCCGGAGCGCTGGCGGGGGCCGAACCTGCTGGGCTTCGCGCTGATGGAGGCACGCGAGCGGTTGTCGGGGACCGGGGTGTGACGGGGGCCGGGGCGCTGCAGCGGACTGGGGCATGAAGGAGGCCAGGGCGCTGCGGGGGGCTGGGGTCCTGCTGCGGGCTTGAGCGCTGCAGCTAGCCGGGGCCCGCTGCGGGCCGGAGCCTTGTGGTGGGCCTGGTCTGAGGGGGTCAGGGCCCTGCGACTGGCCGGGGCCGTGCGTTGGACCTGAGCGCTGGAGTGGGCGGGGCCGTACGTCGGGCCTGAGCGCTGCGACGGGCCAGGGGCCAGCTGCGGGCCGGGGTCCGAGGGGCCAGGGGCCAGCTGCGGGCCGGGGTCCGAGGGGCCAGGGAGCTGCAGCGGGTTGGGGCCCTGCGCAGGCCGGAGCCCTGCGTGGGGCCGGAGCCCTGGAGTGGGCCGGGGCCCTACGTCGGGCCGGAGCCCTGCGTCAGGCCGGGCTCTGAGGGGAGCCGGAGCCCTGGAGTGAGCGGGGCCGTACGTCGGGCCTGAGCGCTGCGACGGGCCAGGGGCCAGCTGCGGGCCGGGGTCCGAGGGGCCAGGGCCCTGCGACGGGCCAGGCCCCAGCTGCGGGCCGGAGCCCTGCGTCGGCCCGGGGCCCGCTGCGGGCCGGAGCCCTGTGATGGGCCGGGGGCTGAGGAGGCCAGGGCCCTGCGTCGGGCCGGGGCCGTGCGTCGGGCCTGAGCGCTGCGACTGGCCGGGGTCCTGCTGCGGGCCGGGGCCCTGTGCCGGGCCGGGGGCTGAGGGGGCCTGCCCTGACGGGCGGCCCCCCGTGGTCGGCCCCTGTCCGTCGCGGCGCCAGGGCCGGGCGGTGTCACGTGCCGGCGCTGAACATGCTGGCGAAGAACAGGAAGACCAGCAGCGGCAGCAGCACGGTGGCGATGATGCCGCAGACGAGACCGGCGGTCGCCGCGCCCCTGTTGGTGGCCTCACCCCGATTGGCCTTACCCCGGCCGATGGCACCGAAGATGATGGCCAGGATGCCCAGGATCATCCCGAGGATCTCCATGGCGATGGTGAGGCTGCAGACCACGCCGATGATGCCCAGCACCAGTCCCGCGGTGCCCATGCCGTTGCTCGGCTGCATCGGCATCCCATAGCCGGGGGCCTGCGGATACGCCGCAGGCGGCGCGGCCGGGTAGGACGGCGGCCCCGACTGGGGGTAGCCGTAGCCGGGCCCCGGCGGCTGCTGCGGAGCCGGCTGTCCGAAACCACCGGCTTCTGGGTTGATGTTGGACATGAAGCGGTTTCCCCTCCGTTGACGATCAAGGCATCCTAATGGCGCACACGGGAGGAGGGGGCGGGTTCCGGCCGACGGGTGCCGCAAGCCCACGGCCCGGCGGACTCACCGGTCGGCGGCCACCGTCACCGAGACGCCGCGGGCGGAGTTGTCGTCGTAGGGGCCGGAGTGCGTGTCATGGATGGCGGCGGTGATGCCGATCGCGAGCAGGACGATCACGACGATGCCGAGCACGATGCCGATGATGCCCATGATCAGACCCGCCTGGGCCTGACCGTGATTGGTGGCCTCGCCGCGATCGGCCCGCCGGCGGCCCTTGATACCGAAGACCACCGCGAGGATGCCCAGTACCACCGAGACGACGCCGTACATGCAGAACAGGCACAGGGAGAGGATGCCGAGCACCATCGCCGCGGTGCCCATGCCGTTCTGCGGGGCCATCGGCATGCCGGGCCAGCCGTAGCCCGCGGGGTAGCCGGGGTAGCCGTAGCCGCCGGAAGCGGGCGGTACGGGTATGCCGGGTCCCGAGGGCGCGATCGGCGGGGGCGGTACCGCCTCGCCGCCCAGCGGGGCCGTACCAGGCACACCGAATCCGGAGGCGGCCGGCGGTGGGAAACCGGGAGGAGCCGCGGGCGCGGTGAAGCCGGGGGCAGCCGCGGGCGGGGCGAAGGCGTCGCTCTGCAGGGAGGTCATGGTCGCCTGGTCGTGCACGGACGGCGGCTGCACGGGAGGCCGATCCTGCGGCTCCGGCTGCTGCTTCTCCAGCGAAGTGCGGTGCTCGGGCGGCGCCCACGGGTTGTGGTCGCCCCCCGGGACGCCACTCGGCTGCGCTCCGTCGCTCACTGGCATGTCCCCCTCGATCGTTCGTGCCGCCATGCTAAGGCCTCGCCGCCGCGCCCCCGCGGCCCGGCCCCACCAAGGTCACCAGAGCCCCGACGCCGGACCCCGGCAGGCACATCCACAGACATCCACAGACAGCACCTCCGCCACGTGACCGACCCGCCGACCGGGCGCCCCCGCCCCGATCACCCCACGCCCCCACCCCTCGGACCACACCCGGCGCTGGCACCGGCCCTCCGCTGGGCGGTCCGCACTCGCCGCACACCTACGATGTCGTCCGTACCACGATCAGCCGATCACCCGCGCCGCACCCGCACCGGGCCGCCGGCGCCCTGCTCGGGGAGGACCCCATGACCGACAGTTCCGTACCCGCCGTCGGCACGGCCGACCGCGATCTGCGGACCTTCATCGCCGGACTGCCCAAGGCCGAACTGCACGTGCACCACGTCGGCTCCGCCTCCCCGCGCATCGTCTCGGAACTGGCCGCCCGGCACCCCGACTCCAAGGTGCCGACGGACCCCGAGGCCCTCGCCGACTACTTCACCTTCACCGACTTCGCGCACTTCATCGACGTATATCTGTCGGTCGTCGATCTCATCCGCACCCCCGAGGACATCCGGCTGCTGACCTATGAGGTCGCCCGCGACCTGGCGAGGCAGCAGGTGCGCTACGCCGAGCTGACCGTCACCCCCTTCTCCTCCACCCGGCGCGGCATCGACGAGCTGGGCTTCATGGCGGCGATCGAGGACGCCCGCAAGTCGGCCGAGGCCGAGTTCGGGACCGTACTGCGCTGGTGCTTCGACATTCCCGGCGAGGCGGGGCTGGAGTCCGCCGAGGAGACGGCACGGCTGGCCACCGACGACCGGATCCGGCCGGAGGGACTGGTGTCGTTCGGGCTCGGCGGGCCCGAGATCGGCGTGCCCCGGCCGCAGTTCAAGCCGTACTTCGACCGGGCCATAGCCGCCGGTCTGCACTCGGTCCCGCACGCCGGCGAGACGACGGGCCCGGACACCGTGTGGGACGCGCTCAACGAACTGCGCGCCGAACGCATCGGGCACGGCACCAGCTCCGCGCAGGACCCGAAGCTGCTCGCCCATCTCGCCGAGCGGCGCATCCCGCTGGAGGTCTGCCCGACCTCGAACATCGCCACCCGCGCGGTTCGCACCCTGGACGAGCACCCGATCAAGGAATTCACCCGGGCCGGGGTGCTGGTGACGATCAACTCCGACGACCCGCCGATGTTCGGCACCGACCTCAACAACGAGTACGCGGTGGCCGCCCGGCTGCTCGACCTGGACGAGCGGGGCCTCGCCGACCTCGCGAAGAACGCCGTGGAGGCGTCGTTCCTGGACGCCGCCGGCAAGGCCCGGATCGCGGCGGAGATCGACACGTACACCAGTACCTGGCTCGTCTCCTGACACGGCCCACAAGGGGGCGCCCCCACAATGGGGGTCATGCAGACCGTGACCGCCGTGGCCCATCGCGGCGACCCCTACCGTGTCCGTGAGAACACCATCGACTCGCTGCGTTCTGCGCTCGACCGGGGCGCGGACGCGGTCGAGATCGACGTACGGCTCACCCGCGACGGCGTCCCCGTGCTGCTGCACGACGAGACGCTGGAGCGGCTGTGGGAACTCGGCCGGCCGCTCGGCGCGCTGTCCGCGGAGGAGGTGCGCGGGCTCACGGCGGGCGGTGTGCCGACGCTGGCGGAGACGCTGGCCGCGACCGGCGACTGCCGGGTGATGGTGGACCTGTGCGGGCGGGTCGAGCGGCGGATGGTGGACCGGGTCATGGACGTGGTCCGGCAGGGCGGGGCCCAGGACCGCGTCTACTACTGCGCGGGCGCGGAGGCGATGCTCGCCGTCCGCGCCGCCGACCCGGCCGCCGAGATCGCGCTGACCTGGACGAGCCTCGCCCCGCCCCGGCCCGCGCTGCTGGACGTGGTCCGCCCGCGCTGGCTCAACTACCGCTTCGCCCTGGTGAGCCGGGAGCTGGCGGCGCGGGTCCACCACGACGGCTATCTGCTGTCCGTCTGGACCCCGGACACCCGCCGTTCGATGAGCCGCCTGCTGGACCTGGGCGTCGACTCGATCACCACGAACCGGGTCGACGTCCTGCACGCCCTGCGCAACGGCGGCGGCATCGGCGGCACGGGCAGCCGTTAGCAACCGGCGATCCCCATGGTTTGGAGGATGCCGTGCTGGCTTGGCTCTCGCTCAGCACACCTCGACCGGCCCCTCCCTCAGCGCGCCCGCACCCCGACTCGCCGCCCAGCGTCGGGATGGCCGCGCAGGAGCACTACACCCGTGAGCGCTGAGGCACCGTCGACGCGTCGGCCGGGGTGGCTCGGGTGAGGTACTGCGGGACGGGCGCGGAGTCCTTGCCGGTGTCGCGGACCAGGCCGTAGCGGATGGCGCCCTGGGCGGGACCGGTCGTGAGGTCCTTCTCGACCGCGGCCCAGGTCGTCGGGAACACGCTCAGGCCGTAGTCGGCGCCGCGTTCGTTCACGGTGAGGGTGACGGTCCCGTCGAGGTGGAAGTACTCGTTCTGCCACATCTGCTGGGTGCCGGGGGCAGCACGTCGTAGCCGGCGGACGGGTTGCCCATGCCGGTGACGGCGGGGTCGGTGCCGAGGGGGTCGTCCATGCGGCGGCCGCCGCTCGAGGCCACGTGGAAGAGCTTGCCCCTCAGGCCGGTCCAGGCCGGCATGACCAGGCTCCCGGACCGGTACTGCGGCGAGATCTGCCAGTCCGACCAGGCGTTGAGGACGGCGACCGCGGTGTCGCCGTTGGCCCTGGTGCCGCCGATCCGCCAACGCAGGGCGTTCTGGTGGGCGGCGTGGATGTCGTTGTAGAGGATGCGGTAGTCCTGCCCGGAACCCGTTCCGCGGTAGCCGGTGGCCTGCGGGCGGGCCTGCCAGGTGCTCTGCGCGTGCGGATTGGCGGTGAGCCGCTGCCGGCCGGCCGGCCAGGGGCCCCGGCCCGCGGCGACGCGGACCTTGGCGCGGTGCAGGTCGCCGGCGTTGTGCAGCATGCCGGGGCGGGCGAACGCCCCCTGCTTCGCCGGCGCGGTCTGGGCCGCGTCGGCCCCGGCGCCGGAGAACGCGGCGATCCCACCGCCGAGGGCTCCGGCCGCCGCGAGCCCGCCGCCGAGAGTGAACAGGCCCCGGCGGCTGAGGCGGTGCTTGTTGGCGCGCTTGTGGGTGGGGGTGGGCATGTGGGGTGGCTCCGTGCGTGAGGAAACAGTGGCGTACGCGGAGACGGGACGGAGAGGGCGGCGATAACAGTTTTTTGCCCGACGGCGATCCGCCCGCCTCTCCCGTAGGGGCGATCCCGTACAACCCACCTACCGCCGAGGGGATTTGCCAAGGGTGACACAAGGGTCGGGCACCCTCCTCGGCGACGATCCGGGCGAGGGCGCGGCGCCAGAGGATGATCACGTCTCTTCACCGCCGCAACTCGAAGTCCTCAAGGAGCCCCGCATGCGCCACGCCAGCCGCTCGACCCTCCTGGCCGCCGGTCTCGTCCTCGCCCTGGGCGCCGGCCCGCTGGCCGCACCCGCGTTCGCCGTACCCGCCTCCGCCGCGCCCGCTCCGGTGGCCGGGAGGGCCGCGTCGGCGGGCACGGACGCCGACGCGCTGCGCGCCGCGCTCGCCGGGCTGCCCGATGCGGACGCCACCGCGGCGCTGGTCCGGGTCGGCGGCAGCGACGGCGGCTGGCGAGGCAGTGCGGGCGTGCACGACCTGGCGAGCGGCCGGGCGGCGGACCCGGACGCCGTCTTCCGGGCCGGTTCGACCACCAAGGTGGTGACGGCGGCAACCGTGCTGCGCCTGGCGGCCGAAGGCCGGGTCGACCTGGACACCCCGGTCCAGCACTACCTCCCCGGACTGCTCACCCCGGCCTTCAAGCCCGTCTCCGTACGGCAGTTGCTCAACCACACCAGCGGCATCCAGGCGGGCGACGGCTGGGGCGACGACTTCCAGGACCAGTACGCGCACCGCTTCGACACCCTCACCCCTGCCCAGGTGGTGGCCTCGGCGGTGGCGAAGGGCCCGGAGTTCGACCCGGGCGACCGCCAGGACTACCTGAACATCAACTACACGGTCCTCGGCATGCTGATCGAGAAGGTGACCGGGCACTCGTACGCCGAAGAGGCCACCCGGCTGGTCCTGCGCCCTGCCGGCATGCATCGCACGTACTTCCCGGGGACCGACCCGTGCATCCACGGCCCGCACAACCACGGCTACCAGAAGGTGACCCGCGCCGACGGGACCGTGGAGTTCGTGGACGTCACGGAGTGGAACCAGTCCGACCGCTGGGCCGCCGGCGACATGATCTCCACGACCGGGGACCTGGAACGGCTGGTCACGGCACTGTTCCGAGGCCGGATCGTGCCCGAGCCGCAACTGCGGGAGATGTTCACGGTACCGAAGGTCAAGGAGGGCGAGGCGAGCTACGCCGCCGGGCTGCAGCGGTTCGTGTACGAGGGCAGGGTGTACTGGGTCAAGTCCGGTGCCCGCTACGGCTACAGCACCGCGATCGCCGCGACCCGGGACCTGAGCCGCACCCTCGTGTACTCAGTGAACTCGACCGACGCCAAGGGAGAGGAGACGAACCCGGTGGCCCAGCGGATCGTGCTGGCGGCCCTCAAGCAGCCGTGAGCGCCTCCAGCCGCTTGATCTTCCGCCGTACGACGTACAGCGGAACGGCCCCGAACACCCCGAAGGACATGTCGATCAGCGACCACCAGAAGGGGATGCCCCGGATCGGTCCGCACACCAGGGCGAGCGGGACGATCCCGGCGCAGGCGATCATCGCGAACTCGACGACCCAGATGTTGCGGACCGGGTCGCGGTACGGCCCGTAGAAGGCGACGGCGATGACCAGGTGGGCGAAGGCCAGCCAGTCGGTGCCGTAGAGCAGGAACGGGTAGTCGGCGTCGGCGGTGTCGAGCCCGTCCCGCACCCGGGAGATCCAGGCCATCAGCCCGGGCAGTCGGTCCGGCACGGACAGGGCGCGCAACGCGCTCTCGGTCCAGCGCAGTTCGTGCACCAGGGGGAAGGCGGTGGCCCCGCTGAGGACGAGGCACACCACGAAGGAGACCAGCCAGACGCGAATGCCCTTGAGCAGGGCGGCTCTGTCGCTCATGGGAGGAGCGTACGCCCAGATTTGAACGCGTTCAAAAAGACCCCTCCACTCCCTCCCCTCCTCCCCCCTCCCCTACTCCAGCGGGTCGTCCAGCGGCACCTGCCACATGCCCGGCAGATGACCGTCCAGCTCGCCCGGTTCGAAGCGGCACATGCCGACCGCGTGCCAGAACTCGCCGGTGACGTCTCCCTCGTACTTGTAGCCGCCGGACGCGGACAGCGCCGCCCAGCCGCCGGGCATGCCGACCAGGGTGACCCGCAGGGTGGCCGGGCCGTCGGCGGGCACGTTCCACAGCCGTACGGTGCCGTCCTCGCCGCCACTGGCCAGCAGCGAGCCGTCGGGGCTGAAGGCCACGGCGAGGATCCGGCCGGTGTGGCCCCTCAGCCGAGCCGTCTCCCGGCCGGTGTCCGGGTTCCACAGGCGGACGGTCCGGTCGTCGCCCGCCGTCGCCAGCAGCGGCCTCGACGGATGCACCGCCGCCGTCCAGAGCTTGCCGGTGTGGCCGGTGAGACGGTGGCCGATCTCGCCGTTCCGCCAGATCACCGCCGTACCGTCCCAGGAGGCGCTGGCCAGCCAGGAGCCGTCGGGCGCGAAGGCCACGGCGTACACCCGGTCGTCGTGGCCGGCGAGTTCGGCGGTGATGCGGCGGCCGTCCATGTCCCAGATCCGCAGCTTGCGGTCGTCGCAGCCGGTGGCCAGGGCCGTGCCCTCGGACCGGAAGGCGATCGCGCGGACCCGGCCGTAGTGCTCGGTGATGGTGGCGACATGCGCCCCGGTGGCGCGATACCACAGTCGGACCGTGTCGTCGTCGTTGGCCGTGGCCAGGAGTTCGCCGTCGGCGCTGAACGCCTCCGCCCACACATGGTCGGTCTCGACGTCCAGTTCGCGCTGGTACTCGCCGGTGGCCGCGTTCCACAGATAGAGGTCGCCGTCACTGCTCGCGGTGGCCAGCAGGGGCCCGGCCGGGCCGAACGCCGCCGACACCAGGCGGTCGCTCTGGCCGGTGAGTTCCCGCAGCCGGCGGCCGGAGGTGGCGTCCCACACGCGGACCACGCCGTCGTTGCCGCCCGCCGCCAGCATCGAGCCGTCGGCGCTGAAGGACAGCGTGCCGACGCGCCGCCCGTGGCCGCGCAGGATGCGCCGGCCCTGGCCGGTGGCCGGCTCCCACAGCCGTACGACACCCTCGTTGCCGCCGGTCACCAGCAGCGCGCCGGGGCCCTGGACGGGTGTGTCGCCGTGCGGACGGAACTTGCACACCCACACCGAGCCGCGGTGCTCGGCGGGCTGCCGGTGCAGCGGCGCCGCGACCGGGTCGGCCTCCGGGTCGACCCCCCACACCCGGACCACCCCGGCGCTGTCCCCGGCGGCGAGCAGCCCCCCGTCGGGGTCGAACAGCACCTGGTACACGGCCCCGCGGCAGCCACCGAGCAGCCCGGCACAGCGCCCGCCGGCCAGGTCCCACAGCCGTACCTCCCCTTCGGTGTCCCCGGTGACCAGCAGGGCGCCGCCGGGGTGGAAGTCCAGGGTGTAGACCCGGCCGGAGTGCCCGGTGAACTCGTGCCGCGGGGTGCCGGTGGCGAGGTCCCACACCCGGACCGTGCCGCCGTCCCGGTCGTCGCCCTGGTCGGTGGTGGCCAGCAGGGTGCCGTCCGGGCTGAACCGCGCCCGGTACACCGCGCCGCGGTGGCCGGGCAGTTCGCCGGTCCGCCGCCCGCTCTCCAGGTCCCACAGGCGTACGGCGCCGGAGGCGTCCCCGGTGACCAGGATGCTGTCACCCGGCCCGAACGCCACGGTGTAGACGGGCGCGCAGTGGCCGGGCAGCCGGTGCAGCGGGGTGCCCGAGGCGGTGTCCCAGACGGTGACCACGCCGTCGGCGTCGCCGGTGGCCAGCAGGGCGCCCTCGGCGTCGAGGACGACCGGCCAGACGCCGTCGGCGTGGATCTCCAGCCGGTGCGGGCAGCGGCCGGAGACCGGGTCCCACAGGCGTACGGTGCCGTCGGAGCTGCCGGTGGCCAGGACGCGGCCGCGGAACTTGACGGCGTAGACCCGGCCGGTGTGGCCCTGCAGGGTGCGCAGCGGGATGCCGGTGGCGGCCTCGCAGACCAGGACGCCGCCGTCCTCGCTGCCGACGGCGAGCAGTTCGCCGTCGGGGCTGTAGGAGATGGGTTCGGGCAGCCGGCTGGTGCGCATGTCGAAGCCGTACGGCACACCGACCGCGGAGGGCCGGAAGCCGGAGTCGACGGCCATGCCGGGCGCGATCGCCGCGGTGGCCAGCTCGGGGCTGCGGTCCAGGGGGCCGGTGGTCGCCGCGATCAGCGCCGCCCGCCGCCACCGGCCGCCCTCGACCCGGGCACCGGTCAGGTCGGTGCCGATCAGCCGGGCCCTCCTGAGGTCGGCGCCGCGCAGGTCGGCGCCGGTCAGATCGGCGCCGTCGAGCCGGGCGCCGACCAGGCGGGCGCCGCGCAGCACGGCGCCGGAGAGGTTGGCGCCGACCAGCCGGGCGTCGGTGAGGTCGGCGCGGGTGAGGTCCACGCCGGAGAAGTCGCGGTGGGACAGGTCCTCCCCGGCCAGGGCGGCGCCGCGCAGATCGGTGTGGGCGGGCACGCGGAGCCGGCTGAGGATCTTCACGGCGTTGGCGCGGGCGGCGTCCGCCGCGGTGTCCGAGGAGGTCCCGGACAGCTCCCGCTCGGCCCACGCCTGGCAGATCCGGTGGTCGGCGAGGTCGCACAGGAACTCCACGGCGAGCTGGCTGAGTTGGCGCCGGCCGAGCAGACCGCTGTCGCCGTCGGTGATCCTGCGGGCGCACTCCCGGGCGACCAGCCATTCCACCACCGAGCCGTGGATGAACCGGAACACACCGTCGTCGCTGCGCACCAGCAGGCTGCCGGAGCCGATGGCGTGGGCGGTCTGCGGCACCGACAGCCGGGCGTCCGCGAGCCCGGTCAGGGTCTCGGCGACATCGGTCAGCTCGTCGAGCCGCAGCGAGTCCTGGCCGCTCTCCCACAGCCGCAGGGCGAGCGCGGTGACCGCGTCCCACAGCTGGCCCAGGCTGAGCCCGGGCGCCCGGCCGGGGCTGCCGCTGCCGCGCTGCGCCTCGAAGCCCAGCCAGGCGGTGAGCACCTCCTCGTACAGCCCGGCGGGACTGAGTGCGCGCCCGGCGCCGGCGACCGCGCGCAGCCGGTCGTCGTCCAGGTCGGCGACGAAACCGAGCAACCGTGGGTTGCGGCACAGGGCGAGCAGGTCGGGGATGGCGTCCAGCAGCCGGATCCGGTGGTCGGCGGCGCGGTCGTCGCCGTCGTAGCGGTTGACCAGGTAGGCGCGGATCTGCCGCGGGCTGAACTCCTGGACGGCCAGCACCCGGCGGTGCGGGAGCAGCCCGACGCGTTCGCCGAGCGCGGTGAGCACCTGGCCCTGGGAGCGGAAGTGCTGGGTACGGCTGGACACCACGATCTTGGCGCTGTCCACGGCGGAGTCCAGCAGCACCTGCAGCCGCTCGGCGGCGCGGTCGTACGTCACCTGGTTCACGAGTTCGTCGAAGCCGTCGAAGAGCAGCACGATCCGCCCCTGCTGGAGCATGTAGCGGAAGGCCCGCAGATCGATGTTGTCGACACCGTGGGCGGCGAGGTGCGCGGCGACGAGACCCTCGAACGAATAGGCCCGGTCCAGGGCGTTCAGCTCGATCAACAGCGGGACGAGGTGCGGCAGTTCGCCGGGGATCCGGCGGGCCAGCTCGCGCAGCGCGAAGGTCTTGCCGTGCCCGAAGTCGCCGAGGAGCAGCAGGAAGCGCCCCTGGTCCGAGTCGAGCAGCCGCAGCATCTCGTCGACCAGCCCGTCGCGGTCCTCGGCGTCGAGACGCTCCACCTCCCGGTACCGCTGCGGCAGATACATACCCGGGGGATAGCGGGGATCGGTGCGCAGCCGCTCGCTCTGCCCGGCGACATAGCCGCGCAGGTCCAGCAGCCCCTGGAACTCGGTGAAGCTGCGCACCCGCACGCCCCGCCGGCGGGCCGCGTCGCGCAGCTCCCGGGCGGGCGGCGGCCCGTCGTGCACGAGTTCGGCCTCCGCCTCGGCGTCGGCGGCGTGCACGAGGGCCACGAACCGGTCGACGTCCTGCGCGGTCGGGGTGCCGGCGTGGACCGCCACCCGCTGCTGCCGCACGAAGCCCGACTGGCTCCAGGTGACGAGCAGTTGCGGCACCGGCCCGTCCACCGGGCGGATCTGGGCGCCCTCGTGCCGGGTGCGGCAGACCTCGGCGACCCGGGCGAGCAGTATCTCGGCGGGGGTCTGCACGGCGCGCGGCTCGGGCTCGGCGGCGGGCACGGGAGTGCCGTCGCGGTCGTCGGCGGGCGCTGCCTGAACGCCGAAGGCCCGGTCGGCCCGCCGCCACTGGACCGCCCGACGCCGCGGCTCCCCCGGCCCCCGCCAGACGGCCAGCCCCTCCCGGCCGACCCGCACCAGCTGGTGCGCACCGGGCCGCCCGGCGCCGATCACCGGCACCTCGCCGGAGGCGGTGGCCAGGTCGGGCAGCGACGCGCCGGGCTCGGCGGGACCGTGCAGGAGCAGATGCAGCCGCGGCCCGGTCAGCCGGGTCAGCACATCGGTGTCCCGTAGCGGACCGGCGCCGTCCAGGGCGGCCGTCCCGGCGCGGCGCACACCGGGGGCGGCCACACGGGCGGCACCCGGCGAGTGCCGCACCACCCCGATCCTCAGCCACCCCTCGGTCTCATGGGACCGCAGCGCCTGCGCGAACCAGGCGGCCTGCTCTCGCCCGACCATCCCGTACTGGTCGTCGCGCCGATGGCTGTACGCCATGGAGGAGTTGAGCCCCGCGACCACGGTGTGCAGCTCCGGCACGGGAAAGAGGGTCCACGGCTGGTCGCTGTCGAAGACGACGTCGAGCCCCTGGTACAGCTCCTGGAACAGCCGGGCGAAGTGCCGCCACTTGGGCCAGTACGGCGGTCGGGGCGGCATCTCGTCGGCCTCGCACGTGCTGAAGTAGGCCTGGCAGGCGGCCTGGTTGACGTCCTGGCCGCCGGGGACGAGGGCGACCCGGTGCGGTTCCAGCCCGAGCAGCGCCCGCAGCCCGGTGAGAAAGGCGAGGGCCTGCTCGAACTCGCGCCGGCTGCCGGAGGCGGTGAGATCCCCGGTGACGACCAGCAGATCGGGCGAGGGCGCGCCGGAGTCCGCCAGCTCGACCAGATCGCCCCAGATGGCCGCCTGCAGCTCGGCGGGCTCCTGCCCCCGGCCGAAGGCGGGCCCCGCCAGCTGGAGCACGGTGACCGCGTCCTGCTCGCGGACCGCTCCCGACACCCGCGGGTACGACGGCGGCGCGGCGGGTCTACGGCGCCCCGCCCACCCGGGCCCGCCCAGCGGCCGCCCGGGACTCGGCGCCGCCGGGGCGACTGCCGCGGGACGGCCGTTCGCACCCCCCGGGTAACCGGGCGCCAGGCTGGGCCGGGCCCGCCCGTCGAGGGCCTGCCGGACCCGCGCGAGCAGCAGCTCCCGGGCCGCCGCCGGATCGGTGACCGGCACCAGGTCCACATACGTGATGGTGGCGAGCAGCCCCTCCACGGGGATGTCCTCGACCCGCACGGTGATCAGCCGCCGCTCCGGCGCGTCCGGGTCGGCGCGCAGGGCGGCCTGCCACTCCATCCGCCCGTACCGCGACCGCTCGTAGTTCCTGGACAGTACGGCGATGACGGCGGCGGACTCGCTCACGCCCCGGTCCATGAAGTCGACGAAGTTCGTGCCCGGCACGAAGTCCCAGGCCTGCAGGACCGTCCGGTACCCGGCCTCCTCCAGCATCCAGGCGATCCAGGACGCCCAGCGTTCGTCGGCGGGTGAGTAGCTGATGAAGAAGTCCAATGGCCCGGTGTCCCCCGGGATGTTCTGTCGAGCCACCATGTATTGAATGATGCCGTGAAAAGAGAGGCGAACACCGGTCGTTTCCAGGCGTTCGACAGCGCCCTGGTCACAGCGCCGCACAAACGTGCGACCCTTCCAACCGTGCGTGCCTTATTGCTGCGTCTGCATGTCCTCGACCGGGTGGCGATCGGTCTGCTGGCGACCGGACTGCTGTGCGTGGCCACGGGACTGCTTCCGACGGGTTCCGCGTCCGACGCGATGACCCGTATCGCCCCACTGCTGGCCTTCCTCGGCACGGTCATCGTGCTGGCCGAACTGACCAGCGGGGCCGGGGTGTTCGATGTGATCGCGGCACGGGTGGCGCGGGCGGGGAGGGGCAGCTATCCGCTGTTGTTCCTGCTGTGCGTGCTGTTCGCGTCGGTCACGACGATCGCCCTCAACCTCGATACGACGGCCGTCCTGCTGACTCCGGTGATGCTGGCGCTCGCCTCCCGGGTGGGCATCGCGCCGGTGCCGCTGGCGATGACGACGGTATGGCTCGCCAACACGGCGAGCCTGCTCCTACCGGTGTCCAACCTGACGAACCTGCTGGCCGCCAACCGGGTCGCGCTGTCCCCGCTGGGCCTGGCGGGCCGGATGTGGGCACCGCAACTCGCTGCGCTGGCCGTGACGATGGCTTGTTTGTGGCTGTTCTTCTGGCGGCGGGGGCGGCGTGGGGGGCCGGTGGTGGACGGGTCCGGATTGATGCCGGACATGGCGGTGTCGGGCCCGGGTGCGGCACGAGCGGCGGACGTACGGGCGGACACCGCCGACCGCTATGTTCCGCCCGCTGTGCACCGCCCCGCCGACCCGGTGCTGTTCCGGGCCTGCGCACTCGCCTGCGCCGGCTTTCTGCTGGCCATCCTGGTGGCCGACGTGCCGCTGTGGATGGCGTCCGGCACGGCGGCGCTGGTCGCCGTGGTCGCGTTCGGGGTACGGCAGCGGTCCGCACTCAGGCTGTCGCTCGTACCCTGGCGGCTGCTGGTGATGGTGCCGGGCATGTTCCTGGTGGTCGAGACGTTCGACGCGCACGGGCTGCACCATCTGCTGGCCTCGGCGGTCGGCACCGACGGCGGCACACTCGGCCTGTTCCGTGCGGCGGCGGTCGGCGGCGGCCTGTCCAACGCCCTCAACAACCTGCCGGTCTATCTGGCCGGGGAGGCGGCCGTCCCCGTGGGCAACCACGACCAGCTCCTTGCCCTGTTGGTCGGCACGAACGCCGGGCCGGTGATCACACCATGGGCGTCCCTGGCCACGCTGCTCTGGTACGAGCGGTGCCATGCGTACGGCGTCCGGGTGCCGGTCCGCCGGTTGATGGGGACCGGCGCGGTACTGGCGGCGTGCGCGGTGGCGGCGGCGGTGGCTGCGCTGGCCGTGACGCGCTAGCCGTTCGCCTGCAGGGCACCGAGGAACGCCGACCAGGCGGGTGACGAGCAGACTGTCACGCTTCACATCGCGCTTCGCCGGGTGACCGGAACTGAGCACCTCGCGGGCGTAATCCGGCGTCTGGAGGAAACCAGGCACCAGCACACCCGCGTACTGCTTGACGGCCACGGCCTGACTCTCCAGCTCTGCGGCCTCTGCGAAGTGCTCCGCCACCTTCCTGCCGTCCAGCGCCGGCAGGAACCGCTCGAAGAACCCATCCGTGGCGAGCTCCCGGTCCAGCCGCCGCGCGTCCTCCGCATCCGGCCTCCGCCGCTCCGCCTCGATATGGGCGATGTGTGTGCGGGACATCGCGACACGTTGGCCCAACTCCTCCTGCGTGAGACCCGCCGCCTCCCTCCGTCCCTGAGTTCCTCCCCGTACCGCACCCGCGAGATCGGATTGTCCTCGATGGCCACCCTTCACCTGTGCATCGATCGCCATGGATAGTGAAAGGCGCTGCAATGCACGACGAAGAAGACGGCTACGTCGGGGTGTTCCTCACGCTGAGGGTCTCCCGGGACGTTGGCCGGACGTGGGGGCCCAGGGTGACGTACCGGCCGTCGAAGAACGCCGCGCCGTTGGGCCTGTCGGGGCGGTTTCCGCCGTGTGAGTGTCCTCGGTGCCGGGAGAAAAAGGGCTGACGAGGTCGAGGAGGTGCGGCAGGAGTTCCGGGCGCCCGGCGACGAAGGAGCGCCCGGTGTCCGGGCCGCCGTAACCGCCGCCGAACTCCGCGCCGTCGAGGTGCCGTAGGGAGATGCCGGCCTCGCGGGCGAGCAGCGCACCGGCGGGCAGGTCGATCGCCTCCGCGCGGTAGCCGACGAAGCCGTCGATGTCGCCCCGGGCCAGCATCGCCCAGGCCACCAGTGGTGCCCAGAGCTGGAGCAGGCGCCGGGAGCGGAGTTCGAGGGCGTGCCTGAGGGAGCAGGCGAGGGGGTCGTCGCGGGAGACGGCGTGACCCTGGGTCCAGGCCAGCAACGGACCTGCGGCGGCGAGCGGGCGGCCATGCGCGGGGGCGGCGAGCCGTCCGGTCGGACCGTGGGCCCCACCGCCCCGCAGCGCGGACCACGTACGGCCGGTCATCGGGTCGTGGACGACCCCCACCACCGGCGTGTCATCGACACACAACGCGATGCCGACGACGTACACGGCCAGCCCGATCACCACGTTGTTGCTGCCGTCGAGCGGATCGATCAGCCAGGTGCGGCCCCCGCCGTCCCCCACCAGTTCACCGGACTCCTCCGCGAGGATCCGGTCGCGCGGGAAGCGGTCCCGGATCCGTCCGACCACCAGTCGCTCAGCGGCCACGTCCAAGTCCGTGACCACGTCCCCGAGTTGGCCCTTGGGCCGGGCGGCGAAGCCGTCGGGAAAGCGGGACCGCAGCAGCGCCCCGGCCTCCTCGGCGGCGCCGACGGCGATACGGTGCTCGGCGTCGTAACCGGCCGGCGAGGACCGGGGGTCAGGGTTCGGGCTCATGGATCCTCCTGAGGGCGGCCCGAGCGATCCGGGCGGTCTGGGTCGCGTCGCAGGTCCGGCGGACCATGCGGTGCCCCGGGGCGGACGGCGGGCCCAGGGAGAGGTCCACCCGGCCGGGCAGGGTCCGGCCCAGGACCAGGGTGGCGGTGGGGCGGCCTTCCGGCACCACACTGGTGTGGAATTCACCCGCCGGGAGGGCGTAGCTCTGACCCCGCGCACTGGTCTGGCGCACGCCGGACCGGCAGCGCACCAGCCGTTCGGTGGGCCGTAGTTCGTCCACGCCGGACGGGTCGCTGAGCACTTCGAAGACCCGGTGGGTGGGGTCGCCGGGGTCGTCGTCGATGTACACCCGCCGGTTGTCGAGTTGCCCGTACAGCACGGTGCTCGTCAAGTCCCAGCTGTGGCAGTGCACTTGGGGTACGGAGTCGTCGGGCTGCGCCTCCGGTGTGCCGAAGACGTGGACGCAGACACCGTCGGCGCCGTCGCGCAGGATGGGCAGGCAGACGAACCCCAGTGGATGGCGTACCGCGCGCAGGGTGCGGCGGCCGGAGACGATCAGGTCGAGTTCCGATGCGGCGTGTCGTGTCAGCTCGGCGGTGGCGTACCGCCGGGCGGCCCGTTCCAGGGCCGGGTAGTCCATGGTCCTTCCCCCTCGGTCACCCTGGGTCCCCTTGGTTCCCCGTGGCCGGAACACGGCGCTCGCTCACCTGCGGTACGGGTTCTCCGCGCGCAGCGCCTTGTCGATGATGTCGCCGACGTCCCGGTCGGTGAAGCTCGGCGGAAGCGGCAGGCCGAGCCGGTCGAGCAGGCGTCTGACCTCGTCGACGGTCGGTTCGTCGGCGAGCGGGACGGCCTCGCGCAGGTCGAGCTTGACGGCCTGTTCCCGGCTCTGGTGCAGCTCGGTGACGTAGTAGTCGTAGAGCGGGCGGTCGTGCTCCACGCAGAGGCCGACCCGGCTGGGGTCGTCCTGGGTGATGATCAGGCAGCTGTCCGAGAGGTCGAACCGCAACGCCGGTGCGACGGAGGACAGATGGACGTCGACCTCCAGGGTGTCCAGCCGCTGCCGGTGCCAGCTCGCGGCGACGACGGTGGCGTACGCCTCCTTGCGGGTGCGCTCGACGGTCCACTCGGCGTCACCGGGGCCGGAACCGAAGGTGCTGCGGAACCGCGCGTAGGCGGCGCACACCTGCTCGTCGGCGGGATTGACGATGTCGATCTTCATGCTGAGGGAGCGCCGCTGCCGCTGTGCCTCCAGCACGCACTCGGGCAGCGTGACCGCGCGCAGGTAGGTACCGGTGCCGCCCTTGAACACCCAGCGGGTGGTGGTGCGCCGGGCCCGCTCGTGCGCGAGGGCGACCTCGGCGCCGGAGAGGGTGCGCACCATCGCCAGGTCCTCGATGGCCCGGCTCGTCCCGGCGGTCGCGGCGCGGATGTCGGCCATGCGGCGGCGACGTTCGGTGAGGGAGCCGTACACCAGCGCCGCGAGCACCAGCAGGGTGGCGCCCGAGACGATGTTGGTGTCCATGTTCTGATTGAGGACGTCCATCAGCCCGACGACGAGGGCGACGGCGATCGCGACGATCCCGTCCGCGTTCCGGACCGCCCAGGCGATCGCATCCTCCAGCCGGCGCCCGGCTCCCTGCGGTGTACTGCTCGTCACGTCCACCCTCCCCCGACGGTGGCTTCCATCGTAGGAGCAAGGGGACATCCTCAACCATGCGTCAATCAGCCGTCGCCGTCGCGGCCGTGAGATCGGCGCTCGGCCGACCCCCGGCTGTCGTCATTGCCGGGCGCCGCCGGGGCCCGCCTCTCAGGACAGGTCGTCGCGTCCCAGCCAGGCCGGCTTGACCGGCACTCCGTCCGGGTACCGCTCCACCTGGTCGACGTGACCGACCTGCTCCTCCGCTGCGGCATCGGGCCCGCTCGGGGCGTCCACCGGTTCCGGGACGACGGGCGCGGCGGAGTCCTCCAGCAGCTCCGCCACCGTGAACCGGGTGGCGAAGGACTGCCACGCCCCGTCGACGACGAGCAGGAACCCGTCCCCGTCCCGAAGAAGCCGACGGCGCCTGGGACTTCTGGGGTGCTCGGGGGAGTAGCTCCGAGCCCGCCGCTCCAACTCCGCGAGTGCGTCGGCACGAGACCCGGAGACATGCGCGATCACGTCGGCCTCGATGTGCTTACGGTCGCCGGCACTCCTGGTCGTCTCTACGACCAGCCCCCATATCGTCATGTTCCCCGCCCCGTGCAGGTTCCCTGGCCCGGCCAAGGATGACTGATGAACCTCGACGAATACACCGCCGACGGGACCGATCCGGCTCAGCACCTGATCGTCCGCCAGCAGTCGGACTCGTAGAGCCAGACGGTGACGTGGTCCTGTGCCACACGGACCTCGACCCACGACCCGTCGACGCCTTCCGGCAGTGGTGGGTCGGGATGCACTGCCTCTACTTTGACCAACACCCCGCCATCATCGTCGATGGACTTACCAAACACCTTCGCCGGGATAAGACGCTCTATCAGAAGTGTTGGACCTTCTGACCATCCGGGACCTTGTAGCAGCCGGACACGACGGTCAGGCTCAGCTTTGGTGGATCGTTCTTGAGCATCTGAACGATGTTTACGCCGACCTTCTTCTTGTCGTTGTCTGCGGTCAGGTTGACGTTTTTGTTCTTGCTGGTGTCCGGACCGTATTCGACGATCTTCCAGCCATGTTTCGGAAGTTCCGTCTTGAGGTTCTTCATCGCCTTTTCGAGGTCGCTCGCCGAGGCCGGGTAGAAACTCCACGGATGGAAGATCTGGAAGTACTTGTCCCGGTCTTTCCCCGAGCACTCCGAGACCCCTGACTGACTGTCGGATGCCTTTCCCTTGACACCGATCAGGTCGTATATGCCACTGGATACTTTTTCTGTGGCATTGGCGGCATCCATTGAGGTGCTCGTGCCGACGATCCGGGTTTCATCGGAGTTCATACTGCATCCCGTGAGAGTGATGAGTGCAAGGGGCGCGGCGAGCACAAAGGTGCTCAGCTTGTCCTTCATAGCAGGGGGCCTTATTCCGTCGGGCTGGGCTACTGGTCGGTCATCGCGTCATCGCCTACATACCGGCACCTGTATATCGGCACTCCTATTTTTCGAACGGCGTCTTCGGTGTATACGGCCTGGTCGGCTCCGGTGCCGCCTTCACGTCGTCGTATTTCCCGACGACTACCAGGGCCTGGTTTTTCAGGCTCAGGGAGTGCTCGTTCCAGTAGGCACTATGGCCCTCAGTGTCGGTGGCCATCTGGTTGGCGCCGAAGCTCGAATCGGCAGGAATTTCACGCCCGAAACCTCCGCCATGAATCATGCGGCCGAGCTCTGGCACCGGGTCCCCGTCGGCGTACTCGTTCCACACATGCCCCTTCGGGACGTCCAGTTGATCGGCGTTGGAAACCTCCACGCCGGGACTGCCCGCGAAGACGATGTCGTTGGCGTGGAGATCCCCGGTCTGGGCCGCGGCGCCCACGAGGCTCGATCCGTACGAGTGGCCGATCACGGTACGGTGCGCTGCCGAATCGCCGGAATGCGATGCGTCGAGTCCATCGAGGAATTTATCGAAGGCCGGTGCGCCATCGTATGCGTAGTGGGTGAAAGTCGCGTCTTTTACGACGTCGTTAGGTGCGTCGTAGCCGAGCCAGGTGATTGTGGAGACGGATTTCCCATCCGCTTCGTCGTGAGCTGCATGCCAGACATTGACCATCCGATCGACGTTCCCCCCAATGCTGTCCAAATCGGAGGTCGTACCGGGCACATAGACCGCCTGGTGATCCGCGGTGTCCGGGTTCCCGTTGGCGATGATCGCGCGGCCGTCTCCGTCGGCACTGAAGCCCAGTAGGTACGCCTCGGGTAGCCCTTTGGTTCCCGTCGCGTCGAAACGGTCCTGTATCGCGTTCATGCCGCCAATCCCTTTGTGCATCTTCTCCCGTTCGGCTTCCCATTCCTCCCAGGCCGGGTTTGTCTCCTTGCCCTGCTTCACCCCGGTGTGGAGGTTGATATGGTCCTGGTACCGCGGGGGCTCAGGGTGATCCTTCAACCAGGCGTCGTATTTGACCTGTGCGACACCGTGCGCCTCGGAGAGCACTGTCCGGTTGGCCTCATCCCGAACCGTCGCAGGGAGTCCGTCGAGCGCGCCAACCGAGTCGGGACGCATGGAGATCCACGCGGCCTGCTGCTCCGGGCTGAGCCCCTTCCACCACTTCGCGTTGTCCGCCGGTTTGCCGTTCTTGGGCGGCTGCGGCAGCGAGTCGAGGTACTCCTTGCCCGCGTCACGCACGCCGCTCGTGTCCGAGGACGCGTCGGCAAGGTCCTTGTCGGAGACGGTGAGATCATCGTCCGCCTTCAGCGCCCGCAGCTTCGGCGCCCACTTCTCGTCGGACTCCGTCGCCTCCTTGAGGGCGCCGGCGATCTCATCCGCGTACTCCAGTGCGAGGCGGTGGTTCGGGTTGGGGTCGAGGTTGGCGGACTGACGGCTCACTGCCGCGACCATGCCATCGAACAGGCCGCCCGCCGTGCCGTTGACCGTGCCGCCCCCGGGAACCTTTCCGTCCGTATCCTTCTCCCCGCCCGCCGGATAGGTGATCGAGCCGTCGGCGTTCACGGTGAGCTTCGCCGCCTGCGCGCCGTCGATGGCCGCTTGCAGCTTCTTCTTGGCCGCTTCGATCTCGTACGAGAACGCCTCGAGAGCCGTACTGACCAGTCCGCATTCGATCTGGATGTAGTGGAAGTCCTTCCCCAGCTCCGACAGTTGGCCGATCGCCGCGGTCGCGGCCTCACCCTTGAGAGAGTTCCTCATGGCCACGGAGATCTCGTTCTCGATGCGGTCCTTGACCGCGCTGGCCATGTCACTGGTGCTGCCGTATCCGTCGGCCGCGTCCAGAAACTCTTTGGGGTCGAGCGCCTTCAGGGTTGCAAGGTCCATGACTTCTGGTTACCGCCCCTTGTCCTGTCCGCCGACCGCCGGCGTATCCGCGTAGTCCACCTTGAGGTTGCCGATCTCGGCCTTGACGGACTCATCGGTCTTCAACAGGTCGTTGCCGACTTTGTCCAGCAGGTCCGAGAGCCTTCCGCAGCGCCCGCTCACAGCCTTGACGTAGCGATCCCACGAGTCGTGGACTTCCTTCTGAGCCCCGGACGTCTGGCAGCCGGTCTCCGTGGCAAGGCCCTTCTGCCCGTCCGTCAGCTTTCCGAGCGCTGTGGTGATGGAGCCGCTGAGCGAACCGACGGCTTGGCCTGCCTTGGACCAAGCCGGCTTATTCGACACCAGAGTGCCGGATCCTCCCGGGTCCGACGGCACATGGTTCAACTGCATATGGGCACCATGCCCGTTGGCCGCGGCTGCTTTGAGCTGGTCCCACTCGTCCCACGCCATGCGTGTTTCCTCCCCCGTGTCCGCAGTACCGCCATGCGGTGATCGACTCATACCGTAGCCGGGCGATCGCCGTACCGCATCGGCGTCAGTCGCCACGGCGTCTGAGTATCCGTACTCATGTGTGTGGCTAGCGCGGCCGTATTGGCTGTCGCGCCCTCAACCCTGCGGACGCCCATACGGGACTGCCTGCAAGCACGAACGCACCTGTGTTCGCTGCCCGATGCTACGGACCGACCCTGGCCAGCGGCAGTTCTCATCTTCCTCGCGCATACCCGTGGCGTACGCACTGACAACGGCCAACACAATGAGTTGGCCTGGTGCTGGCCATTGAGCTCGCGAACGCTGTGATTGCGCTGGCCTGGTACTCCAGCTGTAGATCGTGATCCGAGAGAGGCGCGTCGGCGAGGGACGGTCGTTATTCCAGCCACATCCCGTCGCGCATGATGACTCTCCCGCGCAGTTCCGGCTCGCCGCGCCAAGCGCGCACAGTCCTCGGGACCACGCGTACATACAGAAAGGAACCCTCTTCCACGCGTGGATCCCACCCGAACTTGTCGGCGAACGCCTCCGCTGCCTCTCCGGTCACCTCCTGGTCCGGGAAGCACTCCGCCTCCCCCTGGAGGAGCACCACGTCGAAGGTGTCCGGTAGCGCCAGGCGCACGCGCGGCTCTTTACAAACGTTCCGCGCAGTCACGGAGGTGGGGCTGGTGCACATCCACACTGCTCGCCCGTCCCACAGGAACCACAGCGGCACCTGGTGCGGCCCGTGATCAGGGTGAGCCGTCGACACCCATACATCCCGCTCGGTAACGAGCCGCTCCAGAGCGTCGCGTATACGCTCCGCCGTCTGGCGACGAACGATTCCCGTGGTCTCCATGAGGACCGACCCTAGCCAAGCAGGCGCGAAGCGCGCCTGGGGCGCAGGACCTACTCCCAGCGATGAACCCCTCAGTTTTTGGCTCGGAGCGACCAACTTCGGTGCTCAGAGTGGCTGGCGGAGGTACTCAGTCACACTTGCCTCCGGTAATGGCCGGCTCTCGCTCCTGATGGCTGCGTCGCCAGGCGGAGGGCGGTGTGCGTGTTCATCGGCGCGGACGAGGGGAAGGCGTGGGCCACCGCCGGCCGGGCGTGCCAACCCAACGCACCGCCGGTTGTGCAGCACCGCTCACCGACCACGCCTACGGAGGCCCGTCATGGGCACCATCGTCCTGTCCGGGACCGTCGTCCTGGTCGTCCTGGGATTCGGAAACCACGTCTGGTGGCTCGTCGCAGTCGCCGTCCTCTTCCTCTACACGCACTGCGGACGAGGCGCGTCCTCGCCTTCCTCAACCAGCGAAGGAGCGTCGTCCGGGGCGGCACCGGCGACGTACAAGGCCTACCGCGACCGCCGCGACCAGCAGGCCAGGCTGGAGCGCCGGTACCGCCGCGAGCGCCCGCTGGCCTCCCGTCGCCAGGAGCCGAATCCGAAGGTGGCGGGGGTCGTCCATCGATAGATTGAGCCGGGGACGTACATGCCCATTCGGAGGTCGGGGGGTATGAAGGTGCGGCAGATGAAGGTCACCGTGACCGCCGGAAACGGCCGGTTCGATCCGGACGCCGCCGAACGCGTCACGGCCCCCACGCCTTGATCATTCCTACGAGCCTAGGGTGCCGAGCGCCGCGTGGAGCATCCGCTCGACTCGCAGTGCCAACCATTCCTCTTTTGTGCCAACTAAAAATCCTCGTCACACCGACAACGAGACCCGGCTACAACCCCACGATCTTGTTCCATCGCTTCGCGAACTCCACCCGCTCCGTGGAGGTGATGTCCCGGGCGATCACCAGGCGCTTGCGCATGGCGGAGTCCGGGAAGATCAGGGGGTTGTCGGCGAGGGACGCGGTGTCCTTGTCCTTCGAGGAGGCCAGGACGTCCTGGGCGGCGGGCACGGGGCAGACGTAGTTGACCCAGGCGGCGAGCTCCGCGGCGACCGCGGGGTCGTAGTAGTAGTCGATCAGGCGCTCGGCGTTGGCCTTGTGGCGGGCCCGGTTGGGGATCATCAGGGAGTCCGACCACAGCTCGGCGCCCTCCTCGGGGACGACGAAGCGGATGTCGCGGTTGTCGGCCTGGAGCTGGATGACGTCGCCGGAGTAGGCCTGGCAGGCCAGGACATCCCCGCTGACCAGGTCCTTGGTGTAGTCGTTGCCGGTGAAGCGGCGGATCTGGCCGCGGTGGACCTCGCGCTCCACCTCGTCGCAGACGGTTTGGAAGTCGTCCGCCGTCCACTGGGTGATGTCCACGCCGTTGCCCTGCATGAGGAGGGCGAAGGACTCGTCCAGGCCGGAGAGGAGGGTCACGCGGCCCTTGAGGTCGCTCGCCCAGAGGTCCTTGACGTGCCGGATCTCGCGGCCCAGCTTCTTGCGGTTGTACGCGATGCCGGTGATGCCCGACTGCCACGGCACCGAGAACCGGCGGCCCTTGTCGAAGGCGGGCGAACGGAGCAGCGGGTCCAGGTACTTCGCCACGTTCGGCTGGTGGGCCCGGTCCATCTCCTGGACCCAGCCGAGCCGCACGAACCGGGCGCACATCCAGTCGCTGATGACGATCAGGTCGCGGCCGGTGGACTGATGGTTCATCAGCGCCGGGCTGATCTTGCCGAAGAACTCGTCGTTGTCGTTGATCTCCTCGACGTAGTCCACGGAGATCCCGGTGCGCTTCTCGAACGCCTCCAGCGTGGGCCGCCGGTTGGGGTTGTGGTCGTCGGTGTCGATGTACAACGGCCAGTTCGCCCACGTCAGTTTCCTGTCGCCCACGGACTCGTCGGCGACGGCCCGGTCACCGGGCGCGACATAGGCGGCGGGCACCCCACAGCCGGCCAGGGCACCGAGCGCGGCGGTACCGCCGAGTGCGCGCAGGAGGGAGCGGCGGGACATCGGCGACGTACGAGAGGAAGTCTGGGGCATCCCGGAAGGATGCCGTCCCGCTGCACGGACCGGCAATCGACGCTGCGTCGAGCGTGCCCCCGGCTGTCCGACACCTTGTCGATCAGCGCCGGTCACACACCGTCCGGTCCCCAGCTGCCGACCAGTCCCAGGGCCTCGCCCGCCTCCGTCTCCGGCGCCGGGAGATAGCCGACTGGCGCCGCACCCACCCGGACTTCACGACGAACCTGGACACCAACCTCCGCACGGTGGACCGGCTCCGGGCGGTCGCGGACGCGCACGGTACGACGGTGGGGGCGGTGGCGATCGCCTGGGTGCTGGCCCGCAGGGGCGTCACGGGGGCGATCGCAGGAGCACGGCGGCCGGAGCAGACGGCGGACTGGGAGCGGGCGGCCACCCTCCAACTCACCGAGCAGGAGCTGGAGTTCGTAGCAGCAGAGTGACACAGCGCGGCCCCGGACGGGAACGTGCACCCGTCCGGGGCCGCGCCCCACGCACCTGCAGCCGAAAGTCGGCCGAACCGGCGGAACTCTACTCGCCCAGGGACGTCATCACGTGCTTGATCCGCGTGTAGTCCTCGAAGCCGTACGCCGACAGGTCCTTGCCGTACCCGGACTTCTTGAAGCCGCCGTGCGGCATCTCCGCGACCAGCGGGATGTGGGTGTTGATCCACACGCAGCCGAAGTCGAGCTTCTTGGACATGCGCATGGCGCGGGCGTGGTCCTTGGTCCACACCGAGGAGGCGAGGGCGTACTCCACGCCGTTGGCCCACCCCACGGCCTGGTTCTCGTCGGAGAAGGACTGGACGGTGATGACCGGGCCGAAGACCTCCTTCTGGATGATCTCGTCGTCCTGCTTGACGCCGGAGACGACGGTCGGCGCGAAGAAGTAGCCCTTGTCGCCGACCCGCTTGCCGCCGGCCTCCACGCGCGCGTGCGCGGGCAGCCGCTCGATGAAGCCCTCGACCTGCTTGAGCTGGTTGGGGTTGTTGAGCGGGCCGAAGAGGACGTCCTCGTCGTCCGGCTGACCGGTCTTGGTGTCCTCGGCGGCCTTGGCCAGCGCGGCCACGAACTCGTCGTGGATCGACTCGTGGACGAGGACGCGGCAGGCGGCCGTACAGTCCTGGCCGGCGTTGAAGAAGCCCGCCACGGAGATGTCCTCGACGGCCTTGGCGATGTCGGTGTCCTCGAAGACGACGACCGGGGCCTTGCCGCCGAGCTCCAGGTGGACCCGCTTGAGGTCCTTCGACGCCGACTCGGCCACCGACATGCCGGCGCGGACCGAGCCGGTGATCGAGGCCATCGCCGGGGTGTCGTGCTCGACCATCAGCCGACCGGTCTCACGGTCGCCGCAGACGACGTTGAAGACGCCCTTGGGCAGGACCGAGCCGATGATGTCGGCGATCAGGACGGTGGAGGCCGGGGTGGTGTCCGAGGGCTTGAGGACCACGGTGTTGCCGGCCGCGATCGCGGGGGCGAACTTCCACACGGCCATCATCATCGGGTAGTTCCAGGGCGCGACCTGCGCGCAGACGCCGACCGGCTCACGGCGGATGATCGAGGTCATCCCCTCCATGTACTCGCCGGCCGAGCGGCCCTCCAGCATCCGCGCCGCGCCCGCGAAGAAGCGGATCTGGTCGACCATCGGCGGGATCTCCTCGGAGCGGGTGAGCCCGATCGGCTTGCCCGTGTTCTCCACCTCGGCCGCGATCAGTTCCTCGGCGCGCTCCTCGAACGCGTCCGCGATCTTGAGGAGGGCCTTCTGCCGCTCGGCGGGGGTGGTGTCGCGCCAGGCAGGGAAGGCGCGGGCGGCGGCCTCCATCGCGGCGTCCACGTCCGCCGTGCCGGACAGCGGCGCGGTCGCGTACGCCTCGCCCGTCGCCGGGTTGACCACCTCGGTGGTCCGTCCGTCGGCGGCGTCCCGGAACTCACCGTCGATGTAGTTGCGCAGACGACGCAGCTCGGTGCTCACTGCCGGCCTCCTGATCTGGTTCTTTCCGTCCACTCACTGAGACACCCACCCTAGCCGCCGCGCCCACGTTTTCAACACCCCCGGCGCCACGACTTCTGCGAAATCCGCACGACCAGGAGTCTTAAACAACGAATTTCATCGATCGGGGCTTGCGAAACTGTCGAGACCTCGTGCACAGTGAGGCCGTGGCCAGTCGAAGCGCAGACCAGAGGGACTCCACCCGCGAGTCCAGGAACGGCGGCACCCCCCAATTGGATGCCGTCTCCCTCGCCATCATCCAGCAGCTCCAGGAGGACGGCCGCAGACCGTACGCCGCGATCGGCAAGGCGGTCGGGCTCTCCGAGGCGGCCGTGCGCCAGCGCGTCCAGAAGCTGCTGGACCAGGGCGTGATGCAGATCGTCGCCGTCACGGACCCGCTCACCGTGGGCTTCCGCCGGCAGGCGATGGTCGGGATCAACGTCGAGGGCGATGTCGAGTCGATCGCGGACGCGCTGACCGACATGTCGGAAGTCGAGTACGTGGTGATGACCGCGGGCTCGTTCGACATCCTCGCCGAGATCGTCTGCGAGGACGACGACCACCTGCTGGACGTCATCAACAAACGCATCCGGTCCCTGCCCGGAGTGCGCTCCACCGAAAGCTTCGTCTACCTGAAGCTGAAGAAGCAGACCTACATGTGGGGAACCCGATAACCGTGAGGACCCGATAACCGTGAGCACCAAGGACCTCAGCCGCACCGCGTACGACCACCTGTGGATGCACTTCACCCGCATGTCCTCGTACGAGAACTCCCCGGTCCCGACCATCGTCCGGGGTGAGGGCACCTACATCTACGACGACAAGGGCAAGCGCTACCTCGACGGTCTCGCGGGTCTGTTCGTGGTCCAGGCCGGTCACGGCCGTACGGAACTCGCCGAGACCGCGTTCAAGCAGGCCCAGGAGCTGGCCTTCTTCCCGGTGTGGTCCTACGCCCACCCGAAGGCCGTCGAGCTGGCCGAGCGCCTCGCCGACTACGCCCCGGGCGACTTGAACAAGGTCTTCTTCACCACCGGCGGCGGCGAGGCCGTCGAGACGGCCTGGAAGCTCGCCAAGCAGTACTTCAAGCTCAAGGGCAAGCCGACCAAGTACAAGGTCATCTCCCGCGCGGTCGCCTACCACGGCACCCCACAGGGCGCCCTGTCCATCACGGGTCTGCCCGCCCTGAAGGCGCCGTTCGAGCCGCTCGTCCCGGGCGCGCACAAGGTGCCGAACACCAACATCTACCGCGCGCCGATCTTCGGTGACGACCCGGAGGCCTTCGGCCGCTGGGCCGCCGACCAGATAGAGCAGCAGATCCTCTTCGAGGGACCGGACACCGTCGCCGCGGTCTTCCTGGAGCCGGTGCAGAACGCCGGCGGCTGCTTCCCGCCGCCGCCCGGGTACTTCCAGCGCGTGCGCGAGATCTGCGACAAGTACGACGTGCTGCTCGTGTCGGACGAGGTCATCTGCGCCTTCGGCCGCCTCGGCACCATGTTCGCCTGCGACAAGTTCGGCTACGTCCCGGACATGATCACCTGCGCCAAGGGCATGACCTCGGGCTACTCCCCGATCGGCGCCTGCATCATCTCCGACAAGCTCGCCGAGCCGTTCTACAAGGGCGACAACACCTTCCTGCACGGCTACACCTTCGGTGGCCACCCGGTCTCCGCCGCGGTGGGTCTGGCCAACCTCGACCTGTTCGAGCGCGAGGGCCTGAACCAGCACGTGCTGGACAACGAGGGCGCCTTCCTGCAGACCCTGCAGAAGCTGCACGACCTGCCGATCGTCGGCGACGTCCGCGGCAACGGCTTCTTCTACGGCATCGAGCTGGTGAAGGACAAGAACACCAAGGAGTCCTTCAACGAGGAGGAGACCGAGCGCGTCCTGTACGGCTTCCTCTCCAAGGCGCTGTTCGACAACGGCCTGTACTGCCGTGCCGACGACCGCGGCGACCCGGTCGTCCAGCTCGCCCCGCCGCTGATCTCCAACCAGGAGACCTTCGACGAGATCGAGCAGATCCTGCGCGCGACGCTGACGGAGGCGTGGACCAAGCTCTGAGCCTGATTCCTCCGATCAGCTGATCTACCCCGGCCCCGGTGCCGTCCGTTCGAGTGAGAACGGCGGCCCGGGGCCGTGTGCTGTCCGGCCTCCCGGCGACGGCTGCCTAGCGTGCCAGTGACCGATCGGCCCAGCCTTCGTTCCCCCACACGAGGGATGAGGCACGGGAAAACGGATCAGAACGAGGTGTACGCCCATGGAGGCCGAGGCCCCGCCGGACAACGACGTGCTCTGGGCACGCTCCCTGCACTTCAGGCACCCCGACGGCTCCCCGGGACTCGCCGGGATCTCGCTCGGCGTGCGCGTGGGCGAGATCCTCGCCGTCACCGGCCCGCGCGGCAGCGGCAAGACGACCCTGCTGCGCTGTCTGTCCGGCCTGGTGCCGGTGGGCGGCGGCGAGGTGTGGTTCAACAGCACACCCCTGCACACCCTGGGCCCGATGCGCCGGGAACGGCTGCGCCGGAACCACTTCGGCTGGATCGACCCGGCGCCGGTGCTGGTCCCCGAGCTGAACGCCTGGGAGAACGCCGCGCTCCCCCTGATGCTGCGCGGCGCCGGCCGCCGTAGGGCCAAGGTCGCCGCGCTGGAATGGCTGGAACGGCTCGACGTCGGCGACCGGGCCCGCAACCGCCCGCGCGAACTCCGGCAGGCCGAGCGCCAGCGCGTGGCCATCGCCCGGGCGCTGGCCACGGCCCCCACGATCCTCTTCGCCGACGAGCCCACGGCTCCGCTGCACCGCGCCGACCGCACCCATGTGCTGCGCACGCTCACCTCGGCCGCCCGCTCGCACGGCATCACCGTGGTCCTCGCCACACACGACTCCGACACCGCCGCCCTCGCCGACCGCACCGTGGCCCTGCTGGACGGCCGGCGTGTCAGCACCGTGCACCTGCCCGAGGCCCCCGAGACGGAAGGCCGCGCCGCGTGGTCCCTCTCCGTCTGACGGGGGCGGCCGGGCCCGCCGTCCAGCTGCGCCGCCTGCTGGTGGCCGCGGCGGCCGGCGGCACCGGCTTCCTCCTGCTCGCCTGCCTCGGCTACGCCGTGAACCACCCGGAGCACGCGGACGCCGCCGCGCTGCGGCTCGCCTGGTGCGCGGTGCCGCTCGCCGCGACCGTGTACTTCGCGCTGGCCGTCGCCCGCACCGACCCCGGCACCCGGCCGCGCACGGGGCTGTCCGCCGTGGGCCTCGGTCCGGCGCGTCTGATGGCGGTCTCCGCGCTGACCACGGCGCTGTCCTGCACCCTGGGCTCGCTGCTGGCCGCGGTGGCCTTCCTCCATCTGCGCGGCGACCTCACCGCCGCGCCCTTCGGCGGCGCGGCGGGGGACTTCCTGGCCGCGGGCAAACACCTCCCGGTCCCGGCGGCCCTGACCCTGCTGGGCCTGGTCCCGGCCCTCGCCTCGACCACGGTGGCCCTGACCCTCCGCCCGAAAGACCCCCGCCCCGCCACCCCGCTCCTGTCCGGATACGGCCGCTTCGGGGCGTACGGCTACTCGATGGCCCGGGAGACCTTCGGGGCGTACGGGAGATTCGGGGCGCGCGGGCGACCGGGGACCGATGGTCCTCGGGACAAGCACGGGGCGACGGCCGACGACGAACAGGCCGGAGGCACCCACGACGACGAGCGGCCCGGTCGTCAGGCGGCGGGCGCACGCGACGACGACGCGCAATCCCATCCGCACCCCGCGGGCCGTCGTGCCTCCGGGACGGCACAGGCGGACGCGGGCGACAGCCACACAGCGCCGGGCGGCGAACCCGACCCCGAGCCTCCCACCCAGGACGGGGGCTGGGCCGACAGCGCCACCCAACCCCCCAAAGAGGCCCCCGTCGGCCTCCCCTGGGGCGTCGCCCTCCTCGCCACCGGGCTCGCGGTCCAGGCCTACGCCGACCACGCGCACGCCGCCCTGCTCCTCGGCCGGCTCCTCACCGCGGCCGGCCTGGTGCTGGCCGGCCCCGGCCTGACCCACCTGTGCGGCCGGCTCCTGCAGTGCACCCGCCCCGGCGCCGTCCGCCTCCTGGCCGGACGGGTCCTCATGACGGAGGCCACCCGCATCGGCCGCCCCCTCGGCGTCGTCTGCGCGGTCGCGTCCGCCGGCTACGCCATGGCCACGCTGCACTCCGGCCCGGCGCCGGCGTTCGGCCCGCTGACCACCCTCGGCGCGCTCCTCGTCACCGGCTGCACGGTCGCCACCCTCCTCACCGCGGCCGTGGAGACGCGCCAGTGCCGGGCCGACACGACCGCCGCGCTGCTCCGGCTCGGTGCCCCGGCCGCGATGCTGCGCGCGGCCGCGACCCTGCGCGCGGCGGCCCTGCTGGCGCTGTTCGGCCCGCTGACCCTGGCCGTCGCCGCCCTGGCCGCTCTCCCCGTGGACCGGTGAAAAAAGATCCGCGGCGACCGATGAGTTCTCCCGGGGCCCCCGGTCTACCCACCGAACACACTGACCCTGCACGAGCGAACCGCCCCGGGAGAGACACCTCATGTACCAGCAGATGATCTTCGTGAACCTGCCCGTGAACGACCTCGACGCCTCGAAGAAGTTCTTCACGGACCTCGGCTACACGATCAACCCGCAGTTCAGCGACGAGAAGGCCGCCTCCGTGGTGATCAGCGACACCATCGTCGCGATGCTGCTCACCAAGCCGTTCTACGCGACCTTCACCGAGAAGGAGATCGCCGACGCCTCGAAGACCAGTGAGGTGCTGGTCGCGCTGAGCGCCGAGAGCCGCGAGAAGGTGGACGAACTGGTGGACAAGGCCCTCGCGTCGGGCGCCACCCCGAGCGGCCAGACCCAGGACCTCGGCTTCATGTACGGCCGCGCCTTCGACGACCTCGACGGCCACACCTGGGAGGTCATCTGGATGGACCCGGCGGCGGTCCAGGGCTGACACCTAGCATGGGCGGGTGCATCCGACACCCGCCCAGCCGAACCGTGCCGCCCGCGACCGTGAGATCGAGTCCCTCGCCGAGTTCGACGAGGTCGTCGCCGAGCACGGCACACTCGCCCGATACCGAGTCCAGGCCGTCGATCTGACGAACCGTACGGACGTCCTGCTCAGCACCGACACGACCGGCGCCGTCTTCCTCGGCTGTCCCATGGACGCCGAGGCGGCGACCGGGGTCCGCGCCTCCGGGGCCCTGGTGTTCCCGCCGGTCCCGGGGCTGCCGTTCGACCCGTACCGCGGTTTCGTCTACGCGCCCGGCGAACTCTTCGACTCGCTCGACGAGGGCTACGAGGCGACTCCGGACGCCCAGGCCTACGCCTGGTTCCAGCGGACCAGGGCCGACGGCGACATCTTCGCCTCGATGCTCCGCTCGGTCCACGACGACGCCGTCTCCGACGCCCTCGACGAACTCCTGGTCGGCGCCCGGGTGGTGGGCGTCATGGGCGGCCACGCCATGGAGCGCGGTACGGCCGCGTACGCCGGCGCCGCCCGGCTCGGCCGGGAACTGACCCGTGCCGGGTTCACGGTCGCCACCGGCGGCGGTCCCGGCGCGATGGAGGCGGCGAACCTCGGCGCGTACGCAGCACCCTTCGCGGACGAGATGCTGGACGACGCGCTCCGGCTCCTCGCCAAGGCGCCCTCGTTCCGGCCCTCCGTCACCGACTGGGCGCGCGCCGCCTTCGAGGTCCGCGAGCGCTGGCCCGGCGGCGGCACGTCGGTGGGCATCCCCACCTGGTTCTACGGCCACGAGCCGCCCAACGCCTTCGCCGCGCACATAGCCAAGTACTTCGCCAACGCCACCCGCGAGGACGGCCTGCTGGCCCGCTCGAACGCCGGGGTGGTCTTCCTGCCGGGCGCCGCCGGGACCGTACAGGAGATCTTCGACAACGCGACGCCGAACTACTACGAGTCGCGGGGCGAGCCGACGCCGATGGTGCTCGTCGACGAGGCGCACTGGACACGGGAGTTGCCGGCCTGGCAACTTCTGCGGGCACTCGCCCGGGACCGGTCGATGGAGTCCCGTATCACCCTCGTTGACCGGATCGAGCAGGCTCCGGGCGCGATCAAACGTCTCGGTGTGTAATAAGCAGGCAAAGCCAACGGCCGTTGACGGCATATGCGTTGACACTGCTTATGGAGCGCTTATAGACCTGTGAGCCTCTTGGGGGTGGTGGGGCACTCACCTCATCCGGTGCCTCAACGCCTCCTGAACCCCCCGCAGTTGCACTCTGTAAAGGACAAACGTTGTCCATAACTCACCGTGGCGTACGTCGTTCCGTGCGCGCTCTGGGTGTTGTCTCCGCTTCCGCCGCGGTCGTGCTGGGTCTGTCCGGCTCGGCGTTCGCGTGCAACATCCAGGACTTCAAGGCCGAAGCCAAGTGCGACGGCCAAAAGGGCGTCATCGTCGTCACCGACACCGACGGCTACGGCACTCCGGCCCAGGTCACCGTGTTCCTCGAGAGCAACGGTGGCATCGAGACCCAGGTGGGCAAGCAGGAGGTCAAGGGCTCGGCCGAGGGCACTCCGGTCACCTTCTCCGAGGACTGGAAGCCGAACGCGACCTACCGCATCCACATCAAGGCGGCCAACATCCTCGACGCGGACATCAAGGAGAACTTGGTGACCCCGTCCACCGCCTGCAAGACCGAGAGTTCCACCCCGGCCCCGCCGGCCTCCTCGACGCCGAAGCCGTCGCCGTCGACGTCCGCCCCGGCCGAGTCGGCGACCCCGACCCCGTCGGCCTCCGGATCCAGCTCCGCTCCGGCGGACACGTCCGGCAACGCACCGTCCCCGGCGGCCGGTGACTCGAACCTCGCCGAGACCGGTGCCAACTCCAACACCGGCCTGATCGCCGGCATCGCGGGCGCGCTGGTCGTCGTCGGCGGTGGCGCGGTCTGGTTCGGCATGCGCCGTCGTGGCGCCCGCGGCAACGGCTGACGCCCTTCCGCATCAGGTATTGGCGCCGCGGCCCGTCCCCCTATCCCCAGGGGACGGGCCGCGGTCGTGTGTCAGCCGAAGGTGGCCTGCTTCCGCCAGAACTCCATGAGCTCACGCTCGCCGAGGACCTCAAGGCCGGGGGCGTCCAGCGGCAGCCGGTTGTAGAAGGCGAGCAGCACGGAGGTGAGCGGGCCGCGCAGGGCGACCGTGGCCTTCTCGTGGCCGCGCCGCCAGCCGATGCCGTCCTCGCCCAGCTCGATGAGCCACTCGGCGTTCAGCTCCGGGCCGGTGTCGGTGGCGTGCAGGTGGATGCTGCGACCCGGGCCGCGCAGCTCCGTGGCCCACTCCCGCACCCCGGCGCGCTGCACCCACTCCACGAGCTGCAACCACTCGTCCAGCGCGTCGGCGGCGACCTCGGGCGCCACCTCGTAGGGCGCCCCGACGGTGAGCGCGGCGTCCGCGCGGTGAACGGTGATCTCATGGGTCATCCGGCGGGCCCAGAACGCGCTCGTGGACATGCCCGTCCAGGACCACACCTTGGCGTCGGGACCGGCCTCGCGCAGCGCCCCGACGACCAGCTCGCCGGCCTCCGCGAGCCATGCGTCGAGGGCTGCCGCGTCCCCCTCGGCCTCCGGTCCCCCGCCGAGCGGCACCTGCTCGTGCGGGACCATCTCCTGGGCCCGGGTCCGGACGAGTGTGGCCACCCAGCGCAGTGCGCCGCCCATGTGCCGTACGAGCCGTTCCAGCGTCCACTCGGGGCAGGTCGGCACGGTGGCCGCCAGATCCGCACCCGAGGTCACCAGCGCCCTGAACTGGCCGACCTGGAGTGCGATTTCATCGCAGTAGCGATCGTGTGCGAGCAATGTCATGCCCCTCACCCTAGGGGCCCGACGATCAGCCGAGGACGACCGTTTCGGTCGCGTCGAACTCCACACCGACCGACGCGCCGACCTCCGGGGCCTCCCGCAGCGCGCAGGCCGCCTCCAGGCGCGGCCCGTCCGCGGGCTGGAGGTGGACGGCCACATGGGTGCCCTTGAAGGTGCGCGCGGTCACCGTGCACGACAGTCCGGCGTCGGCCGCCACGAGCCGTACCCCGGCGGGCCGGACGAGCAGGGTGCGCGCGCCCTGCGGGGAGCCGTCGGGGACCGGCAGCTTGCCCCAGGGGCTGTCGGCGGCCGTCCCCGCGACGGTCGCCTCGGCCACGTTGTCGAAGCCGAGGAAGCGGGCCACGAACGCGTCGGCGGGCCGCTGCCACACCTCCAGCGGGGTGCCGGACTGCGCGATCCGCCCGTCCCGCATCACCACCACCCGGTCGGCCAGCGCGAACGCCTCGCCCTGGTCGTGGGTCACGGCGAGCACGGTCGTACCCAACCGGCCGAACAGCTCCCGCAGTTCGACCACCAGGCGTTCCCGGAGCGAGCGGTCGAGCTGGCCGAGCGGTTCGTCCAGCATGAGCAGCCGGGGCCGGGGCGCGAGCGCGCGGGCGAGGGCCACGCGCTGCTGCTCGCCGCCGGACAGGGAGGCCACGGCCCGCCGGGCGGCCCCGGGCAGCCCGACCAGGTCCAGCAACTGCCCCACCTCGGCGGCCCGTTCGCCCTTGGCTACGCCGTGCATGCGCAGCCCGAACGCCACGTTCGCGCCGACGTCCCGCTGCGGGAAGAGCTGGTGGTCCTGGAACATCAGGCCCACGCCCCGCCGGTGCGCGGGCACACCCGACTGGTCGCGGCCGTCGAGCAGCACCCGCCCGCCGGACAGCGACTGGAGCCCGGCGACCGCCCGCAGCAGGGTCGACTTCCCACTGCCGCTCGGCCCGAGCACACACACCACCTCGTGCTCGGCGACGTCGAGAGCGACCGCGTCGAGCACGGCCCGCCCGCCGAAGCGCACGGTCGCGGCATCGAGGCTCAGCAGCATCCAGAACTCCTCAGTCCGGCCGGCATCGTCTAGAACTCCCCCGTCCGGTCGGTGCGCAGCCGCTCCAGGAGCAGCAGCGCGGCGGCGCACACCACCATCAGAATGGTCGAAAGGGCCATGGCCTGGCCGTAGTTGAGGTCTCCGGGGCGGCTGAGCAACCGGGCCACGGCGACCGGAAGCGTGGGGTTGTCGGGCCGGGCGATGAACACGGTCGCCCCGAACTCGCCGAGCGAGACGGCGAACGCGAACCCGGCCGCGACCAGCAGCGCCCGCCGCACCAGCGGCAGGTCCACCTCCCGCCACACCCGCCAGGGCGAGGCCCCGAGCACGGCGGCGGCCTCCCGGAGCCGTACGTCCACCGCGCGCAGCACGGGCAGCATGGTCCGTACCACGAAGGGAGCGCCGACCAGCGCCTGCGCGAGCGGGACGAGGATCCAGGACTGCCTGAGGTCCAGCGGCGGCTTGTCCAGGGCGATCAGGAAGCCGAAGCCGACGGTCACGGCGGAGACGCCGAGCGGCAGCATCAGCAGCGCGTCGAAGCCCCGGACCAGTCGTCCGGCATCCCGGCGGGCCAGCGCGGCGGCGGCGAGACCTCCGATGACCACGGCGATGGCAGTGGCGGCGACGGCGTACTGCAGCGAGGTCCACACCGCGTGCACGGGCGCCACCAGGAACGTACCGCCGTCGGAGTTCGTCAGCGCCCGGTAGTAGCCGAGGTCCGGCGCGTCCAGGGAGCGGCGGACCAGGACGGCGAGGGGCAGGACGAGCAGCAGCGCGATGGTGACGAGGACGCCGGCGAGCAGGGCCCACTGCCCGGCGCCGCGCGGGCGGCGGGCGGTCGCCCTCGGGTCGACCAGCCGCAGGGCGGTCTCCCGGCGCCGTACCGTCCAGGCGTGCACGGCGAGGATCGCGCCGACCGCGACGAACTGGACGAGGGTGAGGACAGCGGCCGTGGAAAGATCAAAGACCTCGGAGGTCTGCCGGTAGATCTCCACTTCGAGGGTGGAGAAGGTGGGGCCGCCGAGGATCTGGACGACGCCGAAGGAGGTGAAGGTGAACAGGAACACCATCAGCGCGGCGGCGGCCACGGCGGGCGCGAGCGCCGGGAGGGTGACCTTCCGCCAGGCGCCGAGCGGAGACGCGCCGAGCATGCGGGCGGCCTCCTCCTGCCGGGGGTCGAGCTGGGACCACAGCCCGCCGACGGTCCGTACGACGACCGCGTAGTTGAAGAAGACGTGGGCCAGCAGGATCGCCCACACCGTGGTGTCCAGCCGTACGCCCCACAGGTCGTCCAGCAGGCCGCCGTGCCCGACGAGAGCGAGGAACGCGCTGCCGACGACGACGGTCGGCAGCACGAACGGGACCGTGACGACGGCCCGCAGCACCTGCTTGCCCGGGAAGTCGAGCCGGGCGAAGACATGGGCGGCGGGCAGCGCGAGCAGCAGGGTGAGCGCGGTGGACGCGAGCGCCTGCCAGGTGGTGAACCACAGCACGTGCCGGATGTCCGGCCGCGTGACCACGTCCGCGAGCCGCCCGAACTGCCAGACGCCGTCGGCCTTCAGCCCGCGCGCGACGATCGCGGCCACGGGCCAGGCGAAGAACAGCGCGAAGAACGCGACGGGCAGGGCCATCAGCCCGAGCCGCGCCGCGCTCCCGCGCCAGTCCCTCCTGCGAGGGGCTACTTCAGTACGAGCGAGGTCCACGACCTGACCCACTGGTCACGGTTGGCGGCGATCTTGCCGGGGGCCATGGTCTCGGGGTGCTCGGCGGCCTTGCCGTACTCGGTGAACTCGGCGGGCACCTTCGCACCGTCGACCACCGGGTAGACGAACATGTTCAGCGGCATGTCCTCCTGGAACTCCTTGGAGACCAGGAAGTCGATGAACGCCTTGGCACCCTTGGGGTTCTGGGCGTTGCTGAGCAGCCCGGCGAACTCGATCTGCCGGAAGCAGGTCCCGTACGACACCCCGGTCGGGGCGGTGCTGGGCCGCTTCTTGGCGTAGATGACCTCGGCGGGCGGCGAGGACGCGTACGACACGACGAGCGGCCGGTCACCGCCGGCCTTCCTGCCCTCCGACGAACCGGAGAACTCCTGGTAGTAGGCCTGCTCCCAGCCGTCGACGACCTTGACGCCGTTGTCCTTGAGCTTCTTCCAGTAGTCCTGCCAGCTGTTGTCGCCGAACTGGGCGGCGCTGCCGAGCAGGAAGCCGAGGCCGGGCGAGGAGGTGGCGGCGTTCTCGGTGACCAGCAGGTTCTTGTACTCGGGCTTGGCGAGGTCGGCGAAGGACTGCGGCGGGGTCAGCTTGTGCTTGCTGAAGTAGGCCTTGTCGTAGTTGACGCAGATGTCGCCGTAGTCGATCGGCGTGACCCGGTGCTTGTCCTTGTCGAGCTGGTAGGCGGCGCCGGTCTTGTCGAGGCCCTTGGCGGTGTACGGCTGGAAGAGGCCGTTGTCGAGGGCGCGGGACAGCAGGGTGTTGTCGACGCCGAAGAAGACGTCGCCCTGCGGGTTGTCCTTGGTCAGGATCGCCTTGTTGACGGCCTGCCCGGCGTCGCCGTCCTTGAGGACCTGGACCTTGTACCCGGTCTTCTTCTCGAAGTCCTGGAGCACGTTCTTGGACACTGCCCACGAGTCATGGCTGACGAGGGTCACGGTCTTGGCGCCTGTGGACGACTTGGCGTGTGCCGACGCGTGCGTCGATCCGCACGCGGACAGCGTGATCAGGCCGAGCCCGACCGCCACGGCCACGAAGGTCTTGTTGTGCACTGGATGTCCTCCTGGGGTTGGCCAGGAAGAGACGCGGCCCCGCCCGGGCCTTTGTGGAAAGGACCCGGGCAGGGCGCAACAGCTCGAGTGATGACCGAACTTCCTACCCAGAATGACCTGGGCGAGGTTCAGAGGGTCTGCGGCCCTGTCCGCCGCACTCTCAGCGCTGTGGCGCTCCCCTGTCGGAATATGAAAATGTGATGGACGGTGGCCAGATTACCGCTCGGTGGCCGCCAGCTGACCACAGGCCCCGTCGATCTCCTGGCCCCGGGTGTCCCGGATGGTGACGGGCACACCATGGGCGGCGATGGCCTCCACGAACGCCTTCTCGTCCTCGGGCCGCGAGGCGGTCCACTTCGAGCCCGGAGTCGGGTTCAGCGGAATGAGGTTGACGTGCACGGGCTTGCCCTTGAGCAGCCGGCCCAGCCGGTCCCCTCGCCAGGCCTGGTCATTGATGTCGCGGATGAGCGCGTACTCGATCGACAGCCGGCGCCCGCTCTTCTCGACGTACTCGAACCCGGCGTCCAGCACCTCGCGCACCTTCCAGCGCGTGTTCACCGGGACGAGGGTGTCGCGCAGCTCGTCGTCGGGGGCGTGCAGGGAGATCGCGAGCCGGCACTTGAAGCCCTCGTCGGCGAACCGGTGGATGGCCGGCACGAGCCCGACAGTGGACACGGTGATCCCGCGCTGGGAGAGCCCCAGCCCGTCGGGGGCGGGATCGGTGAGCGCCCTGATGGCACCGACCACGCGCTTGTAGTTGGCGAGCGGCTCCCCCATGCCCATGAAGACGATGTTGGAGAGCCGAGCAGGTCCACCCGGCACCTCGCCGTCCCTCAGCGCCCGCATCCCGTCCACGATCTGGTGGACGATCTCCGCGGTGGACAGATTCCGGTCGAGCCCCGCCTGCCCGGTCGCACAGAACGGGCAGTTCATCCCACACCCCGCCTGCGAGCTGATGCACATGGTGACCCGGTCCGGGTACCGCATCAGCACGGACTCGACGAGGGTCCCGTCGAACAGCCGCCAGAGCGTCTTGCGGGTGGTCCCCTCGTCGGTCGACAGATGCCGGACGACGGTCATCAGCTCGGGGAACAGCGCTTCCTGGAGCTTGGCACGCGATCCGGCGGGGATGTCGGTCCACTGCTCCGGGTCGTGCGCGTACCGCGCGAAGTAGTGCTGCGAGAGCTGCTTGGCGCGGAACGGCTTCTCCCCGATCTCGGCCACCGCGTCCTTGCGCTCGGCGGGCGTGAGATCGGCAAGATGCCGCGGCGGCTTCTGGGCTCCGCGCGGGGCGACGAAAGTGAGTTCTCCGGGCTTAGGCATGGCTGTACCAGTGTCGCAGATCCAATCGGGTGACCTGCGGGTGTCGCCTGCTACGACTACAGGAGGAGGGCTCAGCCGAGCGTGGCTGAGCCCTCCTGGTCCGATGCGCCACTCAGAGGCAGGGGACGTTGGCGAAGCCCGGGTAATAGAAGCGCCCGGCCGGACCAGCGCTGTGGATGCAGCGGTCGAGGCTGGGGCTCTGGGGTTTCGGGCTCGCGGTGGCGGCGGTCGCGGTCGGGGCGACGAGGAGGGTCGCCCCCAGGATCATTGCCGCCACCGCCGATTTCTTGCCCGGCAGATGCCTCCGGAACGTCTTCATTGCCGCCCTCCTTCGGGCCGAGACGGGAGCGCCGCGCGGTTCACAGGGCGACGGTTCGGCGCTCGTGATTCCGCCTATCGTCATATGCCGCAGACATGACGTCAATACCCAAATCGGAACACTCGGACTAAAAGGGGATTGCGGTCGGCACGGGACGGTCGCCGTTACTACGACCTGTGAAGTTCTGCCGGGGAACGGTCGGGTTTCCTGATCGGGCCTTGTCCGGCCCACTGCGCTGCCGTAACCACGAGCCATGAACCTTTTCGGCCGCAACTCCTTCCACCGGCGCGCGCAGCAGTCCGCCACGCCCGTGGCGACCGCCGGCCCGGCGGCCGGTGCCACCGGTACCGCCGTTCTTCCCGATCCCGGGCTGGCGGCCCTCACCGGCGAATGGCTGATCGATCCCGCCCACAGCAGGATCGGGTTCTCCGTGCGGCACGCGATGGTGACGACGGTGCGGGGCGCGTTCACCGAGTACGAGAGCCGTCTGTACTTCGACGGCCGCGAGCCGACCCGCTCCCGGGCCGACATCGTGCTGTACACGGCCAGCGTCGACACGGGTGTCGAGCAGCGCGACGCGCATGTGGTGGGCCGGCAGTTCCTGGACGCCGGGGCGCACCCGCGGATGACCTTCACGAGCACGTCCGTACAGCTCGCGGGCGAGGACGTCTACCGCATGACCGGCGATCTCACGATCAAGGACACCACCCGCCCCGTCGACCTGGAACTCACCTACATCGGTCATGTCATCGACGCGTTCGGTGACGAGCGGGTCGGCTTCGACGGCACCACCACCATCAACCGCTCCGACTGGGGACTGACCTACGAGGCCCGGCTGGCCCAGGGCGGGACCATGGTGAGCGAGAAGGTCCGCCTCCAGTTCGACATCGCCGCGATCCGGGCCAGGTGAGCACTCCCCCCGGCTGGCCGGCTAGATCGCGGCGTGCTCCAGCCGCTCCTTGAGCAGCCGCTCGTTCTCCGGGAGTTCCCGGCGGACCTGGGGGCGTACGACGAGAGGGATCAGCACCCTGCCGAGGCCGTGGCCCTCGAAGTCCAGGTCCATGGTCACGCGGGTACGGCCGTCGGGGAGCGGGACGACCTCGCCGTGCACCCGGCCCCGGACCGGGCCCTCAGTGCCCTGCATGCTCCAGGAGCGCGGCGGTTCGAACTCGGTGACCCGCATGGTCGTCGGGACGTCGCGGCGGCCGACATGGCGGGTGATCCGGATCCGGGACCCGAGTCCGAAGGGGCTGTCGTCGAGCTGCTCGACCGACACCGCGCTCTTCTGCCACTCCGGCAGGTGGGACGGGTCGCTGAGGTACGCCCAGACATCGCCCGGACTCCGGTCGACATCGATCTCTTCATGGAAGGCGGACATGAGGCCCTCCTTTCCCGGACAGAGGGCTCTACCCTCCAGATCGTCCCACTTCAGGAGCCGTACGACCAATGCCGACGGGCCCCGCCCTGCGCACAGGACGGGGCCCGGAAGCCGTACGACACATCCTCACGCGGAGCCGACGAAGAGCACCAGCAGGAGCCAGACCACCGGGGCCGTCGGGAGCAGGGAGTCGAGGCGGTCCATGATGCCGCCGTGGCCGGGGAGCAAGGTGCCCATGTCCTTGATGCCCAGGTCGCGCTTGATCATGGATTCGCCGAGGTCGCCCAGCGTGGCGCTGGCCGCGACCGCGAGGCCCAGCAGCAGGCCCTGCCACCAGGTGCCGTCGTCGATCAGGAACTGCATGCACAGCGCGCCCGCGACCATCGCGAACAGCACCGCGCCCGCCAGGCCCTCGCGGGTCTTGCCGGGGCTGATGCGCGGGGCCAGCTTGTGCTTGCCGAACCGCCAGCCGACCGCGTAGGCGCCGGTGTCGCTGACGACCGTCAGGAGGAGGAAGGTGAGGACCCGCCAGGGGCCGTCGGACGCGGTCAGCATCATCGCCACGAACGTGGCCAGGAACGGCACATAGAACGCCGCGAAGACGCCCGCCGTGACGTCCTTGAGATAGCCCTCCGGCGACTCCGTCATGCGCCAGACCAGGACGGCCAGGGCGGTCAGCGCCATGGCGACCCAGGCGCCCTCGGCGCCGCGGACGTACCCCGCCACCACCATCGCCGCTCCGCCCACCGCGAGCGGCACCAGCGGCGCCTTGATGTCCTTGCGCTCCCGCAGCCTGCTGGTCAGCTCCCACAGGCCGACGACGACCGCGACCGCGACGACCCCGACGAACACGGCCTTCTTGATGAAGAGGGAGGCGACGATCACCACACCGAGCCCGATCCCGACGCCTATGGCCGCGCTCAGGTCACGGCCCGCGCTCTTCTTCTGCGGCGCTGGGGCCGGCTGGTGGGCGTCGGGCATGGGCTCCGGATTCTGGTTCTCGGCCGGGAGGGTGCGGGCCTGCGGGGGCTCGGGACGGAACTCGTCGTGGAATTCCTGGAACAGGGGGCCGCTCCGGCGAGCGGCCCCCCGGTCGCCGCCCTGGTCTCCGCCGTACGCGTGTGCGCCGTACGCGGGGTCCTCGGGCACGATGGGCATGGGGCGAGTCTGCTGCGGCTCAGGCGCATCGTACGCGGGACCCGCCGGGACGGCCCCCGGGACAGGCTGGGCGGGCCCGCCCTCGGTGGGCCCCCAGTACCCGGCCTGGCCCGCCGATGGCGGCGCCCCCCAGGAAGAGTCGCTCATCAGACTTCGAGCAGCTCCGCTTCCTTGTGCTTCAGGAGCTCGTCGACCTGGGCGACGTACTTCGCCGTGGTGTCGTCCAGCTCCTTCTCCGCGCGGCGGCCCTCGTCCTCGCCGACCTCGCCGTCCTTGATCAGCTTGTCGATGGCGTCCTTGGCCTTGCGGCGCACGGACCGGATGGAGACCTTCGCGTCCTCACCCTTGCCCTTGGCGACCTTGATGTACTCGCGGCGGCGCTCCTCGGTCAGCTCGGGGAACACCACCCGGATGATGTTGCCGTCATTGCTGGGGTTGACGCCCAGGTCGGAGTCGCGGATCGCCTGCTCGATGTTGCGCAGCGCGCTCTTGTCGAACGGGGTCACGACCGCCATGCGCGGCTCCGGCACGGAGAACGAGGCCAGCTGGTTGATCGGCGTCGGGGCACCGTAGTAGTCGGCAACGATCTTGTTGAACATCGCCGGGTGCGCACGGCCGGTGCGGATCGCGGCGAAGTCCTCCTTGGCGACCACGACGGCCTTCTCCATCTTCTCCTCGGCCTCGAGGAGGGTCTCTTCGATCACCACTTGCTCCTGCGTGTCTTGAGTAAGGCCCGGCTGCGGTTCCTTTGGCGGGCGGCGGCCGGCTGCGTCGCGTCTTCTTCCTGCACGGTTCCCGACCGGCAGGACATTGTCCATCCCCCGGCCAGGGTCCGGCCCCCTTACGGGGCCGCGCGCCACCGGCCGGGTTGCTGCCGGGTCAGTCCCGGCTGCCCTGGTCACCCACCAGCGTGCCGATCTTCTCACCCTTGACGGCACGGGCGATATTGCCCTCCGCGAGGAGTTCGAAGACGAGGATCGGGAGCTTGTTGTCGCGGCAGAGCGTGATGGCGGTGGCGTCGGCGACCTTGAGGTCGCGGGTGATGACCTCGCCGTAGCCGAGGGCGTCGAACTTGACGGCGTCGGGGTTGGTCTTGGGGTCGGAGTCGTAGACCCCGTCCACGCCGTTCTTGCCCATGAGCAGCGCCTCGGCGTCGATCTCCAGGGCGCGCTGGGCGGCGGTGGTGTCGGTGGAGAAGTACGGCATGCCCATACCGGCGCCGAAGATGACCACGCGGCCCTTCTCCAGGTGCCGCACGGCGCGCAGCGGGATGTACGGCTCGGCGACCTGTCCCATGGTGATGGCGGTCTGCACCCGGCTGTCGATGCCCTCCTTCTCCAGGAAGTCCTGGAGGGCGAGGCAGTTCATCACGGTGCCGAGCATGCCCATGTAGTCGGAGCGGGCGCGGTCCATGCCGCGCTGCTGGAGTTCGGCGCCGCGGAAGAAGTTGCCGCCGCCGATGACGACCGCGACCTGGGCCCCGTCGCGCACGACGGCCGCGATCTCGCGGGCGATCTTGTGCACCACGTCCGGGTCCACGCCCAGGCCCCCGCCGCCGGAGAAGGCCTCTCCGGACAGCTTCAGCAGAAACCGGCCGCGTACTTTGCCGTCGTCGCTCTTCTGGGCCTTGGTGGTCATGGAGATCCCGCCTCTTTCACGTGTTGCACATACGAAGAAGACCATTGCCGGTGGGGTCGCTTTTCGCTCCCATACGCGGCAATGGCCTCCTCGTCAGATCTGCTGCCGTCCGCCCCACCCCGGGGTGTGGCGGTGTGCGCGGACGACTGCTGTCGACCCTACCGAGAATTTCCCGCGGGTCGCGCGTCGATCGCGGAACGGGCTCAGATGCCGACCTTGATGCGCGAGAAGCGCTTCAGGGTGACACCGGCCTCGTCCAGCACCTTCTGGACCGACTTCTTGTTGTCGAGCGCGTACGGCTGGCCGAGCAGCGTGGCGTCCTTGAAGAAGCCGTTGAGACGACCCTCGACGATCTTGGCGATCGCGGCCTCGGGCTTGCCCTCGGCGCGGGTGGTCTCCTCGGCGATGCGCCGCTCGGACTCGACGACGTCGGCCGGCACGTCCTCCTTGGCCAGGTACTTCGGCGCGAAGGCGGCGATGTGCTGGGCGACGCCCTTGGCGACCTCGACGTTCGGCTTGTCGAGCTCGACCAGGACACCGATCTGCGGGGGCAGGTCGGGCATGGTGCGGTGCATGTAAGCGAGCACGAAGCCGTCGGCGAACTGCGCGAAGCGGTCCAGGACGATCTTCTCGCCGAGGTTGGCGTTGGCCTCGTCCACGAACGCCTGGACGGTCTTGCCGGGCTCGATCTCGGAGGCGAGCAGGGCCTCGAGGTCGGCCGGGGAGGTCGCGGCGACGTGCTCGGCGATCTTCTTGGCGACGGCCTGGAACTTCTCGCCCTTGGCGACGAAGTCGGTCTCGCACTTCAGCTCGACCAGGACGCCGGAGGAGTTGTCGTCGGCGATGATGGAGACCACGGCGCCGTTCTCGGCGGAGCGGCCCTCGCGCTTGGCGACGCCCTTCTGGCCCTTGATGCGCAGCGCCTCGACGGCCTTGTCGACGTTGCCCTCGGCCTCGTCCAGCGCCTTCTTGCAGTCCATCATGCCGGCGCCGGTGAGCTCACGGAGCTTCTTGACGTCGGCGGCGGTGTAGTTCGCCATGAGTCTGTGAGTCTTTCTCGAAGTCTGGGAGATCTGGAGATCCGCACGGTGTGCGTCCCACATGTAGACGCGGGTTGCGTACGTCGTGCGGACCTACGGGTGAACAGCGGGGGTGGACTTCACCGCGCCGAAGGCGCTGTCGGTGGCAGTACCGCCCCCGCTGTCAACGCGTGCGTCAGGCCTGCTCGCCCTCGGCGGCCGGAGCCTCGGCAGCCGGAGCCTCGGCAGCGGGGGCCTCGGCAGCGGGGGCCTCGGCGGCGGGGGCCTCGGCAGCGGGGGCCTCGGCCGGCTTCTCGGCCTCGTCGGCCTTCTTCTCACCCTCGAGCAGGTCGCGCTCCCACTCGGCGAGCGGCTCGCCCGCGGCCTTCTCGCCCTTCTCGCCGGTGGCGACGCCGGAGCGGGCGATGAGGCCCTCGGCGACGGCGTCGGCGATCACACGGGTGAGCAGGGTGACGGAGCGGATCGCGTCGTCGTTGCCCGGGATCTTGTAGTCGACCTCGTCGGGGTCACAGTTGGTGTCGAGGATCGCGACGACCGGAATGTTCAGCTTCCGGGCCTCACCGACGGCGATGTGCTCCTTCTTGGTGTCCACGATCCAGACGGCGCTCGGCACCTTCTGCATCTCGCGGATACCACCGAGGGTCTTCTCCAGCTTGGCCTTCTCGCGCGAGAGCACGAGAAGCTCCTTCTTGGTCAGACCGGACGCGGCGACGTCCTCGAAGTCGATCTGCTCGAGCTCCTTGAGGCGCTGCAGACGCTTGTAGACGGTCGAGAAGTTGGTGAGCATGCCGCCCAGCCAGCGCTGGTTGACGTAGGGCATGCCGACGCGGGTGGCCTGCTCGGCGATGGCCTCCTGCGCCTGCTTCTTGGTGCCGACGAACATGACCGTGCCGCCGTGGGCGACGGTCTCCTTGACGAACTCGTAGGCGCGGTCGATGTACGACAGCGACTGGAGCAGGTCGATGATGTAGATGCCGTTGCGCTCGGTGAAGATGAAGCGCTTCATCTTCGGGTTCCAGCGACGGGTCTGGTGACCGAAGTGGACGCCGCTCTCCAGCAGCTCCCGCATCGTGACGACGGCCATGGCCGTATCTCCTTGAGTTTCTCGGTTGTGCCGCGGATGCCGGACGGCTCCCGCGCCTAACGCCCGCGACGCGCCTTGCCGCGAAGGACCGAGAGGCGCTGACACCGACCGCTTGACGGCCTGGTGTCGGGGCGTGCGAAGTCGACCCGGTGACCCGGATCGCCAGAAGAAGTGTACGGGACCGCCGGGGCACCGGGTGACGCCGCTGTCCACAACCGGTGGGTTGTCCACAGACTCCGGCCGTGATCGGCGGGGTGCGGGACGGTTGTCGCATGCGAGAAGCGATGCGATATGTCCTGCTGCCGACGGTTCTGCTCCTCTGCCTGGCGCTGGCCGCCCTGGCGCCCTGCCGGTCCTGGGCGGACACCCCGCCTCCGGCCCCCGCACCGCCCCCTCAGGCCCCGGTCCCGGCCATCGCGCGGACCTGGCCGGTGGGCGTCCGGCCCTTGGTGTTACGGGGCTGGGAGCCACCGGCGACGGTGTACGGCCCCGGTCACCGGGGCGTGGACCTGGCGGCGCCGGCCGGTTCTCCCGTACGAGCGGTCGCACCGGGCCGGGTGTCCTTCGCGGGGCGCGTGGCGGGGAAGGGGGTGGTCTCCGTGGAGCTGACGGGCACGGATCTTCGTACGACGTACGAGCCGGTGAGCGCGTTGGTGCGGAAGGGGGACGAGGTGAGGGCGGGTGAGACGGTGGGCACGGTGGAGGCGACGGCTTCCCACTGCGCCGCTTGGTGCGTCCACTGGGGCCTGCGCCGAGGGAGGACCTACCTGGACCCTCTGTCCCTGCTACCGCCGTGGCTCCTGCACAGGGGGCCACCGAGGCTGCTGCCGGTGCTGGGGGTGCCGCTGCCGTCGTAGGGGCACCCCGCGAGCGCGGGCGAGCGACTCCGCCCCCGCCCGGCGGCAGCCGGCGTCAGCCCTTCACACCCCGCAACACCATGGCCACCGCGGCGTCCGTCACCACCGCGGGATCCTCCGCCGCCCCCAGCTCGATCCGCCGCACGGCCGCGTCCACAACCCCCTGCAGCAACATCGCCGCCAGCCGAGGCTGCTCATGCCCCATCTCCCCGAGCGCCTCGGCGATCATCGCGACGAGCCCGCCGTGCGCCGCCCGGATCCTCTCCCGCGCCCCGGCGTCCAGCTCACTCGCGGAGATGGCGACGACCGCCCGGTGCCGCCGGTCCCCCACCAGCGCCAGCTGCTGCCGTACATACGCCTCGACCTTGCCCTCGGCGGACTCGGCCCGCTCCATCGCGGCCGCCACCTCCGCCGCCCACAGCGGAAAGTCGACCTCGCACAGCTCCTCGACCACGGCGGCCCGAGACCGGAAGTACTCGTACACGGACGACCGCGCCAGCCCGGTCCGCTCGGCCAGCGCGGGAAACGTCAGCGCTTCCGTCCCGCCCTCGGACAGCAACGACCGAGCCGCGTCCAGCAGGGCGGCTCGCTGCATCGACCGGTGCTCGGCCACGGAGGCCGCTCGAATCCTTGGCACGTCAACCACTTTACGGACGCCCCCAGCCGAACGGGAGCCACTCGCCGCGACGCCACCGACGTGCCGCCGGCCTCAGCGCCCGAAGCTCGCCAGCTTGGCCCGCAGCTGCAGCACGGACTTGGTGTGGATCTGGCTGACCCGGCTCTCGGTGACCCCGAGCACGTTGCCGATCTCGGCGAGCGTGAGCCCCTCGTAGTAGTACAGCGTCACCACGGTCTTCTCCCGCTCGGGCAGTGTGTTGATCGCCCGGGCCAGGAAACGGCGCAACTCCCGGTCCTCGGCCACCTCCACGGGATTGTCCGCGGCGGTGTCCTCCAGCGTGTCCATGAGGCTGAGCCGGTCCCCGCCCTCGCTGCCGACGTGCAGCAGCTCCTCCAGCGCGACCACGTTGGCCAGGGACAACTGGCTGAACACGGCGTGCAGTTCGTCGACCTCCATGCCCAGCTCGCCGGCCACCTCGCCCTCGGTCGGGGTGCGCCGCAGCCGCGCCTCCAGGGTGGCGTAGGCCCGCTCCACGTTCCGCGCCTTCTGCCGCACCGACCGCGGGATCCAGTCCAGCGCCCGCAGCTCGTCGATCATGGCGCCCCGGATCCGGGTGATCGCGTACGTCTCGAACTTGATCTCCCGGTCGATGTCGAACTTCTCGATCGCGTCGATCAGCCCGAAGACGCCCGAGGAGACGAAGTCGGCCTGCTCGACGTTGGGCGGCAGACCGACACTCACCCGGCCCGCGACGTATTTCACGAGCGGCGAGTAGTGCAGGATCAGCTGCTCCCGCAGCCGGTCGTCCCCCGTCGCCTTGTACGACCGCCACAGCTCGTCGAGCGTCGAGGGAGCGGGCGGCCGCACGCTGCCACCGTCGCGGGCGGCTGGGGGGATCGCCGCCCGGTCGGACCCGGAGGTGTGCTGGGGCATTCGTCGCCTTGTGCCGTTCTGCCGTGAAGTGCTGTGAAGTGCTGCGAAGTGAGAGGAGCTGGGGTTCGGGGGGCGATGTGGGCTGCCTGGGTGAGCTGTCGGTCTGGTGTCGAGTTGGCGCGATCTGTGTCGGCGCCTTCGTGAGCGTAGCGTGACTGAGGTGTCGCGGTGTGCGAACAGTGCGGCTCCACCCGTGCGCGGGGCGCTCTCGGCGGTGTCGCGCGCTGGTTCCGCGGTTCGCTCTGCGTGACCGGCCGGGGCGTCAACTCCGGGAAACCTCAAGGGCGTCGGAGGTTCCCCCGGACGGCCGAACACGCTCGGTCAGCACGGACCGCGACCGGTGCGGACCGACATCACCGCCTGGCGTGTCAACTTCCAGCCATCGCCGTGTCGTTCGACGTAACCAAGTGCGCGGAGTTCGTACAGTCTCGCGATCGCCTCGTCCCGGGTGGTCGGCGTGCCGAGCGCGATCTCCTCCGCGGTGGCCGCGCGATGGCCCGGCAGGGCGGCGAGGACGGAGCGGGCGGCGGGTTCCAGCAGGTCGCGCGGCAGCACGGGCCCGCGCCGGGCCGGCGCCAGTTCACCCATGTCACCCACCAGTTCGACGACCTCCGCGGCGTCGGTGACCAGGGCGGCCTCTCCGCGCAGCAGTTCGTGCACGCCGGCGGAGAGGGCGCTGGTGACGGGGCCGGGCACGCCCATGGTGAAGCGGCCGAGGCGCGCCGCGGCCCGCGCGGTGGCCAGCGAGCCGCTGCGGCAGGCGGCCTCCACGACGACGGTGCCTCTGGTGAGGGCGGCGATGACACGGTTGCGGAGGATGAACCGGGTGGGCGTCGGATGGTCGCCCGGGGGCAGCTCGCCCACGACCAGTCCCTGCTCCGCGATCCGGCTGATCAGGGCGGCGTGGCCGCGCGGATACGGCCGGTCGACGCCGCAGGCCAGGACGGCGACGGTGGCTCCGCGGGCGGCGAGGGCGCCTCGGTGGGCGGCGCCGTCGATGCCGTACGCGCCGCCCGAGACCACGACCCAGCCCCGCTCGGCGAGGCCGCCGGCGAGGGTGGCGGCGACATGGGTGCCGTACTCGGTGCAGGCCCGCGCACCCACCACGGCGACGGACCGGAGCGCCCACATCCGCAGACTGGCCCGACCGCGCACCCACAGCCCGATCGGCCGGGCATCCCCCAGATCATCGAGCTGTCCGGGCCACTCGGCGTCCCCGGGCCCCACGAACCGCGCCCCGGCCTCCCCGGCCACCGCGAGATCCCGCTCCGGCTCGGCCCGCCGGGCCCGCGCGACCAGCCCGGCCCACCGCACCTCGCTCACCCCCGGCAGGGCCGGCACCCCGTCCCGCAGCCGCCGCACCACCTCCCGCACCCCGAACTCCCGAACCCACCGCCCACCGGCCTCGTCCCCCGGCTCGATCACCCGGCAGAGAAGGACCCGCCCGAGCAACTCGTCTCCGAGGGCCTCGCCCGTGGTCATGTCAGGGCCCCGATGGCCATCGGCACCCCTCGTGGCACCCCGGTGCGCAGTTGCAGGGCCAGGGCGACGTCGGTGGCGTCCGGGCGGTCGTGTCCGACGAGGTCGGCGACCGTCCAGGCGACGCGCAGCACCCGGTCGATGCCGCGGGCGGTGAGCACGCCCCGCTCGAGGTTGCGCTCGGCCTCGTCCATCGCACCGGCGACGGGGTGGTAGCGGCTGCGCAGCTCGCGGCCGGGGACCTCGCTGTTGGTGCGCCAGGGGGTTCCGGCGAGGCGGGCCGCCGTGCGCTCGCGGGCCCGCCGTACCCGCTCGGCCACGGTCGCCGTGGACTCGCCCCGGGCCCCCGGTTCGACGAGCTGGGCCCGGGTGACCGGATCGACCTCGACACGCAGGTCCACCCGGTCCAGCAGCGGACCGGAGAGCCGGGTCTGGTAGCGGCGGATCGCCGAGGGCGGGCACTCGCACAGGGAGTCGCGCTGCGAGAAGCGTCCACAGGGGCAGGGGTTGGCCGCCAGCACCATGAGGAAGCGGGCCGGGAACCGGACGACGCCCGCGCTGCGTGCGATCACGACATGGCCCGACTCCAGCGGCTGTCGCAGGGCGTCGAGGGTCTGGCTGTGGAACTCGGGCGCCTCGTCCAGGAACAGCACGCCGCGATGGGCGAGGGAGACCGCCCCGGGCCGTGCGATGCCGGGGCCTCCGCCGACGAGGGACTGCATCGTGGCCGAGTGGTGCGGGGCGCAGTAGGGAGCCACGTCGATGAGCGGCTTGCCCGGCGGCAGCAGCCCGGCCACCGAATGCACCGCCGTGACCTCCAGCGATTCCTCCCTGGTGAGCCGGGGAAGGACGGCGGGCAGCCGCTCGGCGAGCATGGTCTTGCCCGCGCCGGGCGGACCCTCCAGGAACAGGTGGTGCCCGCCGGCGGCGGCCACCTCCACGGCCGTACGGGCCGAGGTCTGGCCCACGACGTCCGCCAGGTCGTGATCGTGTTCGTGCTGTGCGGTGCCGACACTGTGCATGCCGGTGGCCGCGCCCGTGCCCGGCACGCGCAGACCGGCCAGGAGAGGGTCGGGACGGCCCTGCTCGTCCGGTTCCTCCTCGGGGACGGGCTCGTCGGTGAGCACCGCGATGAGCTGGCGCAGACTGCGGACGCCGAGCACGGAGACGCCGGGGACCAGCGCGGCCTCGGCGGCCGCGCACTCGGGTACGACCACTTGCTCGTAGCCGGCGTCGGCCGCCGCGAGCACGGCCGGCAGTGTGCCGCGGACCGGTCGGACCCGGCCGTCCAGGCCCAGCTCCCCGATCATGACGATGTCCGCGAGGACACGCGGATCGATCCGCTCGGCGGCGCCGAGCACCGCACAGGCGACGGCCAGGTCGAAGCCGGAGCCGGCTTTGGGTACCGAGGCCGGGCTGAGTCCGACGGTGAGCTTCTTCTGCGGCCACTCGCCGCCCGAGTTCACCACCGCCGCCCGGACCCGGTCCCTGCTCTCCGTCAGGCTCTTGTCCGGGAGGCCGACCAGGGTGAAGGCGGCGACGCCCGGTTCGAGGTCGGCCTGGACCTCGACGACCACTCCCTCGACGCCGACCAGGGCCACCGAGCAGGTGCGGGCGAACCCCATTCAGGCCACCCCCCGTGCGTGCTCGACGGACGGGGCGCCGCGGTGGGGCAGCAGGACGCCGATCAGGTCGATGCGGACGCCGCCCGGCGGTGCCCCTCCGTGGGCGTGGATCCAGTGCTCGGCCAGCTCGCGCAGCCGGGCCGCCTTCTCGGGGGTCACCGCGGCCATGGGGTGTTCGTAGTCGCCGCCCCTGCGGGTCTTCACCTCGCAGACGACGAGTGCGTCACCGTCTCGCGCGATGATGTCGATCTCGCCGGAACGGCCGCAGCGCCAGTTGCGCTCCAGGATCGTCATTCCAGTCGCGGCGAGCCGCCGGGCGGCCAAGTCCTCGCCGTACTTGCCGAGTGCTTCTCGTGCGTTCATGTCGGCACCACCTCCGGCGCCAACCGTCACGCATCCCGCCCCAAGATGTTGATCTTGGTGGAAAACTCAGCGGTTGTGGAAAACCCTGTCCCCCACAGGGAACCGGCAGCCGTCACCCGCCCGGCAGCTCCAGGTCGCTCTTGTTCAGCTCCTCGATGTTCACATCCTTGAACGTGAGGACCCGCACTTGCTTCACGAAGCGCGCCGGCCGGTACATGTCCCACACCCAGGCATCAGCCATCGACACCTCGAAAAACACCTCTCCCTGCACCGAGTGCACCTGCATCTCGTAGTCGTTGGTGAGGTAGAAACGACGCTCGGTCTCGATCACGTATTTGAACAGACCGACGACATCTCGGTACTCCCGGTAGAGCTTCAGCTCCATCTCGGTCTCGTACTTCTCGAGGTCCTCGGCGCTCATGGCATGTTCCCCTTCAGCCGTGCGATCCCCCCATTGTGCGCCAGTCCGACGGGCCCTCAGACGATTTCCGCATCGAGGGTCACAGGACTGGCCGGAGGACCTTCGTCGAGCAGCCTGCGCAGCAGCTCGGCGAGTCTGGTCGGATACACCGTCTCATGTGCCCGGGTCAGTTCCTGACACGTCCACCAACGCGCCCCGGCGACACTGCGCCGCTCCAGCTCCGTCAGCCCCTGCGCCGCGGTGGCCGTCTGCGTCGTACGGGCCAGGTAGTACCACTCGTCCTGGTCCCACCGGCGGCCCGCGAACGGGAAGGAGCACATGCGGCGCCACAGCACCGGGCCGAGTTGGACGTCGGTGATGCCGGTCTCCTCGGCGAGTTCCCTGAGCGCGGCCTCCTCGCGCGTCTCGGCGCCCTCCAGACCGCCGCCGGGGGTGAACCACCAGTCGTCGGCCGGATCGTCCGGCTCATGGCCGTGCAGGAGCAGGATGCGGTCCTCCGGGTCGAGGAGGACCACCCGGGCCACCTTGCGCAGCCCGCCCTCGTACGACTCCCCGTACGAGTCCTCGCCGGTCCGCGTGGTCTCAGCGGACACCGGCCGCCTCCGGGCGGGCGCTACGCGCGCGGGAGCGGCCCATGCGACTCGCGATCGGGCCGTAGGCGCCGCCGGCCAGCACCAGGACGGCGCCGGCGGCGATCAGCAGCTCGATCGTGGACAGAGGACCCGGCTGCGAGAGGGTACCGAGGGCCTCGAAGCCGGTGGGGCGCTTCAGCGAGCCCTTCCAGGGCCAGACGACCGCGTCCACGCGGGCGTTCACGGCGTCGCGGGAGACCGTGCCCTTGGCCGCGTCGGTGAGGTGGGCCGTGGAGTCCAGGGAGCCCTGGCGCTCGTCACCGAGGAGGAACAGCCGGCCCTCGGGGACCGTCACCGTCGGGAAGTTCTGGATCTCGGCCAGGCTGCCCTTGGGCAGATAGGGCTCGTCGATCTGCTTGCCGTTGACGGTCAGCTTGCCGTTCGTGCAGCAGGAGACGGTGTCGCCGCCGACCGCGACCACCCGCTTGACCACCTTGGCGCTTGTGACCCAGCTCTTGTCCGTGAAGACGACGACGTCACCGCGCTTCACCTGACCGCCGTCGACCTTCTGCGCCAGCACCCGGTCGCCGGCGTCGATCGTGGGCGTCATCGAGCTGGTCGGCACGGTGTACGGCCGGTACGTCACCGCCGCCCAGGCGAATCCACCGAGGAACAGCACCAGGCCCAGTGCCACGGCCACCGAAGACAGCCGCTGTCCGAGCCGGCTGCCGCCGGGCTGTGCCGTGCCTGTCCCGCCGCTGCGCGGGGCCGTACGCGTCGTGCTCTCGCCACCCATGGACCCGCACCCTACCCGGCAGTACCGGGCAGGGGCAGCCCCCGTTCCAGGACCGCCGCAGGACCGGCGGCAAGGGCCCGGCAGGCGCCGGACTCACAGGTTCCGGATGCCTGGGGCAGATCGGCCCGTACGAAGGGCTCAGCGGCTCGGGAACGCCGCCGCTGCCGTCCTCGGCGTACACGAGCCGACCGCCGGGACCTCTGCGGTCACCTGCTGCCCGCGGCCGTCTTCTGCTCGGCCTTGGACTCCAGCCGGTCCGCGCGCCGGCGCCGCCACACCGCCAGCGGCAGCACCGCGACGATGGCCACGCCCTGCGGGGCCACCGTCAGGGCCGCGGACGCCGAGGACTGGTCGCTGATGCCGGGCTGGTCGAAGGTGTCCGGGATCGGCAGGGTGCCCCAGTGGTTGATCGGCCAGGCCTTGACGATCGCGCGGCCCACGACGTCGCTGACCGGGACCATGCCGTGGTGCTTGTCGGACTGGTTGTAGCGAGAGTCGCGGGAGTTCTGGCGGTGGTCGCCCATCACCCAGATGTAGCCCTGAGGCACCGTCACCTTGAACTGGCCGCCCGTCTCGTCATCGGTGCACGGCGTGTTGCCGGGGTAGACGTACGGCTCGTTCAGCGCATGGCCGTTGACCAGCAGCGGGCCGGTGCCCTTGCACTGGATCGTGTCGCCGCCGACGCCGATCACCCGCTTGATGAGGTCCTTCTCGTTGGCGGACGGCATCAGGCCGATCCAGCTGAGGACCTGCTGCACGGCGTTCGGGCTCGCTGCCGGTTCGCCCGCCAGCCAGTCGTCCGGGTCGTGGAAGACCACGACCTCGCCGCGCTCGGGCTTGGAGCCGAACCACGGGGTGAGCTTGTCGACCAGGACGCGGTCGCCCACCTGGAGGGTGTCCTGCATCGAGGCTGACGGGATCGAGAAAGCCTGCACCAGGAACGTCTTGATCAACAGCGCCAGAACGAGCGCGATCACGACGAGGATCGGCAGCTCCTTCCAGAAGGAGCGGGGCTTCCTCGGCCGGTCCGCCGCCTCGCCCGCACCCGCGCCCTCGGCCCTCGGCCGCTGCTCGTCGTCCGGCGCGCTCTCGTCGCCCGCCGCGTCATTCTCGGAAGTCATGGCGCCGTTCGGCACGGGGGTGTTCGCTTCCACGGGGTGCCCGCGGTGCTCCTCGCCGTCGTGCCCCGACCGTGCGCCAACCGCCACATCCCCCACGCCAACTCCTTACTCTGTGCCGCCGCCTGCACCACATACGACGCAGGCCCACCACTCCCATAACGAGCGGGAGTTCCGCAGGGGTCGGGAGCTGGGTCGTTCCGTTCGGATTCTCGGAGGCAACCCTATGCGACAGCGGGGTACCGGCGGTCGCACCAGACGGGGAGTCGGCCACGCTTGCGAAGGTTTTAGGTTCCTGAAGGCGTGTCCAGTGGCCGATCGGCCAGCCGATGGCGACGGCCCGGCCGACGACGGATTTCTCGGACACCGTTCCGCCGTACGGGGTGTCCTGGTGGAAACGGGAGTCCGCGGAGTTGCCCCGGTGGTCGCCCATGACCCACAACCGGCCCTTGGGAACGGTGATGTCGAAGGGCTGGGCGGACGGAGCGTCACCCGGATAGATGTAGTCCCCCTCGGTGAGCGGCACCCCGTTGACGGTGACCCGGCCCTGCTTGTCACAGCACTTGACGTGGTCGCCACCGACCCCGATGACCCGCTTGATCAGGTCCTTCTCGTTGTCGGAGGGCAGCAGCCCGATGAAGGTGAGGCCCTCCTTGAGTTGCTTGACGACGACCGGGTCGTGCTTCTTGGCCGTCTGCTCGTCGGCCAGCCAGCCGCCCGGGTCGTGGAAGACGACGACGTCCCCGCGCTGCGGCTTGGAGCCGAACCACGGGGTGAGCTTGTCGACCAGGACGCGGTCGCCGATCCGGATCGTCTGCTCCATCGAGCCGGACGGGATCACGAACGCCTGGACGAGGAAGGTCTTCAGCACGAGGGCTATGAGGACGGCGACACCGGCCAGAAGAGGGATCTCCCGAACGGCTGAACGCCGGCGCTTGCGTTTGACCTTGCGCTGGAGTTTCCGCCGCTCCGCGCGCGTGCGGCCGCCGCCGGGCGCGGAGGTGCGGCGCGATCCGGTGGGCAGCAGATTGTCGGCGGGGCTGCCGGGCGCCCCGCGCGGTTTGCCGCGGTTACCCATGCGCGCCCTCCGGGCCGGGCACGCGCGCGTAGGCGGAGGGCCGCGTCAGGTGCTTCCAGTGGTCGTACGGCCACAGGATCCAGTCGGCGCGGCCGATGACGTCGCCGACCGGGATCATGCCGCCGCCGGGCGAGCCGAGATGGTCGCGGGAGTCGCTGGAGTCGCTGCGGTGGTCGCCGAGGACGAACAGACGGCCGACGGGAACGACGACGTCGAAGGGCACGCTGGAGGCGCTGTCCCCGGGATGGAGGAACGCCGACTCGTCGACGGCGCGGCCGTTCACCTCGATCCTCCCCTGCTTGTCACAGCAGACCACATGGTCTCCCCCCACACCGACCACGCGCTTGATGTAGTCGGCGTCCCCGAAATATCCCGTACCGTCGAACACGATCACGTCGCCGCGCTGCGGCTGGGCACCGAAACGGTACGCCAACTTATTTACGAGAACGCGGTCCCCGATCCTCAAGCCCTGTTCCATGGATCCGCTCGGAATCTGGAACGGTTGCACCACGAAAGTGTTGAGCACGAGCAAAAACGCCAGGCAGAGGAAGAGCGTGAGGGTGATCCGGCCGCCCGGCAGCCAGTCGGCGATCCGCGCCACCAACGCGAAACGCGACCGTCCCTCCGGGCCCGGGGAATCCGGGTGGGAGGAGCGGTCGCGTTCCGTCGGCTGTGCTTCGGTGTCCATCGGGGCGAGATGCTATCCCGCCCGGCCATGGGCTCCGGAGAGTGCTCAGCTCTCGCGCTTCTCCTTGATCTTCGCGGCCTTGCCGCGCAGGTCACGGAGGTAGTACAGCTTGGCGCGACGCACGTCACCGCGGGTGACGAGCTCGATCTTCTCGACGATCGGGGTGTGCACCGGGAAGGTGCGCTCGACGCCGACGGAGAACGAGACCTTGCGGACCGTGAAGGTCTCGCGGACACCGGAGCCCTGGCGACGGATCACAACGCCCTTGAACTGCTGCACACGGGAGCGGTTGCCCTCGATGACGCGGACGTGGACGTTGACGGTGTCACCCGGGCGGAAGGCGGGGATGTCGCTGCGCAGCGACGCGGCGTCGACGGAGTCGAGCAGGTGAGACATTTCGTCTGCTTTCTTCGCTGATGCCACAGGTCATCAACGGAAACTAGGAGTTTGCACGAAGCCGTGTGCGGGTCGGGGCGGGCGTCGTGTCCCCCTGTGGCAGGGGCGCACGCCGGACGGGCGCACAACAGCGGTCTATTCTTCCATGCCCTCGGCCCGCCGCCAAAATCGGCCGTACGGGTGGCCTTCCGGGTCCGGTTCCCAGCCCAGGATGGAGAGCATCTCGCGGTCCTTCTTGTCGAAGGCCTTGGGGTCACAGCGCTCGATCAGGTCGGGCCGGTTGGCGGTCGTACGCCTGAGGGCCTCGTCGCGGCGCCAGCGGGCGATCTTCCCGTGGTGGCCGCTGAGCAGCACGTCCGGGATGTCCCGGCCGCGCCAGACGGGCGGCTTGGTGTAGACGGGACCTTCCAGGAGGCTCGCCATCGCGCCCGGCGCGAAGGAGTCGTCGCGGTGCGACTCGGCGTTGCCGAGGACGCCGGGCAGCAGCCGGGCGACGGCCTCCGTGATGACCAGGACGGCCGCCTCGCCGCCGGCCAGCACATAGTCGCCGATGGAGACCTCGTAGACGGGCACGCGCGTGGCGTACTCGTCCATGACGCGCCGGTCGATGCCCTCGTAGCGGGCCGGTGTGAAGATCAGCCAGGGGCGCTCGGAGAGCTCCACGGCCAGCTCCTGGGTGAAGGGGCGGCCGCTGGGGGTGGGGACGATCAGCGCGGGGGCCTGGGCGCCGGTCTCGTAGCCGTCGGCGAGGATCGTGTCCAGGGCGTCTCCCCAGGGCTCGGTCTTCATGACCATGCCGGGGCCGCCGCCGTAGGGCGTGTCGTCGACGGTGTTGTGGCGGTCGTACGTCCAGGCGCGCAGATCGTGGACCTGGACATCGAGCTGCCCACGCGCGCGTGCCTTGCCGACGAGGGAGACGTTCAGCGGGTCCAGGTACTCGGGGAAGATCGTGACGACGTCGAGGCGCATTACGACTCTTCCCCGGTGTCGCGGGGGGACGCGATCTCCGCGCGGTCGTCGATCAGACCGGGCGGCGGGGCGATGACCGCCTTCTGCTCCTCCAGGTCGATCTCGGTGACGATCTCCTCCACGAAGGGGATCATGACCTCGGTCCCGTCGGGGCGCTCGACGATGAACAGGTCCTGGGAGGGCAGGTGCGAGATCTCGGTGATCCGGCCGACCTCCGTCCCGTCCTCGGTGACCACGTCCAGGTCGATGAGCTGGTGGTCGTAGTACTCGTCCTCGCCCTCGGGCAGCTCCTCCGGGTCGACCTCGGCGATCAGGAGGGTGTTGCGCAGGGCCTCGGCGGCGTTGCGGTCGGTGACGCCCTCGAAGCGCAGGAGGAGGCGGCCGCTGTGGACGCGCCCCGTCTCGATGGTCAGCGGTCCCGCGGAGGCGGGGTCCGTGGCGAGTACGGCGCCGGGCGCGAGCCTGAGTTCCGGCTCGTCGGTGCGTACCTCGACGGTGACCTCGCCCTTGATGCCATGGGCACGGCCGATCCGTGCGACTACCAGCTGCACGTGTCCAATTCTCCTGTCATCTCCTGCCGGCGTCCTGCTCATACGACTGCGGGCCGGGGACGGCCATTGGCCCTCCCCGGCCCGAGCCGGTTGCGATGAAGCGTCAGCGGACGTGGTCCACGTCGACGAGGTCGACGCGGACACCGCGACCGCCGATGGCGCCCACGACGGTGCGCAGGGCACGCGCGGTGCGGCCGTTGCGGCCGATCACCTTGCCGAGGTCGTCCGGGTGGACCCGGACCTCGAGCACGCGCCCGCGGCGCAGGTTGCGCGAGGCGACCTGCACATCGTCAGGGTTGTCGACGATGCCCTTCACGAGGTGCTCAAGCGCCTCTTCGAGCATGCTGCTCAGGCCTCGGTCGACTCGGACTCGGCGGCCGCCTCGTCCTTCTTCTCAGCCTTCTTCTTCTGGGTGATCGCCTCACCCTTGCCCTCGTCGTCACCGCCGAGAGCCTCGAACGACGGACGCGCGGCCTTCGGCTCGGCGACGAGCAGCGGCGCCGGGGCGGGCTCGCCCTTGAACTTCTGCCAGTCGCCGGTCTTCTTCAGGATGGCGAGCACGGGCTCGGTCGGCTGCGCGCCGACACCCAGCCAGTACGCCACGCGGTCGGCGTCCACCTCGATGACCGACGGGTTGTAGGTCGGGTGGTACTTGCCGATCTCCTCGATGGCCCGGCCGTCACGGCGGGTACGGGAGTCGGCGACGACGATGCGGTAGTGAGGCGAACGGATCTTGCCCAGACGCTTCAGCTTGATCTTGACTGCCACGGGAGTGGGTTCTCCTGGATTTGACGTGGTTGGGCACGGCGAGCTGCCGCGTGGGGTTGCGGTACCCGAGTGCCCGATGGACGCGTCAGCCGGAGGAGAGAGGGGTCCTGTGCGGCTGTCGAGTACAGCTAGCCATTGTGCCACACCCTGTGGGTCGCTCCCGGCCGAGGGTGGGTCGATGAGCTTCGGCTTCGGGCATGCCTGGCAGGCACCCGGCGTGGAGGTGAGGTCACGTCGGGTGCGCTGCCCGGTACCGCGCGGTCGCCGTCCGCAGCCCCGGCACCCACGAGATGCCGGTACTTCCGCGGCTCGCGATCATGCGGCTCCCGCGACCTCCGGGATTCTGAACGGCTTGCCGCAGCCGCCGCAGACGATGGGCGCCTGGGCCAGGACCGAGGGGACCACGCGGACGTTGCGACCGCAGTCGCAGACCGCCTTGACCCGGACACCGCCGCCGGAGGAGCCGTGCCGGGCGGCCGGGCCGCGGAAGCTGCGGGTGGTGTCCGAGGAGGTCGCCGCCGTGTGGGCCTTCAGGGCGCGCTGCAGCCGCTCCATGGTCGGGCGGTAGCGCCGCTTGGCCTCGGGGTTGAGCGTGACCAGCGAGAAACCGCTGCTCGGGTGCGGCTCCTCGGGGTGGTCGAGGCCCAGCTCCTCGGCGATCGCGAGGAAACGGCGGTTGTGGTAGCGGCCGGCGCGGGAGGTGTCGCGGATCCCACGGGCGGCGGCGATGCCGTGGACTGCCTCATGGAGCAGTCGCTCGAAGGAGAGCTCGTGTCCGCAGGCGGACGACGACTCTCCGATCAGGGATTCTGGCGCGGCAAGGTCCGGCAGCTCGGGGTGGTACCGCTGAATGTCGGCCCACGCCTGCGCCAGCTCTGCGGCGAGAACAGGGGGTGTCTGTGTCGTGCTCACGTAATGACAACGAGCGGGGGCTCGAATGTGTTCCTATTCCGGGGCATCCCAAATAATTTGCACGTACCAGTCAGTTGCCGCTGATGCGTCCGGACGAGGGCGGGTGCGCTGATCTGCGGAGAAGCCGCACAGCTCATACCAAGCTGGTGCGTAGTCCGCGCTACGCCCACCCGTCGCCCACCACCGCCCTCGAACGAGGCCCTGCGGGCCGCCCGCTGGCTTGGTGTCCAGACCCCGGCGCAGGGGTGGTCGGCTGTTGCGCAAGAGACGTTTCGGCCGCTCTCGTCGTGAAGTCTCACTCCGGTCAGCGTCAGCGACGCGCGTGGCGTTACCGTCCGCCGTCCGACCCCCGGCACCGGCTCGTTCCCCCGGAGCGGACACCGTACGGCCATCCAGATTGCCGGGACGTGAAATCTCGCCACACCCGCGCCCGGAGCCCAAGCAGGGCCCCACGACCCCTGGACGGGGCAGCTAGCCGGGAGTTACCTGGCATACGTGGGAAGTGCGCGCGCACGGCACGGGGGCCACGCAACCGGGCACAGCGGTGAACTCTCGGCGGATTGGGGCGCTTACCTATGACACCTACGCTCGTGCGGCAGCACATGCCTCACGCGGATTCCGCACCCCGCGTGGACCTGTGCGCACGCGCGCGTGACTGGTCCGAGATCCAGGAGCGGATGCTGGTGCCGCTCTACGAAGCCGTCTACGAACGGCTCGAAGTGGGCCCCGCCACCCGGCTGCTGGGCTTGCGCTGCGGCGCCGGGCTCGCGCTGCTGCTGGCGGCCGGCAGAGGTGCCGGCGTCACCGGTGTCGACGCCGCCTCGCCCGAGCGGCTCGCCCTCGCCCGCGAACGCCTGCTGCCGGGCGCCTCGCGCGGCACCGACGGGAACGCCTTCGGCCGGCCCGGGGAGCACGGCGGCAGTCGTGGCGGGCCGGGTTTCCCCGGCGGACCCGGTACGCCAGGGGGCAGCGGTGACGGCCCCGGTCGGGCCGGGACGCGGAACGGAGGCGGCGGTGAGCGCGGGGTCCCCGGTGCACACCGCGCCGGTGAGCCCGCCGAGTCCGGTGCACGCGGCGACGCCGGGCGCGCTCCGCACGGCGACGGCAGGGCGCGCGGCGCGAGCGGCGGGCCACGCGCGCGTGCCGTGCAGCTCGTCGCGGGTTCACCACGGGACGCGGCCGGGGTGGAGACCGCCGCCTACACCCTGGTGACCGTCTTCGAGCCGATCGGGTGTCTCGCGGGCGACTCCGAGGGGCTCGGTGAGCTGCTGGCGGAGGCGCTGCCGCTGGCGGCGCGCGGGGCCGCGGTGGTGCTGGCCGGCTGGGGTCCGCCGGAGCGCTGCGCCACCTCCTCGGTGCTGCGGGTGGCGACCAAACTGGCCGATCCGCTGCGCAGCGCGCGCAGCTGGCGGCCCGCCCTGCGCGACGACCTGGAGGAGGTCGCCCAGCGGGCGGGGCTGAAGCCGGACGGCTCGGGGCGGGTGGCCTGTCCGTTCGGGTACGCCGATGTCGACAGCGCCGTACGGGGGCTGCTGTCGACCGGTCTGTTCGACGCGGCGATCGCGGCGACGGACGCCAAGCAGGTCGACAAGGAGCTGACGGAGGCCCTGCACCCGTACCGGCGCCCGGACGGGACCGTGTGGATGCCGAACGTCTTCCGTTACCTCGTCGCGCGCGTGCCCTAGCGAGCCTTTCAGACCTCGCTGTCCTTGGTGAGGCGCGTGATCCCGGCGATCCGGTACGCGTCCGCCTCCTCCAGCGTCTCGTTCTCCAGCAGCGCCTGCGCGAGGGCGTCCAACTGGCCGCGGTGGTCGCGGAGTTTGCGGCACGCCTCCTCGTAGCACTCGTCCACGATCCGGCGCATCTCGGCGTCGATCACATCGAGGGTCTGCGGGGCGGCGGAGAGGCCGTAGGCCTGCTGGGCATCGCTCGGGAGGGCGGACAGGCGGCCCACCCGCTCACTCATGCCCCAGCGGGCCACCATCCCGCGCGCGATGTTGGTGACCTGTTCGAGGTCGTTCTCCGCACCCGTGGTGACCACTCCGTAGACGACCTCCTCGGCCGCCATCCCGCCCAGGGCGCCGATGATGCGACCGCGCAGGTACTCCTCCGAGTGGGCGTACCGCTCCACCTCGGGCGTGGACATGGTCACGCCGAGAGCCCGGCCGCGCGGCACGATGGTGATCTTGCGGACCGGGTCGGCGCCGGGCTGCAGCATGCCCAGGAGGGCGTGGCCGCTCTCGTGGTAGGCGGTGCGCCGGCGGTCCTCCTCGGGCATCACGAGGGTGCGCTCGGCCCCCAGCTGGACCTTCTCCAGCGCCTCGGACATGTCCGAGGCGGTCACCTGCTCCTGCTTGCGCTTCACCGCGAGCAGCGCGGCCTCGTTGGCGAGATTCGCCAGATCCGCGCCCGTCATGCCCGGGGTGACACGGGCCAGCTGGGTCAGGTCGACGTCGGGCGCGAGCGGGATGTCCCGGGTGTGGATGCGCAGGATCGACTCGCGCCCGGCCCGGTCCGGCGGGGCCACGTTGACCACCCGGTCGAAGCGGCCGGGACGGGTCAGGGCCGGGTCCAGGATGTCCGCGCGGTTGGTCGCGGCGACGACGATCACGCCCTCCGCGCCCGAGAAGCCGTCCATTTCCGTCAGGATCTGGTTCAGCGTCTGCTCGCGCTCGTCGTGCCCGCTCATGGAAGCGCCGCCGGCGCGCGCCCGGCCGATGGTGTCGATCTCGTCGATGAAGATGATCGACGGCGCCACCTTCCGGGCCTCGGCGAAGAGTTCGCGGACGCGGGACGCGCCGACGCCGACGATCATCTCGATGAACTCGGACGCCGAGGCGGAGAAGAAGGGCACGCCGGCCTCGCCCGCGACCGCGCGTGCGAGCAGGGTCTTGCCGGTGCCGGGCGGGCCTGCGAGCAGCACACCGCGGGGCAGCTTCGCGCCCATCCGGCGGTAGACGTCGGGGTGCTCCAGGAAGTCGACGACGTCGTCCAGTTCGCCCTTGACCTCGTCGATGCCGGCCACGTCCGCGAAGGTCGTGCGCTCGGTGCCCGGCCGCAGCCCGACCGGTTTGGGCGGCGCCCGGCGGCCGAAGAGGCCGCCCATGCCGGGCAGGGCCCCGCCGAGCCGCCGCGCGAAGAAGATCCACACCACGACCAGGACCGCGATCGGGATCAGGGACATCAGCACGTTGGCCAGGAGGCTGCGCTCCTGCACGACCGGCCGCGCGGTCACCGTCACCCCGTGGCTGGTCAGGTTCTGCCAGAGCCTGTCGTTCGCGAAGGCCGGGCGCTGCGTCTTGAACCTGGTGTACTTCCCGCCGCCCTCGGGGTTGGCCTGCGCGGTCCTGAGCTGGCCCTGGATCGCGTCGCCCTTGGAGTAGATCTTCGCGACGTTGCCGGCGCCGACCTGCCGGCTGAACTCGGTGTACGAGATGGTCGGCTGGTTGCCCTGGCCGAGATAGTTCAGTCCGACATAGGCCAGCAGGAAGACGATCACCGCGGTGACGAGCAGCCCCCACCACTTTCCGCCGCGGATCCGTCCGCCGCCGGGCCGCCGGGGCGATTCGTCGGGGGTGCCCTCGGTGCGCCACGGTTGATCAGGAGTCTTGCGTGGTGGCGCCGCATCGCTCATATCTGGACGTTAAGGCATACGGCGGACCTCGGCACGCGCTGAGGGCGCCCCCCTCGGCGGGGGGCGCCCTCAAGGACGTACGAACCGGCGCTCAGCCGATGAACGCGATGACCGTGTGGCTCGGGACTCAGCCCATGAACTTCTTGAACTCGTCCGGCAGCTCGAAGTCCTGACCGCCCTGCTGCGGCAGCCCGAAGGCGCCGCCCTGTGCGGCGGCCTCGCGGCGCTGGGCCTCCTCCAGCTCCTGCTGCTTGCGCTTCATCGGGTTGCCGGAGCGCTGCTTGCCCTTGGCCTTCTTCTGCTGCTTCTTCTGCCGGCCGGGACCGCCGCCCATGCCCGGGATCCCGGGCATGCCCGGCATGCCGCCGCCCTGGGCCATGCGGGACATCATCTTGCGGGCCTCGAAGAACCGCTCGACCAGGTTCTTCACCGCGCCGACCTCGACACCCGAACCCTTGGCGATACGGGCGCGGCGGGAGCCGTTGATGATCGTCGGGTCCTGGCGCTCGCCCGGGGTCATCGACTTGATGATCGCGGCGGTGCGGTCGACGTCCCGCTCGTCGATGTTCTGGATCTGGTCCTTGATCTGGCCCATGCCCGGGAGCATGCCGAGCAGCTTGGAGATGGAGCCCATCTTCCGGACCTGCTCCATCTGGGCCAGGAAGTCGTCCAGGGTGAAGTCCTGGCCCTTCTTGGACGCCAGCTTCGAGGCCATCTTGGCGGCCTCTTCCTGGCTGAAGGTCTTCTCCGCCTGCTCGATCAGGGTGAGCAGGTCACCCAGGTCGAGGATGCGGGAGGCCATCCGGTCCGGGTGGAAGGCGTCGAAGTCGTCGAGCTTCTCGCCGTTCGACGCGAACATGATCGGCTTGCCGGTGATCTGCCGGATCGACAGGGCGGCACCACCGCGGGCGTCACCGTCGAGCTTGGAGAGCACCACGCCGTCGAAGCCGACGCCGTCGCGGAAGGCCTCGGCGGTGTTGACGGCGTCCTGACCGATCATCGCGTCGACGACGAACAGGATCTCGTCCGGGGAGACGGCGTCGCGGATGTCCGCGGCCTGCTGCATCATCTCGGCGTCGATGCCGAGGCGGCCGGCGGTGTCCACGATCACGATGTCGTGGACCTTGGACTTCGCGAAGTCGATGGAGTCCTTGGCGACCTTGACCGGGTCACCGATGCCGTTGCCCGGCTCCGGCGCGTAGACGGCGACGCCGGCGCGCTCGGCGACGACGCTCAGCTGGTTGACGGCGTTCGGGCGCTGGAGGTCGGCGGCGACCAGCAGCGGCGAGTGGCCCTGCTCCTTGAGCCACTTGGCGAGCTTGCCCGCCAGGGTGGTCTTACCGGCACCCTGCAGACCCGCCAGCATGATCACGGTGGGCGGCTGCTTGGCGAAGCGCAGCCGCCGGGTCTCGCCGCCGAGGATGGTGACGAGTTCGTCGTTGACGATCTTCAGAACCTGCTGGGCCGGGTTCAGCGCCCTGGAGACCTCGGCGCCGAGCGCCCGCTCCTTGACGTTCTTGATGAAGGTCCGGACGACTGGGAGGGCGACGTCCGCTTCGAGGAGCGCGATACGGATCTCGCGCGCCGTGGCGTCGATGTCCGCCTCGCTGAGGCGCCCCTTGCCGCGGAGATTCTTGAAAGTCGCGCTGAGGCGGTCGGAGAGGGTATCGAACACGGTGGCGTCGGTCCTCGAGGTCGGAGTCAGTTCGGGCTGCCCTCCAGGGTATCCGGCCCCGCAAGCAAATCGTCCCCGCCTGCTCTGTTCGCGACCAGGGACACACGGTCACGCCCGCAGCGTCTCCTCCAGGACCCGTGCCAGCGACCCGGCGTCCGCTCCCGGCAGCGGCTCGCCCGCGCCGGTCGTGACGTAGAAGGCGTCCACCGCGTTGGAACCCAGCGTCGACACATGCATGCTCCGCACCCGCACCCCCGCCTTCTCCAGGGCCATCCCGATCCGGTACAGCAGGCCCGGGGCGTCCTGGGCACGGACCTCGATCACCGTGGCGTGGTGGGAGGCCGCCGGAGCGACGGTCACCCTCGGCGGCGGGGCCACCCAGCCGCGGCGCCTCGGATAGGCCGCGTCCCGTTCGGCGAGCCGGCCGGCGATGTCCAGGGTGGCATCCAGGGCGCGGACGAGGTCGGCGCGCAGCCGGGTGGCCTGCGGCAGGGAGCCGTACTCGGCGGCGACCCGCCAGTTGAGCAGCAGCACCGAGCCGTCGTCGACGTCGTCGGGCAGGCGCAGGGCGCGCAGCTCGGCCGTGCGGACGGTGAGCCGGTGCACGGCGAGGACACCGGCGACGGCGGGCAGGACGGCGGGCTGGTCGGGTACGGCGATGACCAGCTCGACGCCGAGGGGTTCCTGGGCGGACTCCTCCTCGGTGACCGGTTCCCGCTGGGCGCGCAGTGCGAGCACCGGACCGCCCGTACGGTACGCCTCGATCGCCAGCCGTTCGTGCTCGGCCGTGGGCGCGGCGGGCTCCGGCTCGTCGGGGGCGTCGCCGGCGAGCACCGCGGAGACCCGCCGGACCAGGTCGGCGACGAGCGAGCCGCGCCAGGAGGACCAGGCCGCGGGGCCGGTGGCGAGGGCGTCGGCCTCGGTCAGGGCGTGCAGCAGCTCCAGGGTGCTCTGGGTGCCGACCGCCTCGGCGACCGAGCGGACGGTGGCCGGGTCGTCCAGGTCGCGGCGGGTGGCCGTCTCGATCAGCAGCAGGTGATGGCGGACCAGGGCGGACAGCACGCCCACGTCCGCGCGGTCGAAGCCGATCCGGGCCGCCACGTCCTTGGCGATGATCTCGCCGGCCACCGAGTGGTCGCCGGGCCAGCCCTTGCCGATGTCGTGCAGCAGGGCGGCGACCAGGAGGAGGTCCGGGCGGCTGACCCGACGGGTCAGTTCGGAGGCGCGCACGGCCGTCTCGATCAGGTGCCGATCGACCGTCCACATATGGACGGCGTTGCGCTGCGGGCGGCAGCGGACCCGTTCCCAGTCCGGCAGCAGGCGGCTGATCAGGCCCTCCGCCTCCAGTGCCTCCCAGACGTCGACCGTCGGCCGGCCGGAGCCGAGCAGCGTCACCAGCTGCTCACGGGCCTCGGCGGGCCAGGGCGTGGGCAGAGGGCGCGCGGTGGCGGCCATGCGCCGTACGGCGTGCAGGGAGAGCGGGAGGCCGGCCTGCGCGGCGGCGGCCGCGGCGCGCAGGGGGAGCACGGGGTCGCGTTCGGGGCGTGCGGCGCGGGCGAGCACCACCTCGCCGTCCTGCTCCACCACGCCCTCGGCGAGTGGGGAGCGCTCGGCGACGGGCTTTCCCCCGCCCAGCATGGCGCGCAGGCGGGGACGGACGGCGCGCGAGCGCAGCACGCGCCCCACCTCGCGCCAGGTGACGTCGCTGGCGTACGAGATGACCCGCGCCGCCTCGTAGACCTGCCGTAGCAGGGTGTCCGCGTCCAGCAGGCCCAGCTCGGCCGCGACCTGGTCCTGCTCCTGGAGCGCGAGCCGGTCGGTGGCCCGGCCGGTGGCCAGGTGCAGCGCGTCCCGTACGTCGAGCAGCCGGCGGCGGGCGTCCGCGAGGCCCTCGCGGGGGGCGTCGGCGAGCCAGGAGGCGGCTACGGCGCGCAGGGCGGTGGCGTCCCGCAGGCCGCCGCGGGCCTCCTTGAGGTCGGGTTCCAGCAGGTACTGCAGCTCGCCCTGGCGCTCGGCGCGCTCGGCGCAGAGTTCCTGGAGTTCGGGGAGGCGTTTGGGGGCCTGGTTGCGCCAGTCGGCGAGGACGGCCGTACGCAGGCCGGCGGTGAGGCCCAGGTCGCCGGCCAGGTGGCGGGCGTCCAGGAGGCCGAGTTGGACTTTCAAATCCTCCCCGGCGGTCCTGCGGGCCTCCGCCGGGGTGCGCACGGAGTGGTCGAGGGCGAGGCCCAGGTCCCAGATCGGATACCACAGGCGGTCGGCCAGCGCGGCGACCGCCTTGGGGTCACTGCCGTCGTGCAGCAGGAGCAGGTCGAGGTCGCTGCGCGGGGAGAGCTCGCCGCGGCCGTAGCCGCCGACGGCGACCAGACAGGCGCCCGGGAATCCCTCGGCGGCCGCCTTGAACAGCCCGGCGAGCCAGTCGTCGGTCAGTTCCGCGAGGGCGGCACGGCGCGGCGGCCCGGACCGCGCCCCCTCGGTGAGGAGGCGCAGCCGGGCCGCCGCGTAGCCGCTGGGTCCCGAGTCCTCTGCCATCCGCTCGTCCGTTCCCGTCACCCAGCGACTCCCGTTCTCGAAAGTTGAGGTCAGAGCGCGTCCGGACCGCGCTCGCCGGTGCGGACCCGTACGGCCGTCTCGACCGGCAGGGACCAGACCTTGCCGTCACCGATCTTGCCGGTGCGGGCCGCCTTGACGATGACCTCGATCAGCTGCTCGGCGTCGTCGTCCTCGGCCAGGACCTCTATGCGGATCTTCGGGACCAGGTCGACGGTGTACTCGGCACCGCGGTAGACCTCGGTGTGGCCCCGCTGACGACCGTAACCGCTGGCCTCGGTGACCGTCAGGCCGTGCACGCCGAAGGCCTGCAGGGCCTCCTTGATCTCATCCAGCCGGTGGGGCTTGACGACGGCGGTGATGAGCTTCATGCGTCCACCTTCTTGGTCTGCGTGGCGGCCAGGGCCGGGGCGTGGGCGACGGAGCCGATGACACCGCCGCCGGTGCCGCTGAAGTCGTAGGCGGTCTCGGCGTGCTCGGCCTGGTCGATGCCCGAGATCTCCTCGTCCTCGGTGACCCGCATGCCGATCGTCTTGTCGAGCAGGAAGGCGAGGACCGCGGAGACGATCAGCGAGTACGCGAGGACCGCGCCGACACCGGCGCACTGCTTCCACAGCTGGGTGAAGGAGTGGTCGCCGTAGAAGACACCGGTCGCGGTGGACTGGCCCTTGCCGGTGGCGAAGAAGCCGATCAGCAGGGAGCCGATGATGCCGCCGACCATGTGGACGCCGACGACGTCGAGGGAGTCGTCGTAGCCGAACCTGAACTTCAGGCCCACGGCCGCGGCGCAGGCGACACCGGCGATGGCGCCGACGGCGATCGCGCCGAGCGGGGAGACCGCGCCGCCGGACGGGGTGATCGCGACCAGGCCGGCGACCGCGCCGGAGGCGGCGCCCAGCGTGGTGAACGCGCCGTGCCGGATCTTCTCGTAGGCGAGCCAGGCCAGCATGGCGGCGGCGGTGGCGACCTGCGTGTTGACGAACATCAGCGCGCCGACGCCGTCGTCGTTGCCGAGCCAGGAGCCCGCGTTGAAGCCGAACCAGCCGAACCACAGGAGCCCGGCACCGAGCATGACCAGCGGGAGGCTGTGCGGGCGCATCGGGTCCTTCTTGAAGCCGACGCGCTTGCCGATGACGAGGATGACACCGAGCGCCGCCGCACCCGCGTTGATGTGGACCGCCGTACCACCCGCGAAGTCGATCACGCCGAGCTTGTAGGCCCAGCCGTCGGCGCCCCAGACCCAGTGGGCGACCGGAACGTAGACGAGCGTGAGCCACAGGGCGATGAAGAGCGACCAGGCCGAGAACTTGACGCGGTCCGCGAGGGCGCCGCTTATCAGGGCCGGGGTGATGATCGCGAACATCATCTGGAAGACCATGAACACGAAGATCGGGATGGTGTAGCCGGGCCAGAGTTCCGTCAGACCGATCTTGCGCAGGCCGAACCAGTCGGAGTCCCAGCCGATGAGGCCGTTGTTCGTGCCGAAGGCGAGGGAGAAGCCGTAGAGCACCCACAGAATGGTGACGATGCCCATGCTGATGAAGCTCATCATCAGCATGTTCAGGGTGCTCTTGACGCGGACCATGCCCCCGTAGAAGAAGGCAAGACCCGGCGTCATGATCAGCACCAGGGCGGAAGCGATCAGCATGAAGCCTGTGTTGGCGGACGACAGCTTGGGTGCGTCCGCCGCAAGCATGATGGCTGGAGCCATCGGCGTCTCCTCGTCGGTTGGTACGGCCCCGTGCGGGCGGTGCCTGAGCGGTCCGGCGGGTCGTGGGGTGTGGGCCGGTTATGCGCCATGAGATTGGCGCAGCGCGGTTTCGGTGGAAGCCCCTCGTTGTTTCGCCGGGGTGACGAAGGCGCCCTGCTTGTTACGCCTGGATGAACCGCCGGATTCGCGGCTTGCCGATCGTTATCGTGACGCAACCAACGCCGGCGGGCCTGCCGTGACACAGGCCGGCCGCGGCGGGGCCTCTCCGATGACCTGGCGTGGGGGAGCCGAGTCGGGCAGTTCGGGAGGACCGGCCGCGGCCGGGGCGGGGGAGCCGGGTGTGTCAGACCGCTTCGGCGGTTTCCGGCAGGTCGGCGGCGAGCTGATCGGTGAGGTCGACGACGACGGCGAGATCGCCGTAGTCCCGTACGGCCGTGTCGACCGTCTTTCGAATACGAGTGTTCACACGCTCAGAGCGGACCTTCTTGGCGATCTCCATGGCCTGGGCGGCATAGTCAGTGCTCCGCTCGGGCTCACGCTGGAGCAGGTGCACGGTGGCCATGCCGATCAGGTTCAGCGCGTACGACCGCTGGTGCTCGCCGTCCTCCGCGAACTTCTCCACCGCCTTCCGCATCAGCGGCTCGGCGAGGGAGGCGTAGGTGGGGCTGCGTCCGGCGACGTAGGCGAGGTCGCGGAAGGAGTGGGAGTTCTCGCCGTACAGCTCGGCCTCGGAGAAGAAGCGGATCCAGTCGGGGTCCGGCTCGTCCCACTCGTCGGCCTCGGCGAAGGTGTCCTCGGCCATGCGGACCGCGCGCTTGGTCTTGCCGGGCTGGCCCATGTTGGCGTACGCGCGGGCCTCCATCGCATACAGCATGGACTGGGTGCGCGGGCTCGCGCAGTCCCGGCTGCCGTACTGGGCGAGGTGGATCAGCTCCAGGGCGTCGTCGGGCCGGCCGAGATGGATCATCTGGCGGCTCATGCTGGAGAGGATGTACGAGCCGAGGGGCTTGTCGCCGGCCTCCTTGGCCGCGTGCAGGGCGAGGACGAAGTACTTCTGCGCGGTCGGCTGGAGTCCCACGTCGTACGACATCCAGCCGGCCAGTTCGGCGAGCTCGGCGGCGACCTTGAAGAGCTTGCGGGTGGTGGCCTCGGGCTGGGGTTCCTGGAGCAGGTCGGTGACCTCGTGCAACTGGCCGACGACCGCCTTGCGGCGCAGGCCGCCGCCGCACTGGGCGTCCCACTGCCGGAACATGCGCGTGGTGGACTCCAGCAGATCCAGTTCGGGCTCGGACAGCCGGCCGGGCCTGCGGGTGTCGAGGACGGGCTCCGGCTCGACGGCGACCGGGGACCCGGGGCTCGGGACGAGCCAGCGCTGCATGGGCTCGATGAGGGAGGGGCCGGCGGACAGCGCCAGCGAGGTGCCGAGGAAGCCGCGCCGGGCCAGCATCAGGTCGCTGCGCGAGAACTCGCTGAGCAGGGCGACCGTCTGCGGGGCCGTCCAGGGCAGGTCGACTCCCGACGCGGAGGGCGACTGGCGGGCGGCGCGCAGGCCGAGGTCCTCGACGGAGACCACACAGCCGAAGCGTTCGGAGAACAGCTCCGAGAGGATGCGCGGGATCGGCTCGCGCGGGTTCTCCCCGTCCAGCCAGCGGCGCACGCGCGAGGTGTCGGTGGAGATGTGGTTGGCGCCCAGCTGGCGCGCCCGGCGGTTCACCTGGCGGGCCAACTCGCCCTTGGACCAGCCGCTGCGCACGAACCACGAGCCGAGCAGCTCATTGGGGCGCCTGTCAGCGTTCGCTCCACTACCGCCGTTGCCGCTCACTGGAACGCCCCCATCCCTGAGACCACTTGTCGTCGAGTGGGCCAAGCCTTATCAGAATGCCGGTAAATACGGCCTCTTGTCCGCCGGTTCTCACCCTTCGAACGAGCTGGCGACTCGCCTCCGGCATACCCATCCATGCATATGCCGACCGGACTCGCGCACTCACAGTAATCCTACGATCACCCGCCCAACCACCGGGATCCCGGAAACGCCACCATTCGCCACCCCTTCGAATGAACTCACGGTCGGCCGTACGCGATTCACTTGACATAGGACGGCCGGAAGTGGGCGGAGTGAAGCACGCGGGGGCGCGAATACCCCGATGCGCCACCCGTTGCACCTCAAGGCGCCGCCTTGTCCGCGCGTCGACCGGGGAAGGCGGAGCCGTAGCGTTACGTTCCGCTTCCGTCTCGTTCCGTGTCGTAACCACCGGCGCGCTGGACCCGTTGGAGGGGGCATGGGCTTCACGATCGGCGGCATTCGCGAGATCCGCTCCGGCACGCGCCGGCGCGGCCGTGCGTCGGAGTGCACCGCTGTCGCCGAGTTCACCGGGTTGTGGGGCTGGGACGTGGTGCCGGGAGCGCGGGCCGCGGCGGGCGTCTGCTCGTGCGGACACGCCGACTGCCCGGCGCCGGGGGCGCATCCGCTGGACTTCGCGCCCCAGGTGCCGGCCGGGGCCACGCTGGACGAGGTGAGCAAGGCGTGGTCGGAGTTCCCGGGTGCCGCGGCGATGCTTCCGGTGGGCCGGGCGTTCGACGTCGTCGAGGTCTCCGAGGCCGCCGGGCGCCGCGCCCTGGCCCGCCTGGAGCGGATGGGACTCCCCCTCGGTCCGGTGACCGCGACCCCGGACGGCCGCGCCCACTTCTTCGTCGCGCCCGGCGCCGCCGCGGAGCTCCCCCGGCTGCTGTACCGCATGGGCTGGGACGACCCCTCGGCCCTGGACCTGCGCGGCCTCGGCCCCGGCACGCACATCACCGCGCCGCCCTCCGACCGGGGCGGCCTGGGCCCGGTCCGCTGGCTGCGCCCACCCGCACTGGACTCGGCGACCCGCCCTCCGGCGGCCCGCCTGCTGCTGGGCACGCTGGCGTACGTGGCACACCGGTCGCGGGCGTAGACCAGTCGCATCGTCCACGAACGCCTCCAGCTCGGCCTCGGCCCGGTGCGGTCCTAGTTCTCCCCTGCCCCCGATCACAGCAACCATCAATTGAGACACCACGACGGCGAGCAACCACGTCCGCGAAAGCGGCGCCGGCTTAGGCGCAAAAGCAGCAGCGCCCGACCCAACTGCACCTTGGGGCGGGCGCTTCCTGTCAGCTACCGGGTTCGGTGACCAGTCAGTCCCCGATCAGCGCGTCCACGAACGCCTCCGGCTCGAACGGCGCGAGATCGTCCGCGCCCTCGCCGAGGCCGACCAGCTTGACCGGCACGCCCAGCTCGCGCTGGACCGCGACGACGATGCCGCCCTTGGCCGTGCCGTCCAGCTTGGTCAGCACGATGCCGGTGATGTCCACGACCTCCGCGAAGACGCGGGCCTGCACCAGGCCGTTCTGGCCGGTGGTGGCGTCCAGGACGAGCAGCACCTCGTCCAGCGGCGCGTGCTTCTCCACGACCCGCTTGACCTTCCCGAGCTCGTCCATGAGGCCGGTCTTGGTGTGCAGGCGGCCGGCGGTGTCGATGAGGACGACGTCGACCCCCATCTCCTTGCCTTCCTTGACCGCGTCGAAGGCGACGGAGGCGGGGTCGCCGGCCTCCGGGCCGCGCACGGTGTAGGCCCCGACGCGCTCGCCCCAGGTCTGGAGCTGGTCGGCGGCGGCGGCACGGAAGGTGTCGGCGGCGCCGAGCACGACCGTACGGCCGTCCGCGACGAGCACGCGCGCGAGCTTGCCGGTGGTGGTGGTCTTGCCGGTGCCGTTGACGCCGACGACCATCACGATGCCGGGCTTGCGGTCCGCGGGCTCGGTCTTGACCGTGCGGTCGAACTCCGTGCCGACGACCTTGAGCAGCTCCTCGCGCAGCAGGCTGCGCAGCTCCTCGGGGGTGCGGGTGCCGAGGACCTTCACGCGCTCGCGCAGGCTCTCGACCAGCTCCTGGGTGGGCTGCACGCCGACGTCGGCGGTGAGCAGCGTGTCCTCGATCTCCTCCCAGGTCTCGTCGTCCAGGTGCTCGCGCGAGAGCAGCGTGAGCAGGCCCTTGCCGAGGGCGGTCTGGGAACGGGACAGGCGGGCGCGCAGCCGTACCAGCCGGCCCGCGGTGGGCTCCGGGATCTCGATCTCGGGAGCCGCGACAGCGGGAGGCTCCTCCACGACGACCGGTGCGGGGCCGCCGGGGAGATCCACCTCCTCGATGGTCCGGCGCGGTTCTTCGCGCGGCGTCTCGGCCTCTTCGCCGATGTGCGGCTCGGCCGGGGGCGCGGTGATGTCGGGCGTCTTCGGAGGCGGCGGCGGCAGCGGCTTCTTGCGCCGGGTGCCCACCACCAGCCCGCCGAGTGCCGCGAGCACGACCACGGCGATGACTACAGCAAGGATGACGGTTTCCATAACAAGGCCAGTATGCGTGACCCCCGATCGGCCTGTTCGTTGTACGCGCAGGGGCCACTGGCCCGCCGGGCCGGGCTGGCCCGCGGTCCGACCTCGCGTCGGCCGGAAGCCCACATGGGCGGAGTCACAACGGGTCCAGTATCAGGACCGTCGGGTACGCGAAGCAGCGTCACCCAGTGCGTGTCACGGTTCATACGGTGGGCCGTGACACGCCCTCGCCGCAGGAGCCGGTTGTGGCTTCCTCCGAGAGACAAACGCCACTTATTACCAGAACTCGGAGAAAAGTACGATGGTGGCGACTCTGTCGACGCGCGTAGAGTCCCGACCGTCCCTGTCCCCCCACGTCTGGTGCCCCTTTTTCATGAGCAAAACCGTCGAGACCGAAGGCGCTCTCGAGACCCGAGGTATCGAGCAGGTCCCCGATCACGAGCGCACCGCGAAGACCCGTGAACTGTTCCCCACCTGGGTCGGCGCCAACATCAGCGTGCTCCTGCTGACGATGGGCGCGAGCCTGGTCGTGGCGTACCACCTGAACATCTGGCAGGCGCTCGTCGTCGCCGTGGCGGCGCCGGTCGTGTCGTACGGCCTGGTCGGTCTGATCGGTATCGCCGGCAAGCGCGGCGGCGCGCCCGGCATGGCGCTCTCGCGCGCGGTCTTCGGCCAGCGCGGCAATCTGCTGCCCGGTTCGCTGATCTGGGTCGCGCGCTGGGGCTGGGAGACGATCAACGCGGTCACCGGCGCCTACGCGATGCTCACCATCCTGGACATCCTGTTCGGCATCAAGGCGAACAGCGTGCTGGACATGGTGATGCTGCTGGTGTTCGTCGTGGCGACCTTCGCGATCTCGGGCCTCGGCATCAACGCCGTGCAGAAGTGCAACAAGTACGCCACCTATCTCTTCGGCGTCTTCTCGGTGCTGGTCCTGGTCTATCTCGTGGCGAACACCGACTGGTCGAAGGTGCTGCACCACGGCGGCGGCTCCACGGCCGCGGTGATCACCGGTGTCGGCATGATCGCGGCGGGCGGTGTCAGCTGGATCCCGACGGCTCCGGACTTCACCCGCTACCTGCCGCGTACGGCGTCGTCGAAGGCGATCGTCGGTACGGCGGTCGGCGGTGCCGGCATCGTCGTGCTGCCCATGGTCCTGATGGGCGCGGTGATGGCGGTGTCCACGCCGGACCTGGCCTCGGCCACCGACCCGGTTTCCTTCCTCGGTGAGATCCTGCCGACGTGGATCGCGGTGCCGTACCTGTTCATCGCGCTGATCGGCATGCTGCTGATCAACTCGATGTCGATGTACTCGGCGGGCTTCACCGCGCAGACCCTCGGCATCAAGGTGCCGCGGCACTGGGCGGTCTCGGTGAACGCCGTGATCTCGCTGGTCTTCGGTGGTGTGCTGATGCTGGTGGCGACGAGCTTCATGGGCTCGTTCATCGCCTTCCTGTCGCTGCTGGCGGTCGCCTTCTCCGCCTGGGTCGGTGTCTTCGGCGCGGACATGCTGCGCCGTACCGAGTACGACGGCCGCGCCATGACGGACACCACCCGCACCAGCGCCTACTGGTACAAGGGCGGCTTCTCCCCCGCGGCGGTGGCCGCCTGGGCGATCGGCCTGGTGTCGGGACTGATGTTCACGACCTCGGACTGGTTCACCGGCCCGCTCGCGAAGAACAACGTCATCGGCGAGTACGGCCTCGGCTGGGTCGCCACGATCGTGATCTCGGGCCTGCTGTACCTGGCGCTGCCGAAGCCGGCGGTGACGAAGCCGGCGGGGGCCGCCGAGCCGGCCGAGCTCGCCGAACCGGCCGAGGAGCGCGCGACCGCCTCCGTGTGACGGGCCTCAGCCGGGCAGGCCGCTCTTGTCCAGGGCGGCACTCGCCCGGAAGCGGAGCCGGGAGCAGCGATCCCGGGTCTCCTGGTCGGCGTCGGCGGGGCAGCAGCGGTGGCCGGCCGACCACCGCAGGTCGTCCGGGTCCAGCCACAGCGCGACCCGGCCACGCCCCGCCTCGGCCCGCGGATCCGCGGGTACGGCTTCGCTCATCCCGCGACCCTAACTCCTCTCCCCCATGGCGATCTGACGCACCGTCAGCTAACGTCCCCCTCCACCGCATCGCACCGGAGGGGGACTTCCCATGCCCGTCACGGTCGTCCGTTTCAACCTCGTCGCTCCCGGCGCCGGCCCCGCCGCCCTCTCCGCCCGCTACCGGGCCGCCCTGGAGATGGCCGCGTACGCGGACGAGCGCGGGATCAGTACCGTGCAGACCGAGGAGCACCACGGTGCCGACAACAACTGGCTGCCGTCGCCGTTCGCCTTCGCGGGCGCGGTGTTCGGGGCGACCCGCCGGATCGCGGTGACCGTGTCGGCGGTGATCGGCCCGCTGCACGACCCGCTGCGGCTCGCCGAGGAGATCGCCGTGCTGGACCTGCTGAGCGGCGGACGGCTGGTGACGGTGGCCGGGATCGGCTACCGGCCCGAGGAGTACGCCCTGTTCGACGTCGACTGGAAACTCCGGGGGCGGCTCCAGGACGAGTTGCTGCAGACCCTGCTGAGGGCGTGGTCCGGCGAGGAGTTCGCGTACCGGGGCCGTACGGTACGGCTCACCCCGCGCCCGTACACCGACCCGCACCCGCTCCTGCTGGTCGGCGGCTCCTCCAAGGCCGCCGCCCGCCGGGCCGCCCGGCTCGGCCTGCCGTTCTTCCCGAGCGCACACCTGCCGGAGCTGGAGTCCTACTACAAGGAGAGGCTCACCGAGTACGGCACCGAGGGCTGGGTCATGATGCCCGCGGCCGAGACTCCCCTGCTGCACATCGCCGAGGACCCGGACCGGGCGTGGGCGGAGTACGGCGAGCACTTCCTGCACGAGGCGCGGACCTACGCCTCCTGGCAGTCGGGCGGGATCCGCTCGGCGGTGCGATCGGCGGCCACGACGGTGGAGGAACTGCGCGCGGAGGGCGTGTACCGGATCCTCAAGCCGGAGGAGTGCGTGGCACTGGGCGCCGACAGCCTCGTACTGCATCCCCTGGTGGGCGGGATGCCGCTGGAGGAGGGGTGGCGGAGCCTGCGGCTGTTCGCGGAGCGGGTGATTCCGGCACTGGGCAACTGACCTGCGGCGATATCCGGTGGTCCGGGTGGGTCCGGCGGTGCTCCACTGGGACCGTGAGTCTGAGTGTGGATGTGGTCGTCCGCGGGCCGAACGGCGAGTTCGACGTGCTCGACGTGCCCGAGGGGTGCAATGACTCGGCCGGGTTCGAGTCCTGGCGGTGGAAGGTGTGGGGCTCGGAGGTGGTGCGCTCGCTGGGCGCCCGTTACCTTCCCCGGCTCGACGGCGACTGGATGGAGGTCCCGACCGAGGAGCTTCCCCGGTTCCTGGAGGAGATCGCCCTGTTGCGCACCCACCTGGACATGATCTGCGCGGCGCTCGGGGAGCATCCGTACGGCATCGAGAGCCGCCTGGACAACATCGAGGCGGCGACGCTACGGGCCCGGCGACTGGGCGCCCGCGTTCTCATCTGGTGACCGGCGCGTACGACACCGCCGCCCCCGGACCGGGCAGTGGCCGGGCCGGGGGCGGCGGAAGGTACGAGGAGAGGGGCAGCGGGGACTTGGCCCTTCTCCCCGAGTTCACGGGGCTGGTCAGCCCATCTCCTCCAGTGCCTTGCCCTTCGTCTCCTTGACGAACTTCAGGACGAACGGGATCGAGAGCGCGGCGAAGACCGTGTAGATGACGTAGGTGCCGGAGAGGTTCCAGTCGGCCAGCGACGGGAAGCTCGCGGTGATGGCCCAGTTGGCGATCCACTGCGCCGCGGCGGCCACGCCCAGGGCGGCGGCGCGGATCTTGTTCGGGAACATCTCGCCGAGCATGACCCAGACCACCACACCCCACGACAGGGCGAAGAAGAGGACGAACACGTGGGCGGCGATCAGGGCGACCCAGCCCTGGGTGCTGGGGAGCCTGCCGTCGACGAGGTGGTACGAGAACGCCCAGGCCTCCAGCGCCAGACCGACGGCCATGCCGATCGAGCCGATGAGGGCGAGCGGCTTGCGGCCGACGCGGTCCACGAAGATCATCGCGATCACGGTGCCGATGATGTTGATGATCGAGGTCGTGAAGGAGTAGAAGAACGAGTCCGTCGGGTCGACACCGACCGACTGCCACAGCGTCGAGGAGTAGTAGAACGCGACGTTGATGCCGACGAACTGCTGGAAGACCGACAGGCCGATACCGACCCAGACGATCGGCTTGAAGAAGAAGCCGCCGCCGAGCAGGTCCTTGAAGGTGGACTTGTGCTCGCTCGTCATGGCGTGCTCGATCTCGGCGACGCGGGCGTCCAGGTCGACGTCCTTGCCCTCGACCTCGGCGAGGATCTCCTTGGCGCGCTCACGCTTGCCGACGGAGAGCAGGAAGCGCGGGGACTCGGGGATCGCGAAGGAGAGCATGCCGTAGAGGACGGCCGGGACGACCATGACGCCGAGCATGACCTGCCAGGCCTCCAGGCCCATCAGGTGACCGCGCTGGTTGCCGCCGGCGGCGTTGAGCAGGCCCCAGTTGACCAGCTGGGAGATGGCGATGCCGACGACGATCGCGGCCTGCTGGAAGGAGCCGAGGCGGCCGCGGTACGCGGGCGGGGCGACCTCGGCGATGTAGGCGGGGCCGATCACGGAGGCCATGCCGATGGCGAAGCCGCCGACGACGCGCCAGACGGCGAAGTCCCAGAGCGAGAAGGGCAGCGCGGAGCCGACGGCGCTCACGACGAAGAGAAGCGCGGCGATCTGCATGACCCGGATACGGCCGATCCGGTCGGCTATGCGGCCGGCGGTCGCGGCACCGACCGCACAGCCGATCAGGGCGATCGCGATGACCTGGGCGAGGGCCGCGGAACCGATGTCGTACTTGGTCCGGATGGCCTCGACCGCGCCGTTGATCACGGAGCTGTCGTAGCCGAAGAGGAAACCGCCCATGGCGGCAGCCGCCGCGATGAAGATGACGTGCCCGAGATGTTCGGGTTGGGCCGTCCTGGCTCCTGACTGAGGTGCCTGCGTTGTGCTGGTCACGTAAATCTCCTCGGGCCACGGCAACGCTGCCGGTGGGGGTAGAGCCCTTACAGGTGAGACCTGAAGGTAAAAGCAACGTTGCAGAGACTATGCCTTCAAGTTTCGAAGTCAATAGTTCAGCTGCTGTGAGTTTTTCGATGTGCCCGAGGCCTCAGTGTTCACTTCTTGAACCCTGAGTGAGTTGATCTTGAATGGCGGCGCTGACCGCGGCGCTACCGCAGGCGCTGGGAGATGACCTTGGAGACGCCGTCGCCCTGCATCGACACGCCGTAGAGCGCGTCGGCGACCTCCATCGTGCGCTTCTGGTGCGTGATCACGATCAGCTGCGAGGTCTCCTGCAGCTCCTGCATGATCCGGATCAGCCGCTGGAGGTTGGTGTCGTCCAGCGCCGCCTCGACCTCGTCCATGACATAGAACGGGCTCGGCCGGGCCTTGAAGATCGACACCAGCAGCGCCACCGCGGTCAGCGAGCGCTCGCCGCCGGAGAGCAGGGAGAGCCGCTTGACCTTCTTGCCCGGCGGGCGCGCCTCGACGTCCACGCCGGTGGTGAGCATGTTGTCGGGGTCGGTCAGCACCAGGCGGCCGTCACCACCGGGGAACAGCCTGCTGAACACGCCCTCGAACTCGCGGGCGGTGTCCCGGTAGGCCTCGGTGAAGACCTGCTCGACGCGCTCGTCGACCTCCTTCACCACCTGCAGCAGGTCGGCACGGGTCTTCTTCAGGTCCTCCAGCTGCTCGCTGAGGAACTTGTGCCGCTCCTCCAGCGCCGCGAACTCCTCCAGCGCCAGCGGGTTGACCTTGCCGAGCTGCTGGTAGGCCCGCTCGGCGGCCTTGAGCCGGCGCTCCTGTTCGGCCCGGTGGAAGGGCTTGGGCTGGTTGCGCGGGTGCTCGGGGTCCTCGGGCAGCACCTCGCCCTCGGCAGGGGGCGAGGGCGGCACGAGCTGGTGCGGGCCGTACTCGGTCACCAGCCCCTCCGGCTCGACACCAAGCTCCTCCAGCGCCTTGGTCTCCAGCTGCTCTATGCGCAGCCGCTTCTCGGCGCCGAGCACCTCGCCGCGGTGCACCGAGTCCGTCAACTTGTCGAGTTCCGCCTTCAGTTCCCGACCTGCGGTGCGCGCGGCGGTCAGCTCCTGCTCGCGCCGCGCCTTGGCGGCCTCGGCGGCGGTGCGCTCCTGCTCGGCCCGGGCGAGGGACACCTCGATGTGCGCGAGCAGCTGCCGGGCGCCGGAGGCCACGGCCTCCGCCACGGCCGCCTCGTGCCGCAGCCGGGCGCGGCGTTGCTCGGCACGCGCGCGTGCCTCGCGTTCCGCGCGTGCGGCACGGTCGAGCGAGTCGGCCCGCCCGGCGAGCCCCTTCACCCGCTCCTCGTGGGTACGGACCTGGAGCCGGGCCTCCATCTCGGTCTGCCGGGCGTTGGCGCCGTCGGCGGCGAGCCGGTCGCGTACGGAGGTGTCCGGCTCCTCCTCGACCGGCATCTCCTCGGCGACCGCCAGCCGCTCGGCCAGCTCCTCGGCCTCCTGTACGGCCTTCTCCAGCGCGTCCTGCGCGCGTGCGGCGGCCGCGGCCGACCGCTCGGCCTCACCTGCGGCACCCCGCGCCTGTCCGGCGAGCCGGCCGAGCTGCTGGGCGACGGCCGACTTCTCCCGGTCCGCCGCCCGGCGCCGGTCAGCGAGCTCTTCCACGAGGGTGGCGGCCTCGGCACGCCGTTCAGCCGCCGTTCGCTGCTCCTGGGCCAGCGCCTCGCAGCGCACCGCCAGCTCGGCCAGCTCGGCCGCGGCCTGGTCCACGGAGGCCTGCACCTCCAGCAGGCTGGGTGCGCCGGCGGAGCCGCCGTGGGCGAAGTGGGCGCCGAGGAGGTCACCTTCGGCGGTGACGGCGGTCAGGTCCGGGTGGGTGCCGATGAGGTCCTCGGCGTCCTCCAGGGTGCCGACGACGACGATTCCTCGCAGGAGGCGGTGGACGGCGGGCATGAGGTCGGCGGGGCCGCGGACAAGGTCTGCGGCGAGGCGCCCACCGGGGGGTGCCATGGTCGGCGGTTCGGCGGCGGGTTCGTCGTGGCTGGTCGCGCCCTGCGGCGGAGCCGCATGTCGATGCTCCCCCGCGCCCCCTTGGGGTGCGCCTCCTGAGGCCGGCTCCATTGCCAGCAGCAGTGCCGCCCGACCGCCGTCCTGCTTGCGGAGCATTCGGATCGCCTCGGCCGCCGCCGCCGGGGTCGATACGGCGATCGCGTCCGCTGCCGCGCCGAAGGCCGCTGCCAGGGGGATCTCGTAGCCGGGGGTGACCGTGAGGAGTTCCGCCGCGGGGCCCAGGACTCCGGTGAGGCGGTCTCGGGCGCCGAGGAGTATGCCGGTGCCGTCCTTGCGGCGCAGGCCCAGGGCCAGCGCTTCGTGGCGGGCCTGGGTCGCGGCGCGGGTGCGTTCGGTGGTGGTGAGGGCCTCGCGGGCCGCGCTCAGGGCGGCTTCGGCCTCGGTGAGCTGCCGTTTGGCCGCCTCGTGCTGTTCGGCCAGGTCCGCGTCGTCGGCGTCGAGGCCGTCGACCTCGGCCTGCAGGGCCTCGTACTCCTCCTGGGCGCGCACCGCCCGTTCCTGTGCCTCGTCGCGGGCCGTGGCCAGGCGGTCGATCTCGGCCTGGGCGGAGGCAGCGCGGGAGCGGGCCGCGTTGACCTGGCCGGACAGGCGGGCCAGGCCCTCGCGGCGGTCGGCGATGGCGCGGGCGACGTCCTTCAGCCGGCGTTCCTCGACGGCCAGCTCCCGTTCCAGTTCGGCGCGGTGGGCGACCGTGTCGTCGAGGGCGTGCTGGGCCGCGTCCAGGGCCGCCTCCAGCTCGGCCTCCTGCTCACGGATCCGGGCGGCCTCGCGCTCCAGGTCCTCGGGCTCGCGGCCGCGCCGCTCGTCCGGGGGCGCGGACGTCGCGCTCTTCACGCGTGCGTCGGCCAGCGAGATCGTGCCGCGGACGCGCTCGGCCAGCTGGGACAGCTCGTACCAGGTCTGCTGGGCGCGCTGCAGGCGGGGCGTGAGCTGCCGTACCTCGTCCTCGAGGAGGCCCTCGCGGTGCAGGGCCTTCTTCAGGTCCTGCTCGGCGGCCTCCTTGCGTTCCTTCAGGGCCGCCTCGTCCGCGATCTCGGCCTTCAGCGCCTGGCGGAGGCGTACGAGGTCGTCGGCCAGCAGGCGCAGGCGGGCGTCGCGCAGGTCCGCCTGGATGACGGCGGCCCGGCGGGCGACCGCCGCCTGGCGGCCCAGGGGCTTGAGCTGGCGGCGGAGTTCGTCGGTCAGGTCCTGCACGCGCGCGAGGTTGGCCTGCATCGCGTCCAGCTTGCGCAGCGCCTTCTCCTTGCGCTTGCGGTGCTTGAGGACGCCGGCCGCCTCCTCGATGAAGGCGCGGCGGCCCATCGGGTCGGCGTGCAGGACGGAGTCGAGCTGGCCCTGGCCGACGATGACGTGCATCTCGCGGCCGATGCCCGAGTCGGACAGGAGTTCCTGGATGTCCAGAAGGCGGCAGGTGTCGCCGTTGATCTGGTACTCGCTGCCGCCGTTGCGGAACATGATCCGCGTGATGGTGACCTCGGCGTACTCGATGGGCAGCGCGCCGTCGGAGTTGTCGATGGTCAGGGACACCTCGGCGCGGCCCAGCGGCGGGCGGCCGGTGGTGCCGGCGAAGATGACGTCCTCCATCTTGCCGCCGCGCAGCGACTTGGCGCCCTGTTCGCCCATGACCCAGCTGAGCGCGTCCACGACATTGGACTTGCCCGAGCCGTTCGGGCCGACGACACACGTGATCCCCGGCTCGAACCGGAGCGTGGTCGCCGAGGCGAACGACTTGAACCCGCGGAGGGTCAGGGCCTTGAGGTGCACGCCGCTGGACTCTACCGGGCGCCGCTATCTCACTCCACGAACACTCGCAACCCCACGGTTTCGCCATTGAACATGCAGGGCACACCGTACGTTAAAGACAGTGAAAGGATGCGCGGGGCAAGAAGGAAGGGACGCCGAAGCGTCCCTTGCAACTCTGACGGCCGGGTTGCGGTCGTCCGATCAACTGAGCGGTTGATACGGCAGCCCGATCGCTGCGACTGCTGTCGTGGAGCGATGCAGTGATCAGGTGAGCGCAGGCTCCGCCTGGTGTGCGTCGATGCTCTCCATGATCCTGTCCTGAGAGGCGGCAGCCGTCAGCGCGTCGTTCTCCGCCTGGATCCTTACGAGCTCGGACTCCAGGTCCTGAACGCGCTGCTGCAGCCGTCGCATCTCGGCGAGGAGTCGAGGGTCGGAGCCGCCGACGTAACCGAGAAGCGCCTTTGCCATGATGGATGGTCCTCCACAATGAGTGACCGACCGATGCGGTGTGGGTCGTGAGGGATTGCACCCGCGGTGCTTGGCACATCCGGGTGTTGCTCTGCTGTTGCTCCATGCCAAACAGCTAAGGTGCGCGGGGCTTTCAGCGTCTCACCAAAAAGTTTGACGGTCAACACGATCACGCCCTGTATTGGCGGGCAAACCGGGGCGCGCGGCCGGAAAAATGGCGGCGCTGCAAGTCATCCGGAGCCCTCAGGGCGTGACGATCAGTTGTTGCTGGGGAGCCTGCCATGCCGGGCCGTTCTTGGCAACCACCAGGCCGTTTCTGCTGTGCGCATGTGCCCCCGGCAGCTCCCTGTGCGCCTGCCTGCGCCCTTTACAGAACCGGTTCAGCGGATGGCGAAGCCGTCGTAGCCGCCGCGGGGTGTGTCCCAGATCTCGGTGACTCCGTCCACGTGTCCGGGCGTGTCGTCGCCCTGGAGCCAGTTCAGCAGCCCCTCGCAGCCCTCGCGCGACCCCTCCGCGACGACCTGGACCCGACCGTCGGCCAAATTGAGAGCAAAACCACTCAGGCCCCCGATCTCCAGCGCCTTGGCGCGCGTGAACCAGCGGAAACCCACACCTTGCACGCGTCCACGCACCCAGGCGATCAGTCGCACATCCTCGCTCATGAGTGCAACCTAACCGGCCGATGTCACTCGGTTCACATCCGCCACCGATGGCAATGCGGTACCGTCCCGCCCAATGCATCTCATATGAAACTCACTCGATCGAGTGAGTTTGGTTGGCCATGAGGAGTCACTCGCCGCGCAGGCGCCGGTCGACCGCGAGGACGAGGAAGAGGGCAGGGACATGGGACGCCACCGTCGCTCCGCCGCCGGCCGCGCCGCCACGGACGTCACCCACACCCGCCACTCCCGCACCGGGACCGGCGCCCCGCAGGACTCGAGCACCGGTGAGCCGTGGCAGGACTCGTACGCGGGTGACTCCTGGCAGGACTCGTACGCAGGTGGCGCCCGGCAGGACTCGTACGCGGGTGACTCCTGGCTGGACTCGTACGCAGGTGGCGCCCGGCAGGACTCGTACGCGGGTGACTCCTGGCTGGACTCGTACGCAGGTGGCGCCTGGCTGGACCCGTACGCAGGTGGCATGCAGCGGGACTCGTACGCAGGTGAGGCCTGGCTGGACCCGTACGCAGGTGAGAGCGTCCGCCACGGCCCGTACCCGGGTGAGGTCGTCCGGCAGGACTCGTACCCGGGTGAGGTCCTCCGCCGCGAGTACCCAGGGTGGATCCTGCGTCGCGAGCAGACGGACATCGTCCGGCGTGCACAGGCTCCCCGGGGCATCGCGCCGTATCTCAACCCCGAGGCCTACACCCCGGCGACCGGTCTGCGGCCGCTGGACTATGCCGACGCGACCGCCAAGGCGCACGCCTATCTGTTCGCGGCGCAGGGCGGCGGGCCGGGCGGCTTCGGGGACGGCGGCTTCACGCCGGCCGGCGGCCCCTCCTCCCGCCACCGGCGCCGGAAGAAGGCCGCGCGGCCGGTGCGCTCGGGTCTGCTCGGGGTGTCCGCGGCCGTGGCTCTCGGTACGGCCGCGGTGGCCACGGGCGTGGTGCCGGGGCTGCAGAACTACCGGCTCGGCGGCGCCACGCACACCACCGGCGGCGAGCGGATACAGGCGGCGGTCACACCGAGCAACACGGCCGCCGAACAGGGCGGCACCTCGGGCAGTGCCGCCAACTCCGAGGGCGGCGCCGGCCCGAACTCCGGGGGCTCGGCGGCCACGAGCCCGTCCGCCTCCGCCGCCACGTCGAACCCGGCGACGGCGTCCGCCTCGCCCGGGCCCACCCCGTCGAAGACGGCGACCGGGAAGCCGACGCCGCGGGCGACGCCGGCCAGCAAGCCGACGAGCACCCCGTCGCGTACGGCGTCCAAGGCGCCGAAGACGCCCAAGGCACCGAAGACGAGTGCCCCACCGGTGGCGGTGTCCACGGCGGACGCCGTCGAGGCGGAGGTGCTGAAGCTCGTCAACCAGGAGCGGGCGAAGGTCGGGTGCAGCCCGCTGACGGCGCAGTCCTCACTGACGAAGCTGGCCGAGTCGTTCAGCGACGACATGGCGGCGCGGGACTTCTTCGACCACACCGACCCGGACGGCAAGACGCCGTGGGACCGGGCCGCGGCGGTGGGGATCACCGACCTCGGCGGCGAGAACATAGCCCGCGGTCAGGCCGACGCGGCGGCCGTCATGGAGGCCTGGATGAACAGCCCCGGCCACCGCGCCAACATCCTGAACTGCGACTTCAAGACCCTGGGTGTCGGCGTCCACTTCGGCCCGGGCGGGCCTTGGTGGACGCAGGACTTTGGGTACTGAGATTCCCGCAGGTCAGACGGCTAAGCACCCTCCTGGGCCGTGTCCGGGCCGTCAACCGTGGCTTCCTCGTCCGCAAAGACGCGATCCACGGCGGCCCGGGTCCGGGTCCCGCTCGACGGCATCAGGTGCGTGTACGTCCGCAGCGTGGAGCCGGGGTCGTGGTGGCCCAGGTACTCACTGAGAGCCTTGATGCTCTCCCCCGCGTCCAGCAGCACCGAGGCATAGAAGTGCCGCAGCGCGTGCATGCCGTTGTCTCGCCCGGTCTCGACGCCCGCCGCCCGGAGTGCCGGCCGCCATACCCGATCGTTGAAGCGGTTCCGGTCCAGCGGCAACCCCATGGGTCCGGTGAAGATCAGCGATGCCGTGACAGGCGGCCCGTCGAGGGTCTTCCACGGCAGCGTGATCCTCGCGGCCGGGTGCCGCTTGAGGTGACCAGCCAGCGCGAAGGCGACCGACTCAGGCAGAGGAACCTCACGCTCCTTGCCACCCTTCGGCGGGGCGAACACCGGCCGGGACAGCCGCAGTAGCTTGACCTGCCGTACGACGTGCACCACTCCCCGAGAAAGTCCACATCTTCCACGGCCAGGCCGAAGGCCTCACCCTGGCGCAGACCGCACCCAGCCGCGACGTTGACGAGGGCCTGATAGCGGTCCGGCAGCGCCGAGCGCACGTCCATGATTCGTTCGGCAGGCCACGGCTTGACCTTGCGAGGCTCCAGGCGCGGCGCCCGCACGGACCGAGCGCCGCACGGGTTGGCACGGATGATCCGGTCCTCTACCGCAGCGGTGAACACCGTTGAGACGTGGGCGAAGATCCCGCGCCGGTACCCGGCGGAAAGCCCACGATCCTCCAGTGTCCGCAGCCAGAGCCGAAGGTGCGACGGGGTGAACGACGCCAACGGCAGCTGTCACCCGAATGGCGCAGCATGACGCGCCCCCCACATGGGTGAAGATCAAGCTGACTAGTGGCCCCAACCGAGGCAATCCGTGAAAGGGGAACCAAATGGGCATTCGACGAATCCTCGCCGCCGTCATCGCCACGGCAGCCCTCGCCGGACTCAGCCTCACAGGCGCCGCCACCGCTGCCACCGCTGCCACCGCACAGGGTGCACTGTCCTACGTCACCCCTTCTCAGTGCAAGCAGGGCGGCGGAACGCCCGATCTGACGGACAACCTCTGCAAGGGCGGTACGTACAACGGAGAGAAGATCGACTAAACCCCACAAGGCGCCCCGCGGCCACGCGTCGCGGGGCGCTCCCGCGCGAGCGTAGCCGGGAGAGTCGCAGGGACTGTGCCGACCCGTCGGGCACGCTAAGTGGCCAACATTCGCCTTGTCCTAACACTCTCGCTAGGGGCCGCCTCTGGGCCGTGCGAGGGTGCTCAACGACGACCAACGCTGACAACCACCGACAGCTAAGTCGCAGGTCGCAGCGTTGATCGATTACGCGGCCGCAGGTCAGAAACCCGGCCCTTCACTTCTTCGGGTACTGAGAAGCGGAACGCCGTGAACCGTCGCTGAGCCCTCAGGCCGCGCGTCCCCGCGTGAACACCCGCGCCGTCTCGGTGACGCGGCGCCCGAGGTGCTCGGCCGTGGCGATGTCGGACTTGTGCACCGCGTCCGGGCCCTCGTCCACGTTGGTCTGGGCCGCCGCGCCCGTGAAGACACCGAGGCGGTTGAGGTCGTGCTCGGAGCCCGCGCTGTTGTTCCAGCCGGGGTGCAGGCCGAGGTTGATCCAGTTCATCCCGTGCTGCGCGGCGAGGATCTGGAAGAACTGCAGGGTGTGCAGCTTGTCGCCGCTCTTGGAACCGGAGTTGGTGAAGCCGGCGGCCAGCTTGTCCTTCCAGTCCTGGCCGAACCAGCGCTTGGAGGTGGCCTCGGCGAAGACGTGGAAGGCGCCGGAGGCGGTGCCCATGTAGGTGGGCGAGCCGAAGACGATCGCGTCGGAGCGGTCCAGCGCCTCCCACTGCTCGTCGGTGATCTCGTCCACCTTGATCAGGTGCACCTCGGCGCCCGCCTCGGCGGCGCCGGCGCGGACGGCCTCCGCGAGGACGGCGGTGTGGCTGTAGCCGGAGTGGTAGGCGATGGAAACGACAGGGGTGGTCACGATGTGTTCTCCTGAGATGGGCAGGTCACTGAGACTGATGAAAGGAAAGCACTAACTTCTAGTTAGTGCAACCTCCCAGTTAGCGCTGTGTTCGAGTACGCTTGGGGGATGGACACCACGCAGGAGCGCACCGAGACGCAGGACCTGCCGTACAACGTGTTCGCCAAGGCCTGCCCCTCGCGCGGCACGCTGGAGCACGTCACGGGACGCTGGGGCGCGCTCACGCTCGGCGCGCTGTACGAAGGCTCGCTGCGCTTCAACGAACTACGCCGCCGCGTGGACGGGGTGAGCGAGAAGATGCTGTCCCAGACGCTGCACGCGCTGGAGCGCGACGGCCTGGTGCACCGCGAGGCGCAGCCGACCAACCCACCGCGCGTGGACTACGAACTGACCCCCCTGGGCCGTCAGGTGGCCGGGCGGCTGCTGGCGCTCATCCACTGCGTGGAGGACGCCATGGACGACGTCCTCGCGGCACGCGCGCGTTACGACGACACGCGCGGCGCCCTCTGACACTTCGGGCAGAAGTAACTGGAGCGGTTCATCCAGGGACGGCGGCGGATCGGGGTGCCGCACCGCTTGCAGGGTTCGCCCTCACGGCCGTACGCGTCCAGGGACCGGTCGAAGTAGCCGGACTCGCCGTTGACGTTGACGTACAGGCTGTCGAAGCTGGTGCCGCCCACGGCGAGGGCGGCGTTCATCACGTCCCGGATGTGGCCGAGGAGTTCGGCGGTGACCGGACGGGTGAAGTTCGCCGTCGGGCGCTCGTAGTGGATGCGGGCGCGCCACAGCGCCTCGTCCGCGTAGATGTTCCCGACGCCGCTGATCAGCGACTGGTCCAGCAGGGCCCGCTTGATGGTGGTCCGCTTGCGGCGCAGCGCCAGGTGGAAGGCCTCGTCCTCGAACAGCTCGTCGAGGGGGTCGCGGGCGATGTGCGCGATGACGTCGGGCAGGCCGTCCGGGGTGTTGTCGTGCAACGACAGCCCGCCGAAGGTGCGCTGGTCGACGAACCGGAGTTCCGTGCCGAGTGAGTCGGCGAACCGGATCCGGATACGCAGATGTTTCTCGTCCGGCGCCTCGTGCGGCTGCACCAGCAGCTGACCGCTCATGCCGAGGTGGGCGAGGACGGACTGGTTGGTCTCCTCCAGCGGCAGCCACAGGTACTTGCCGCGGCGGCTGGGCGTGCCGATGTGGTGGCCCTTGAGCCGGTGCGTGAAGTCGTCGGGCCCCGCCAGGTGCCTGCGTACGGCGCGCGGGTGCAGCACCTCGGTCTCGGCGACGGTGCGGTGGGCGACCCAGCGCGCGAGACCGCGCCGGACGACCTCGACCTCGGGCAACTCGGGCATCGGGACCCCCGTACAGAGCGGTGGACGAGCGGAGCGCCCGCCCCGTCGGCAACGGCGGGGCGGGCGCTCGGTACTGCTGCGGGTCAGGCGGGAGCGGACGACGGGTCGCCGTCCTTGGCGACGGCTTCCCCGGCAGCCGGTTCGCCGTGTTTGGCGACGGCCTCCTTGGCCGCCTTGACCGCCTCGGCGTCCGCGGCGGCCGCTTCCCTGGCCGCCTTGGCGCGCTCGTCCGCGGCGGCCTTGATGGCCCGCCAGGCGGACTCGGCGGCCTGCTGCTCCGCCTCCTTCTTGCTGCGGCCGGTGCCGGTGCCGTACGAGACGCCTCCGACGCGGGCGGCAGCAGTGAAGGTCTTCTCGTGGTCGGGGCCGGTCTCCGTGACCAGGTACTCGGGCACGCCGAGTCCTTCGGTCGCGGTCAGCTCCTGGAGGGAGGTCTTCCAGTCCAGGCCGGCACCGAGGTTCGAGGACTTCTCGATCAGCGGGTCGAAGAGCCGGTGCACCAGCTCGGACGCCGAGTCGAGGCCCTGATCGAGATAGACCGCACCGATCACCGCTTCCAGGGTGTCGGCGAGGATGGACGCCTTGTCCCGGCCGCCCGTGCCCTCTTCACCGCGGCCGAGCCGGATGAAGGAGCCCAGGTCGAGGCCACGGCCGACCTCCGCCAGCGCACGCGAGTTGACCACCGCGGCCCGCAACTTGGCCAGCTGGCCTTCGGGCAGGTCGGGGTGGATGCGGTACAGCGTGTCCGTGACGACGAGGCCGAGGACGGAGTCACCGAGGAACTCCAGCCGCTCGTTCGTCGGCAGACCGCCGTTCTCGTACGCGTAGGAACGGTGGGTCAGCGCGCGCACCAGAAGGGCGGACTCGACCTGGTAGCCGAGCCGCCCTTCCAGAAGCGTGTGGGACGAGGCCTGGTTGTCCGCCTTCTTCTTGGCGGGTGCGTCCGCCTTGGCGTCTTCCGCCTTCTTGGGACTGGACACAGTGCCTCTCACCAGCCCGCTCAGACTTCGAGGACCTGGCGCTTGTTGTAGGTGCCGCAAGACGGGCACGCGATGTGCTGCTGCTTGGGCTCGTGGCAGCGCTCGCACGCAACCAGGGTGGGGACCGCAGCCTTCCACTGCGACCGGCGGTGGCGCGTGTTGCTGCGCGACATCTTCCGCTTCGGAACAGCCACGGCTACTTCTCCTGCTTCTCGTCGACGCCCGCTTCGGCGCCGCTCATCTCGTCCTTCTCGCCGTCTTCGAGTGAACCGGCGAGTCCCTGCAATGCCGCCCAACGGATGTCGACGGCGTCGTGGTGGTGGTCCGGGTCGTCCGCGAGCCGCGCTCCGCACTCGGAGCACAGGCCCGGGCAGTCTTCCTGGCACACCGGCTGCATCGGCAGTGCGAGCACCACCGCATCACGCAGCAGAGGTTCGAGGTCGAACAGTCCGTCCTCGAGGAAGTACCTGTCCTCGTCGTCCTCGGCGTCGTCGCCCGGTTCCGCGATCACACGGCCCCGGTCGTCGGCGTCAGGGTACGAGAACAGTTCCTGGAAGTCCGCTTCGAGCTCCAGCCCGACCGGCTCCAGACACCTTACGCACTCCCCCTCGGCCTGTGCACGGGCGGTGCCTGTGACGAGCACCCCTTCCATGACCGACTCAAGGCGGAGTTCGAGCTCCACCGGGGCGCCTTCCGGCACTCCGATGACCCCCTGGATGCCGAGATCGGCGGGAGCGTCGATGGTGCGGGTCAGGCGCTGCAGCGCGCCAGGACGCCGACCCAGCTCGTGCGTGTCGAACACGAGGGGGTTGCGGTGGTCGAGGCGGGCGTTGGAGGCCATTCCTGCTTTCGATCTTCGAGCTCGGAGGGCCGCCGCCCGTCGATGTCGAGGGCAGCGGTGATCGCGGACGTACACGCGACCGAAGAGCCAGGATACTGGACCTTTCGCTCTCGGCCCAATCCGGTGGTCGCGGGCGGTCGCGCGGCGCGTTCCGCGCCTACAGTCCCCGGCCCTGCTCGTACGCCCTCAACTGCTCCGCGCTGATCATGCCCGTGTCGAAGAGGCTGGTCTCGTCGAGAGCGTAGCCCTGCTGGGGCTGCTGTTGCTGGTGGGCCTGCTGGGGGTCGTAGGCGGCCTGCTGCTGGTCGTAGCCCTGATAGGCATACGGGTCGGCCTGCTGGTAGCTGTAAGGGTCCTGCTGGCTGTACGCGGGCTGCTGCGGGAAGCCGCCGTAGGGGTCGGGCTGCTGCTGCTCGTACGACGCGTACGCGGGCTGCGGGTCGTACGACGGCTGCTGCTGCGGCTGCTGCTGGCGGTCCGGGCGCTCGGCCGGGGTGTCCTGCTCGGCGAGGGCGGCGAGGTCGGCGAGGTAGTCGGCGTCGCTGGAGTGCTGGAAGGTCGTGGTGTCGTCGGCGAGGGCGCCGAGGTCGTCCGTGGCGATCCGGCCGTGCAGCTTCTGCCGGCCGCGGCCGACGGCCTCCAGGGTCTTGGCGAGCACCGCCTCGAAGGCACCCAGCTTGGCGTCGACGTACTGGTCGGCGTTGTGGCGCAGGGTCTCCGGGTCGTGGCTGCGCTCGGGGGCGTCCTCGTCCTCGTAGCCGTTCTCGTCCAGGCCGGGCCCGGTGCCGAGGAGCTTCTCGCGGCCCCGGCCCACCGAGCCGAGGGTCTTGGTGAGGACGACCTCGAAGTTGGCGAGCTTGGAGTCGACGTAGTCGTCGGCCTCGGCGCGGATCTCCTCGGCCTCCTTGCGGGCCTCGGCGAGGATCCGATCGGCCTCGGCCTGGGAGCGGCGGGCGATCTCGGTGTCGGAGATCAGCGAGCCGCGCTCGGCGTGCGCGTTGGAGATGATCAGCTCGGCTTCCTGACGGGCCTGCTCGACCATCTGGTCACGGTCGCCGATCAGCTCCTGCGCCTGTGCGAGGGAGCCGGGCAGGGCCTGGCGCACCTCTTCCAGCATCGCGAGCAGGTCGGCGCGGTTGACCACGCAGGACGCCGACATGGGCATGGACCGGGCGCCGGAGACCGTGGAGACGATCTCGTCGAGCTTCTTCTGCACGTCCACCTGTGCTCGCCACTCTCTACAGCCGGGATGGAGACGGACGGGACGACTGTAGTCCCCTCGGTCCCATCAAACCTTGCGCAGGCGCTTGTTCAGGGCTTCCAGCACCGGGGCGGGCACCAGGTGGGAGACGTCGCCGCCCCAGGCCGCGACCTCCTTGACCAGGGAGGAGGAGAGGAAGCTGTAGGTGGGGTTGGTGGGCACGAACAGCGTTTCCACGCCGGTGAGGCCGATGTTCATCTGGGCCATCTGCAGTTCGTAGTCGAAGTCGCTGACGGCACGCAGGCCCTTGACGATGGCGGGGATGTCGCGCTGCTTGCAGAAGTCGACGAGCAGACCGTGGAAGGCCTCGACCCGGACGTTGGCGTAGTCGGCGGTGACCTCGCGGATCAACTCGATCCGCTCCTCGATCTCGAACAGGCCCTTCTTGGACTTGTTGATCATCACCGCGACGTAGACCTCGTCATACAGACGGGAGGCTCGGGCAATGATGTCGAGGTGTCCGTTGGTGATCGGGTCGAACGACCCGGGACAGACGGCGCGGCGCACTTGTGATCCCTCGCTCTCCGGTCCGGTCATCGTGCGTCTTCGCACGTAGAGGCGGCGCGACCGTACCAAAACGTTCCCTCGCCGTAGCGACGGGACCTGATCGCCTCGAAGCCGTCCGGCCACTGGAATGCGCCACCTCTGGTGCTGCGCTCCACGGTGACGAGCGCTTGCTCAGCGAGCCAGCCTTCCGAGTGGAGTGTGAGCAGGATCTCGCGAAGATCGTGATCTGTGACAACGTACGGGGGGTCGAGGAAGACGAGGTCGTACGGCTCGGCGGGGGGTGCGGTCCTGATGACTTGTTCCGCTTTGCCCGCTCGCACTTCGGCGCCGGGGAGGCCGAGGTTCTTCACGTTCTCCCGGACGATCCTGGCTGCGCGGGCGTCCGCTTCCACGAGGAGCGTGTGGCTCGCGCCGCGGGAGAGGGCCTCCAGGCCCACGGCGCCTGAGCCGGCGTAGAGGTCGAGGACTCGTTCGCCGTCCAGGGGGCCGCCGAGGAGGGACTGCCAGGTGGAGAAGAGGCCCTCGCGTGCGCGGTCGGAGGTGGGCCGGGTTCCGGTGCCGGGGGGTACCGAGAGGCGCCGTCCGCCGGCCCGGCCGGCGATCACGCGGGTCATGTGGGGTCCTTCTTCGTGGCGGCTTTACGGTTCATTGTGGCTGCTTGCGTCATTGTGGCTGCTTGCGCCCGCGCGGCGGTAGCCGCATACGGAGCACGGCCCCGCGCCCCTTGGGGCAGGTCCGCCTCAGCCCTTCTCCAAGTACTGCTCCCTCTCCTCGTCCAGCAGGGCGTCCAGAGCCGTCCGCAGGCCCGGCAGGCGCTCCAGCTCCGGATCCGCCGTCACCAGGGCCGTCGCCTCCTGCCTCGCCTCCGCGATGACCTCCTCGTCCTCGATGACCGCGAGGACCCGCAAGGAGGAGCGGGCGCCGGACTGGGCCTGGCCGAGGACGTCGCCCTCGCGGCGCTGTTCGAGGTCGATGCGGGAGAGCTCGAAGCCGTCGAGGGTGGCGGCGACGGCGTTCAGCCGCTGGCGGGCCGCACTGGCCTCGGGCATCTCGGTGACCAGGAGGCACAGGCCGGGGGCGGAGCCACGGCCGACGCGGCCGCGGAGCTGGTGGAGCTGGGAGACGCCGAAGCGGTCGGCGTCCATGATGACCATCACCGTGGCGTTGGGGACGTTCACCCCGACCTCGATGACCGTGGTGGCGACCAGGACGTCCGTCTCGCCGGCCGCGAAGCGGCGCATCACCGCGTCCTTGTCGTCCGGGTGCATACGGCCGTGCAGGACCTCCACCCTCAGGCCCTGGAGGGGGCCGCGGCCCAGCTGGTCGGCGACGTCCAGGACCGCGAGCGGCGGGCGCTTCTCCGCCTCGTCCTCGGGGGACTTCGTCTTGCCGGCCTTCTTGGGGTCGTCCTCCTCGTCGCCGATGCGGGGGCAGACGACGTACGCCTGGTGGCCGTTCGCCACCTCCTCGCGGACCCGCTCCCAGGCGCGGGTGAGGAAGTGGGGCTTGTCGGCGGCCGGGACCACATGGCTGGCGATCGGGGAGCGGCCGGCGGGGAGCTGGTCCAGGACGGAGGTCTCCAGGTCGCCGAAGACCGTCATGGCGACCGTGCGCGGGATGGGGGTGGCCGTCATGACCAGCAGGTGCGGGGGCTGCTTGCCCTTGCCGCGCAGGGCGTCGCGCTGCTCGACGCCGAAGCGGTGCTGCTCGTCCACCACGACCAGGCCGAGGTCGTGGAACTGGACCTTGTCCTCGATCAGGGCGTGCGTGCCGATGACGATGCCGGCCTCGCCGGTGACCAGGTCGAGCAGGGCCTGGCGGCGGGCGGCGGCGCCCATGGAGCCGGTGAGCAGGACGACCTTGGTGGCGTGCTCGGTGCCGCCCAGCATCCCTCCCTCGGCCAGCTCGCCCATCATCTCGGTGACCGAGCGGTGGTGCTGCTGGGCGAGCACCTCGGTGGGCGCGAGCATGGCCGCCTGCCCGCCCGCGTCGACCACGGCGAGCATGGCACGCAGGGCCACCAGCGTCTTTCCCGAGCCGACCTCTCCTTGCAGCAGGCGGTGCATCGGGTGTTCCGTGGCGAGGTCGTCGAAGATCTCCTCGGAGACCTTCTGCTGGCCCTCGGTGAGGGTGAAGGGCAGGCGGTCGTCGAAGGCCGTGAGGAGGCCGTCGGGCCTGGGTGTGCGCGGGACGGCGGGGAGCTGGGTGTCCGCGTAGCGGCGGCGGGCCAGGGCGACCTGGAGGACGAAGGCCTCGTCCCACTTCAGGCGGGCGCGGGCGTCGGCGATGTCGGCCTTGGTGTGCGGGCGGTGGATCTTGAGCAGGGCCTCGGGGAGCGGGACCAGGCCACGGCCCTCGCGGAGGGAGGGGGGAAGCGGGTCCAGCGCTTCCTGTGCGGTGGGCAGCACCGTCTGAACCGCCTTGCCGATCTTCCAGGACTCCAGTTTGGCGGTGGCCGGGTAGATGGGGATCAGGGCGCCGGCCCAGCCCTCCACGGTCTCCTCGCTGTCGCCGCGCAGCAACTCGTATGCCGGATGGGCGAGTTGGAGGCGGCGGTTGAAGACCGAGACCTTGCCGGCGAACATCGCGCGCGTGCCCGGCAGCAGCTCCTTGTGGGGCTTGTGGACACCGTTGCCGAAGAAGACCAGCTGGAGCCGGCCGCTGCCGTCGGTGATCGTGACCTCCAGGCGCTGGCCCTTGCCGCGGGAGGCCTTGGCGGAGGCGAAGGTGTGCAGGCGGGCGTCGGCGACCTGGGCGACGACCGTGACGTGCTCGTCCATGGGCAGCTCGGCGAGTTGGGTGAGCTGGCCGCGCTCCTCGTATCTGCGCGGGTAGTGGTGGAGGAGGTCGCCGACGGTGTGCAGGCCGAGGTGCTCGGCCATCACCTTCGCGGTGGCGGGGCCGAGCACCGACTTCAGTGGCTGCTTCAGTGGTTCTTGCAGTGCGGGCACGAGATCCATTGCACACCACCGCACTGACAATGCCGCGAAACCCCTGGTCAGCTGGACTGTTCCGGCCCTAGGATGGCGCGCTCCGGCCATCCTTCGCGGTCACCGCCCCGCCGGGACCGCCCGACCCCGCGCCGCACGCACTCCCCTCCGGCGCAGTGACGATGGACTCCCAGACCTCACAGTCAGCCCAGGCATCCCAGTCACCTCACCCTCCTCACATGTTTCAGGTCGACCTGCGCGGTCTGGTGGACCTGCTCTCCCATCACCTCTATTCCAGCCCCAAGGTCTATCTGCGCGAGCTGCTGCAGAACGCCGTCGACGCCATCACGGCACGGCGGGGCGCGGAGCCCGATGCCCCGGCCCGGGTGCGGCTGCACGCCGACGGCGGCGGCCTGCGCGTGGAGGACACCGGGATCGGGCTCACCGAGGCGGACGTGCACGATCTGCTCGCCACCATCGGGCGCAGCTCCAAGCGGGCCGAGGGCCTGCAGGAGGCCCGTTCGGACTTCCTCGGCCAGTTCGGCATCGGCCTGCTCGCGTGCTTCGTGGTCGCCGAGCGGATCCGGGTGGTCAGTCGCAGCGCCCGTACGCCGGGCGCACCACCGGTGGAGTGGACGGCGCGCGACGACGGCTCGTACACCGTGCGGACCCTGCCCGACTCCGCACGGCCCGAGCCCGGTACGACCGTCCACCTGACCGCGCGGCCGGGGGCGGCCGAGTGGCTGGCGCCGGAGCGGGTGCTGGCCCTGGCCCGCGACTTCGGCGCGCTGCTGCCGTACGACGTCCGGGTGGGCGAGGAGCCGGTGACGGATCTGCCCGCGCCCTGGGACCGGCCGTACCCGAGCCCTTCGAGCAGAAGGGTGGCGCTGGCCCGGCACTGTCACGAGCTGTTCGGGTTCACCCCGCTGGACTCGATCGACCTGGACGTGCCGCTGGCCGGGATCCGCGGGGTGGCGTACGTGCTGCCGGCGGCCGTGAGCCCCGCCCAGCGGGCGACCCACCGGGTGCATCTGAAGGGCATGCTGCTGACCGAGCGGGCCGAACAGCTGCTGCCCGACTGGGCGTTCTTCGTGCGCTGTGTGCTGGACACCGACAGTCTGCGGCCGACGGCCTCACGGGAGTCGCTGTACGAGGACGAGACGCTGGCCGCGGTGCGGGAGGCGCTCGGGGAGAGGATTCGCTCGTGGCTCACGGGGCTTGCCGCCGGTGATCCGGAGCGGCTGACGGCCTTCCTCGCCGTGCATCACCTGGGGGTGAAGTCGCTCGCCCGGCACGACCGGGACATGCTGCGCACGATGCTGCCCTGGCTGCCGTTCGAGACGACCGACGGGCAGCTGTCGCTGGAGGAGTTCGCACAACGCCACCCGGTGGTGCACTTCACGCGGACCGTCGAGGAGTACCGGCAGGTCGCGCCGATCGCCTCCGCGCAGGGCGTCGGCGTGGTCAACGGCGGCTACACGTACGACGGCGACCTGGTGGAGGCGCTGCCGTCGGTGCGGCCGGGGACGGTGGTCGCCGAGCTGGACGCGGACACCGTGACGGCGCACCTGGACGCGGTCGACCCGGGCGAGGAGCTGGCCCTGTCCGGCTTCCTGGCGGCGGCGCGGGCGAAGCTGGACCCGCTGGGCTGTGACGTCGTCCTGCGGGCCTTCCATCCGCTGTCCGTGCCCGCGCTGCATCTGGACGACCGTTCCGCGCGGCACGAGCAGGCCCGCGCGGCGGCCGAGGAGCAGGCCGACGACCTGTGGGCGGGCATCCTCGGCTCGCTGCGCGGCAGCGCACCACGCGCGCGTCTGGTACTCAACCATCTCAACCCGCTGGTGCGGCGCATCGGTTCGCTGAAGGACCCGGAACTGATCGGCACCGCCACGGAGTCGCTGTACGGGCAGGCCCTGCTGATGGCGCAGCGCTCGCTCCGGCCGGCCGACTCGGCGCTGCTGAACCGGGCGTTCATCGGCCTGCTGGAGTGGGCGACCCATGGGGAGAGTGACGGGCGATGAGCGAGATCGCGGACTTCGACGCGCTGCGCCGGGCGATGGCGGAGAACTCCGAGCAGCCGGAGGGCCCGGCCCGCAACGCGCGCGCGGAGCGGCTGCTGGCCGAGGCGGAGGGCCTCGGCGTCCCGCTGGCCGTCATCGAGGCGCTCGGGCACCAGCTGAAGGTCTACAACTACAGCTCCGAGAAGGACAAGATGTTCGTCCCGTTCGCGCGGCTGCTGCGCATGTGGGACGAACGGCCCGAGGACTTCGACGCGTACGAGGCGCACTCGCTGCACTGGGTCTTCAAGTGGATGTCGGCGGGCATGCTGGACCAGCCGCACATCCCGCTCGCCTCGATCGAGAAGTGGCTCGCCGAGATGGAGCACCGCTACCGGCTCGCCGGGCACTCCGAACGTGCCGTGCGCGGCGCGGAGTTCACTGTGGCCGCGCACGTCGGGGACCTGGCGCGCGCGGAGCGGGCGTACGCCGCGTGGCTCGCCGCGGACCGGGACACGATGGCCGACTGCCACGCGTGCGAGCTGCACGGGCAGGGCGAGTGGCAGGTCCAGCGCGGCAGGGACGCTCAGGCCCTGGAGCTGTGGCGGCCGGTGCTGGAGGGCGAGTTCGCCTGCGCGCACGAACCGCACACCGTGCTGGCCTCCTCGCTGGCCCCGCTGCTGCGCCTGGGGCGCGTCGACGAGGCCCGCGCGAACCATCTGCGGGGCTTTCGTCTGGTCCGCCCGATGGAGTCGATGCGCGGCGCGTACGCCGACCATGTGGAGTTCTGCGCACTGACGGGCAATGAGGCACGCGCTCTGGAGCTGCTCGCCGAGCGGCCGGCGTATTTCACCGACACGGGGCATCCGCGCAGCCGGCTGGACTTCCTGGCCGTGGTGACGCTGCTGATGGACCGGCTGACCGAGCTGGGCCTCGGCGGACAGCGGGTGCCGGGTCCGGCCGGGCGGACCTGGACGGCACAGGAACTCGCCGGCCACGCGCGCGTGGAGACGCTGGACCTGGCCGAGCGGTTCGACCGGCGCAACGGCACGTCGAACATCGGCGCCCGGGCACGCGCGCGTATGGCTCAGCGGCCGCTGGTGGAGCGCCTGCCGCTGGGCGTGCGCACGGTGCGCACGGGGCCGGCGCCGGTGGCCGCGCCCCCGCCCACGGAGGGGCACGGCGAGCCCGGCCTGGCGGCCCTGCTCGCCGAGGCACGCCGGCTGTCGGAGACCCTGCGGCCACACGCCCTGGAGGCCTGGGCCGCGGTCCGGCGGGCCGCGCGCGGTACGGATCTGGAGCCGCGCGACCGCGCGGAGCTGGCCGAGCACGAGGCGATGGCCCGCGGCCCCGAGGGCATCGAGCTGTTCGAGCAGGCGGCGGCCCTGTACGCCGAGGCGGGCGACCCCGGCGAGGCCCTGGCGGCACGCGCGCGTGGAGCGTACGTCCGCGCCCTGACCGGCGACGTACTGGCGGCCCTGGACGTGGTCACCGGCCTGTACGACGAGGCCCTCGCCCTGTACGCCGAGGAGGCCACCGGCGTACGGCAGACGGCGTCGGTCCTGATGAGCCGGGCGCGGATCCTCATGCGACGGGTACACGAGGGTGCGCCGGTCCTGGAGGCCCCGGTACCGGGCGGCTCCGCGCCCGAGGACGCGTCGACCGACAGACGCGTCCCCGACACGTCGGTGTTCGCGCAGGTCGAGCAGGCCGTGCGTGAGGTGCTGGCGCTCGTCGAGGGGCGGACCGCGGATGATGTGCGGCTGGCCGCCCGGGCCGCTGAGGCGCGGGGCATGCTCGCCGAGCTGGCCGGGGTGCGCGGGGACGGCGGGCGGGCCGCGGAGTTGTTCCGGCGGGCGGCCGACGCGTATGTGAGCGCCGGGCTGCCGTGGTTCGCCGTGGAGTACGAGATGCAGGTCGCCGCGCTGGCCCATCAGGCCGGTGAGCCGGGCGAGGCGGAACGGGCGCTGCGGGCCGCCCTGGAGCACGGCGGGCCGTACCTGGAGCCGGTCGGCCGGGCCCAGCTGCATCTGCAGCTGGCCGAGGTCGTCGGCGCCCGGGGTGAGGTCGTCGAGGCCACCGAACATGCGCTGCAGGCCGCGCACTGGGCCGACGAGGCGGGCGAGAGCGGCACGCTGGGCGCCTGGGCGCGGCAGCAGCTGGGCGGTTTCCTGCTGCGGCAGGGGCGGTGCGCCGAGGCCGCCGAGGTGCTGGAGTCGGCGCTGGCCGACCTGTCCGCCGAGACGCACGGGGACGGAGCCGTCGTACAGGCGCAGTGGTGGCTCGGCGACTGCCTGGGCGAGCTGGGTGATCACCGGGCGGCGGCGGAACACCGGCTGCGGGCCGCCGAGACCGCCCGGCACTGGCCCGAGCAGCAGGACCACGCCACGCTCGCCCACCTCGCCGCCGAGTCGCTGAGCAAGGCCGGCCTGCTGGACGAGGCCGACCAGGCCTATGCGCGAGCGGGCGAGCTGTGGCGGGCGCTGGGCAACCCGGCCTTCCTCGTCCGCTCACTGCGCGCCCGCGGCTGGCTGGCGCTGCGCGGGGAGCGCGGCGCGGAGGGCGCGCGGGAGCTGATGGCGGAGGCGGTGCGCACGTGCGAGCGGGCGCGTCGGGCCGCGGCCGACCCGGTGTCCATGGCACAGCTCACCGGCGAACTCGCCCACACGCACGGGCAGTTCGGAGAGCTGCTGACCCGCTCGGCGACCGAGGGGGCGGAGCGGGCCGAGGAAACCGAAGAGGGCGCGATCCAGGCCGTGTTCGAGGCGGCCCTGATCCAGCTGGACCGCGCGGCCGACCTGTTCACCACGCTCGGCCCGGACGCGCTGCACGACCGTACCGGTGCCCAACTCGCCGCCGGGCGGCTGGCTGCGGACCTCGGCCGGCCCGCCGAGGCGGCGGCACGCGCGCGTGCCGTGCTCGTGGCCTACCGGGGCGCCGACGACGGGGACGAGACCGTCCGGGTGCGCCGGGTGGAGGCCGCCCGGATGCTGGAGCAGGAGTCGTGAACCCGGCTCACTCCACGCCGATGAGCAGCAGGGCCCCCTGCCGGCCGCCCCGGTACACGACCGTGTCCACGGCGAGGTAGGACTCCCGTACGCGGGCCTCCAACTGCTCGGCGACGGTCTCGGGGGCCCCGTCGCCGACGACGAGGGTGACCAGCTCCCCGCCGGCCTGGAGCATGCGGTCGAGGACGGTCCGGGCGGTGGCGGTGACGTCGGGGCCTATCACCGCCACGTCGCCGTCGATCAGCCCGAGCACGTCCCCGGCCTGGCAGATGCCGGCCGTCGTCCAGGACTGGCGTTCGGCGACGACGACCTCGGCGTAGCGGGTGGCGCCCGCCGCCGCGGTCATCTGGACCACGTCCTCGTCGAACCGGCGCGCCGGCTCGTGCACGGCGAGCGCGGCGATGCCCTGGATCGCCGAGCGGGTCGGGATCAGGGCCACCCGGATGCCCTCGGTGCGGGCCTGCTCGGCGGCCGCGGCGGCCGTGTGGCGCAGCTCGGCGTCGTTGGGCAGCAGGACGACCTCGCGCGCGTGGGCCCGCCGCAGCGCCTGCACCAGCTCCCCGCTGGCGGGCGGCTCCCCGGGGCGCGCGAGGACGGTCGTGGCGCCCGCCTCGGTGTACAGCCCGGCCAGGCCCTCGCCCGGCACGACGGCGACGACGGCACGCTGGGCACGCTCGCGTGGCGGCCGCTCGCCGCCGGTGTGCACGTCCCCCAGCCCGAAGTGGGTGATCCTGATCCGGTACGGCCGCCCGGCCTCGACGCCCGCCTCCACGGCGGCGCCCGCGTCGTCGACGTGCACATGGACGTTCCACAGCCCGTCGCCGCCGACCACGACCAGGGAGTCGCCGAGCGCGTCGAGGCGTTCCCGCAGCCGGGCCACGGCCGTGTCGCCGGCCTCCAGGAGATAGATCACCTCGTAGGCGGGCCCGCCGGTCTCGCCCTCGGCGCACAGGCCTGCGTCGGGCACGGCCACGCGGGCGTGCGCGCTCGCAGCGGAACCGGCGCCCACGCGCGCGTGCAGATCGGCATCCGCACCGGCGCCCGCAGCACCGCAGGCCCCGTGCACGCGCGCGTGCCCGCCGGAAACGGCGTCCGGTGCGTCCGCGGTGTCCCGCACCGCCGCGAGGCTCTCCCGCGCGGCCGGCACCTCCCGTACCGCCTCCCCCGTGAACGCCTCCACCAGCGCACCCAGCACCGCCACGAGCCCGCGTCCGCCCGCGTCGACCACCCCGGCCCGGCCGAGCACGGGCAGCTGGCGCGGAGTGGCCGCAAGGGCCGTCCGCGCACCCTCGTAGGCCGCCCGCGCGACCGCGCCGCAGTCGCCGTCGGCCTCCTCGGCGGCCTCGGCCGCGGCCGAGGCGACGGTCAGCACCGTGCCCTCGACGGGGTGGGCCACGGCCTGCCGGGCGGAGTCGGCGGCCCTCCGCAGCGCCAGCCGCAGCCCCGCGCCGTCGATGTGCGCCGCCTCACCGCCCTGGGCCAGCACCTGCGCCATGCCGCGCAGCAGCTGCGCCAGGATCGTCCCGGAGTTGCCCCGGGCCCCGATGAGCGCCCCGTGGGCCATCGCGTGCACGGCGTCCGCCAGAGAGGGCTCATCAGTACCCGTCTCGTACCCGGCGAACACCGCCTCCACGGCGGTGGCCGCCGATTCCAGGGTGAGGTAGAGATTCGTTCCGGTGTCGCCGTCGGCCACCGGATAGACGTTGATCGCGTCGATCTCCTCGCGCGCGCGACCGAGCGCTCCGAGCGCCAGACCGCACCAGGTGCGCACCGCGAGAGCATCGAGGAATGTCTGCGGCACCTGCGCCACCTGCGCCTCCCTGAACTGGCTGGACGTGGGACGCAGCGTAGACCCCGAAGCGGTGTCCACCGGAACAGGGCCGGGAGCGGGGTCCTGATCTGCCATGGTAGTTTCGTTCTACGGGCGCAGCCGTTGTATGCTGCTCCGGTTGCCCGATCCGATCGGGCCGTTCCCCTGGCACCGCCACTCAAGATCTCAGGTCTTAGGATCTCGATCCCGGCATGCCGGGATTAACCGTAAGTGCATCTGAAGTCTTTGGAGTGACCCGTGGCTGCCAACTGCGACGTCTGCGGCAAGGGGCCGGGCTTCGGCAACAACATCTCGCACTCGCACCGCCGTACGTCCCGCCGCTGGAACCCGAACATCCAGCGTGTGCGTACCGTGGTCGGCGGGACGCCGAAGCGCGTGAACGCTTGCACCTCGTGCATCAAGGCCGGCAAGGTCTCGCGCTGACGCTACAGCTGAGCGCGCGGCCACTGCCTGGTTCGCTGCACTGAGCCGGTCCACCCGAGGGTGGACCGGCTTTTTGCCGTACCCGAGACCCGGAAGCACATCAGGCACGGAAGCGCCAGCCGTGATCCACCGGCCCGATCCCCGCCCCCAGCGCGAACCCGGCGGCGATCGCGCCCGTGACGTACTCCTTGGCCGCCGTGACCGCCTCCGGCACGGAGAGCCCCTTCGCCAGCCCCGACGCGACGGCGGACGCCAGTGTGCAGCCCGTGCCGTGCGTGTGCCGGTTGTCGTGGCGGGGCGCACGCAGCCGGTACTCGTCGGCGCCGTCCGTGAGCAGATCCACGGCCTCGCCCGCCAGATGCCCGCCCTTGATCAGCACCCACCGCGGCCCGTACGCCAGCACGGCGTCCGCGGCCCGGCGCAGATCGCCCTCGGACTGGACCCGTACCCCCGTGAGTTGGGCCACCTCGTCCAGATTCGGGGTGACCACGGTCGCCACCGGGAGCAGCTTCGTCCGTACCGAATCCAGCGCGGACGCGGCGAGCAGCGGATCGCCGTGCTTGGAGACGCCCACCGGGTCGACCACGGCCGGCGCGTCCGTGCCGGAGATCAACTCGGCGACCGCCTCGACCAGTTCCGCCGAGGCCAGCATGCCGGTCTTCACGGCCTGGACGCCGATGTCGTCCACGACGCTGCGGTACTGGGCCCGCACGGCCGCCACGGGCAGCTCCCAGGCGCCCTGGACGCCCAGCGAGTTCTGCGCGGTCACGGCCGTGATCACGCTCATCCCGTGCACGCCGAGCGCCAGCATCGTCTTCAGGTCGGCCTGGATGCCGGCCCCGCCCCCGGAGTCGGAGCCGGCCACCGTGAGCACCCTCGCAAGACTCATGACTCGATGTCCCCGAAGTGGTCCCAGCCGCCCTTGCTGGTCCAGGGCGCCCCGTCGACGGTCACCTGCGGCAGCGCGGAGGGGTTGAGGACCTCGCCGATGACCTTCCAGCGGGCCGGGAGCTTGGTGTCCGGCGGGAAGGTCGCGACGATCGCGTGGTCCTCTCCCCCGGTCAGCACCCACTGCAGCGGATCGACGCCGACGGCCTGCCCGATGTCGTTCATCTGGCTCGGGATGTCGATCGCGCCCGAGCGGATGTCGATGCGGACCTTGCTCGCCTCGGCGATGTGCCCGAGGTCGGCGATCAGCCCGTCGCTCACGTCGCACATCGCGGTCGCGCCGAGCCCGGCGGCGGCCGGACCCGCGTGATACGGCGGCTCGGGGCGTCGGTGGGCCTCCACGAAGGCGCGCGGGGAGCGGAAACCGCGGGAGAGGACCGCGTAACCGGCCGCGGACCAGCCCAGCCAGCCCGTGACGGCCACCAGGTCGCCGGGCTGGGCGCCGGCCCGTGTGACGGGCTCCTGGTTGCGCAGATCGCCGAGCGCGGTGATCGACACCATGATCGTGTCGCCGCGTACGACGTCACCGCCGACCACGGAGGCACCCGCGACCTGGCACTCGTCGCGCAGGCCGTCCATCAGCTCGCTCGGCCAGGTCACCGGGAGTTCGGCCGGGACGACCAGGCCGAGCAGCAGGGCGGTCGGTACGGCGCCCATCGCGGCGATGTCGGCGAGGTTCTGCGCCGCCGCCTTGCGGCCGACGTCGTAGGCCGTGGACCAGTCGCGGCGGAAGTGCCGCCCCTCCAGCAGGATGTCGGTGCTCGCCACCACCCGGCGGTCGGGCGCGGCGACCACCGCGGCGTCGTCGCCGGGGCCGATCCGGACCGCCGGGGTGGTGGTGAGACGGGAGGTGAGCTCCCTGATGAGCCCGAACTCACCGAGCTCACCAACAGTGCCCTTCATTGCCTTGCTCCCCTTCTCTGCCATGCCATGCCCAGTCGCGCGCCATCAGTGTCCCCGATACGGTCGAGGTGACTGTCGATACGGTCAGGATGACCGTCGCAGCGGTCTTGCGACCGTCAACTTCCGTCGTGCCTGCACCCTGGCGCGCAAGCCCGGTTCCCGCAGGTCTCCCCGCGGGGAGCGGCGACGCGATACCGTGGCGTTCCTTTTCCCCACATGATCCTCGTGGCCGCCCTGGAGGTTCCGTGGTACAGGCGTACATCCTGATCCAGACGGAGGTCGGCAAGGCGTCGACCGTCGCCGAGACGATCAGCAAGATCCCTGGAGTGATCCAGGCCGAGGACGTGACGGGACCCTATGACGTCATCGTGCGCGCCCAGGCCGACACGGTCGACGATCTCGGTCGCATGGTGGTCGCCAAGGTCCAGCAAGTGGACGGCATCACCCGCACCCTGACCTGTCCGGTCGTGCATCTGTAGCCCCCGTCTACGCTTGGCCGGTGAAGTTCTTCGCTCACCGGCCCCTCGGCGTGCTCGCGCCCGCGCTGCTGCTCGCGGTCGCGGGCTGCTCCTCGGCAGACGACAGCGCGACCGTGGCGGTTCCCAGCCCCGACGCGAAAACGGCGCCGGTGTGCCGGAATCTGCACCGGGTGCTGCCGCAGAAGCTCGACGGGCGAAGCCGCAACGACCCCGAACCCCGGTCCGCCTACACGGCGGGCTGGGGAAACCCGGCGATCATACTGCGCTGCGGTGTCGTACGGCCGCCGAAGATGATCGACCCCAAGGTGGCCGAGGGCGGTGACCCCGACGCCATCGCGGGCGACGTGAACGGCGTCGACTGGCTGATGGAGAAGCAGGGCGACGGCACCTGGCGGTTCACCACGGCGGGCCGCGTGGCCTATGTGCAGATCGCCCTGCCCAAGGGGATGTCCGCGCAGGAGGAGGGCACGGCCGTGCTCACCGACATCGCGGCGGCCGTGAAGAAGGCGATCCCCACGGGGATCGCCTCCATGCGCGGGTGACTCGCGGGCCGCTCAGCGCAGTCCGGTCGAGCGGCGCAGCGCCGCCTGCACCAGGCGGTCGATCAGCTCGGGGTAGCTGACGCCGCTGGCCTGCCACATCTGCGGGTACATCGAGATCGGCGTGAAGCCGGGCAGGGTGTTGACCTCGTTGATCACGAACTCGCCGTCCTCGGTGAGGAAGAAGTCCGCGCGGACCAGGCCCTCGCAGGAGACCGCCTCGAACGCCTCGACCGCGAGCCGCCGCACCTCGGCGGTCTGCTCCTCGGTGAGCGGCGCGGGGACGATACCGGGCGTGGAGTCGATGTACTTGGCCTCGAAGTCGTAGTACGCGTGCGTGTCCGGCGGCGGGATCTCGGCCGGGACGGAGGCGCGCGGGCCGTCCTCGAACTCCAGGACGCCGCACTCGATCTCCCGACCGCGTACGGCGGCCTCGACGAGGATCTTCGGGTCGTGGGCCTGCGCGGTGGCGATCGCCTCGTCCAGCCCGGACAGGTCGTCGACCTTGGTGATGCCGATGGACGAGCCCGCGCGCGCGGGCTTCACGAACAGCGGCCAGCCGTGCTCGCCGGCGAAGTCGACGATCTTCTTGCGGGCGGCGGACTCGTCCCGCTCCCACTCGCGCGGCCGGATCACCACGTACGGGCCGACCTTGAGCCCGTAGGAGGTGAAGATCCGCTTCATGTACTCCTTGTCCTGGCCGACGGCCGAGGCGAGCACGCCGGCGCCCACGTAGGGCACCCCGGACAGCTCCAGGAGGCCCTGCAGGGTGCCGTCCTCGCCGTACGGGCCGTGCAGCACCGGGAAGACGACGTCGACCTCGCCGAGGGCCTTGGGCACCGAGCCGGGCTCGCTGTAGACGACCTCGCGGCTCGCGGGGTCGACGGGGAGCACCACGCCGCCCTCGTGCGACTCCGCCAGTTCCTCGACGTTGGGGGTACGGCGGTCGGTGATCGCCATGCGCTCCGGCTCGTCGGCGGTCAGCGCCCACCGGCCGTCCTTGGTGATGCCGATCGGCAGGACGTCGTACTTCGTCCGGTCGATGGCCTTGAGGACGGCGCCCGCGGTGACCACGGAGATCCCGTGTTCGGAGCTGCGGCCGCCGAACACGACGGCCACGCGCGGCTTGCGGGGCTGCTGCTCAGGGCTCTGGGGGAGGTTCTCGGTGCTCATATCGCGTTGAGAGTACCCGTTGGTAGAGCCCGGATACAGCGTCGACTCAGGGGTTCGCTCAGCGTCGTTCCGGCTTCGCGCTGCGCGACATCAGCTCCTTGACGGCGACCACCGGTGACTTGCCCTCGTGCACGATGGCGACGACCGTCTCGGTGATGGGCATGTCGACGCCGTGCCGGCGGGCCAGATCCAGCACGGACTCGCAGGACTTGACGCCCTCGGCGGTCTGCTTGGTGACCGCGATGGTCTCCTGCAGGGTCATGCCCTTGCCGAGGTTGGTGCCGAAGGTGTGGTTGCGGGACAGCGGCGAGGAGCAGGTCGCCACCAGGTCGCCGAGGCCGGCGAGTCCGGAGAAGGTCAGCGGGTCGGCGCCGAGCACCACACCGAGCCGCGCGGTCTCGGCGAGGCCCCGGGTGATGAGGGAGCCCTTGGCGTTGTCGCCGAGCCCCATGCCGTCCGCGATGCCGACGGCGAGCCCGATGACGTTCTTCACGGCACCGCCCAGTTCACAGCCCACCACGTCGGTTTCCGTGTACGGCCGGAAGTACGGCGTGTGACAGGCGGCCTGGAGGCGCTGGGCGACGGCCACGTCGGTGCAGGCGACGACGGCCGCGGCGGGCATGCGGGCGGCGATCTCACGGGCCAGGTTGGGCCCGGTGACGACCGCGATGCGGTCGGAGCCGACCTTGGCGACGTCGTCGATGACCTCGCTCATCCGCATGGTGGAGCCGAGTTCGACGCCCTTCATCAGGGAGACGAGCACGGTGTCCGGGGCGAGCAGCGGGGTCCACTCGGCGAGGTTGGCGCGCAGGGTCTGGGAGGGCACGGCGAGGACGGTGAAGTCCGCGTCGCGCAGGGCCTCGGCCGGGTCCGAGGTGGCACGCAGGTTCTCCGGGAGTTCGACGCCCGGCAGGTAGTCGGGGTTGGTCCGCGTGGAGTTGACGGCCTCGGCCAGTTCGGGACGGCGGGCCCACAGGGTGACTTCGCAGCCCGCGTCGGCGAGGACCATGCCGAAGGCGGTGCCCCACGAGCCGGTGCCCATGACCGCCGTCTTGACCGCCTTGCTCACTTGCCCTGCCCCTCCGGTTCCTTGCCCTTGGTCTCCGCCGTCTGTGCCTCGGTGCGGCGCCGCTGTTCGATCCGCTCACGGCGCGGGTCGTAGGGCGTCTCGGGCGCCTTCTCGCCGCGGATCTCCTCCAGGAGGCGGGTGATGGCCGCCATGATGACCTCGGTGGCCTCCTTGAGCAGGTCCGGGGTCATCTCCTTGTCGTAGAAGCGCGAGAGGTCCACGGGCGGGCCCGCGAGCACGTGATGGGTCTTGCGCGGGAAGAGGTTCGGCTTCCTGGCGTACGGCGGCAGCAGTTCGTTGGCGCCCCACTGGGCGACGGGGACGACCGGGCACTTCGTCTGCAGGGCGACGCGGGCGGCACCGGTCTTGCCGGTCATGGGCCAGCCGTTCGGGTCGCGGGTGAGGGTGCCCTCGGGGTAGAAGGCGACGCACTCGCCGCGCTCCACGGCGTCGATCGCGGCCCGGAAGGCGCTGAGCGCGTCCGTGGACTCGCGGTAGACGGGGATCTGCCCGGTGCCGCGCATGGCGGCGCCGACGAATCCCTTCTTGAATAGCCCGCTCTTCGCCAGGAATCGCGGAACCCGTCCGGTGTTGTACTGATAGTGCGCGTACGCGAAGGGGTCCACGTGGGAATTGTGGTTCACCACGGTGATAAATCCGCCCTCGGCCGGAATGTGCTCCATTCCACGCCAGTCCCGCTTGATCAGAACCACCAGCGGCGGTTTGCAGATCACCGCGGCGAAGCGGTACCAGAAGCCGATTCTGCGGCGGGGCACAAGGACACCTTCCTCTAGGGGGCTGCCACCCCGGCGGGGGCCGCACGATTGTCGCCCCGTGCCGCCGGTCTGTCGAGAACACCGTACGCCCCGCCACCGACGGCGCCAGATGGCGCGGGGGACAATGATCGCGACAAGAGAGGGACGGTATGCCGGTGCAGTGGACCTTGGTCATCCCCCTGAAGCCCCTGTCGCGGGCCAAGAGCAGGCTCTCGGACACCGCGGGCGACGGGGTGCGCCCGGGGTTGGCGCTCGCGTTCGCGCAGGACACGGTGGCCGCGGCGCTGTCCTGTCCGGCCGTGGCGGATGTGGCGGTCGTCACGGACGACGAGCGGGCGGCACGCGAGCTGGCCGTGCTGGGCGCGCGGATCGTCCCGGACACGCCGGCCGGCGGCCTGAACGCCGCGCTGGCGCACGGCGCGGCCGTCGTACGGGAGATACGCCCGCGCACACCGGTCGCGGCCCTCAACGCCGACCTGCCCGCGCTGCGCCCGGCGGAACTGGCCGTAGTCCTGGGCGCGGCGGCCGAGTTTTCCCGGGCTTTTCTCGCGGATGCGGCCGCACTGGGCACGACTTTGCTGACCGCGGGGCCGGAGCAGGAATTGCAGCCGGAGTTCGGCGTGGATTCCCGTGCCCGTCATCGCGCGTCCGGAGCGGCGGAAATCCAGCTGGCGGGGGTCGATTCGGTACGACAGGACGTGGACACCGGGAACGATCTACGAGCGGCGCTCGCGTTGGGCGTGGGACCGTATACGGCCGCGGTGTCGGCGGGGTTGCTGATCCCGGAGCCCTGAGGGCACCCGGCGCCGGGGCTGGGCGGAAGTTCGGGGCGCGGCCCCGCGGCGCATCCCGCGACGGCGAACATTAGGCTGGCCGTCATGCAGGCCACCGCATACACCTACGACCCCGAAACCCGCAGCGGACAGGTGCTCCTCGACGACGGCACCCCGGTGCCGTTCGACACCGCCGCGTTCGACGCGGGCGGCCTGTTGCTCCTGCGCCCCGGGCAGCGGGTGCGGATCGAGGCCGAGGGGCAGGGCGACGCGCTGCGCATCACCCTCGTAACCCTTCAGACCCTGTAACTGCCCTTACACACGCCGCGGGCCGGGCTCCCCAGGGAGTCCGGCCCGGCGCGTGAGTGCCTGGCATCCTTACGACGTCGCCTTGCGGGCGGTGGCCTTCTTGGCGGTGGTCTTGCGGGCCGTCGACTTCTTTGCCGGGGCCTTCTTCGCGGTGACCTTCTTCGCCGGGGCCTTCTTGGCCGTCGCCTTCTTGGCGGTGGCCTTCTTCGCCGCGGTGGTCTTGGCGGCCGCCGTGGTCTTCTTGGCGGGCGCCTTCTTCGCCGTGGTCTTCTTCGCGGCGGCTGCCTTCTTCGCGGGCGCCGCCTTCTTGGCCGCGACCTTCTTCGCGGCCGCCTTGGTGGTCTTCTTCGCGGCGGCCTTCTTGACCGTCGCAGCGGCGCCGCCGGTCAGGCTGCCCTTGGGCGCCTTCTTGACCGAGACCTCGCCACCGCGCGGCAGCTTCTTCGAGCCGCTCACCAGGTCCTTGAAGCCCTGACCGGCGCGGAACCGCGGCACAGAGGTCTTCTTGACCCGAACCCGCTCGCCCGTCTGAGGGTTGCGGGCGTAACGGGCGGGGCGGTCCACCTTCTCGAAGGACCCGAAGCCGGTGACCGAGACCCGCTCGCCCGCGACGACCGCGCGGACGATGGCGTCCAGGACATGATCGACAGCCTCGGCGGCCTGCTGGCGGCCACCCAACTTGTCGGCAATCGCTTCTACGAGCTGCGCCTTGTTCACGTCTTCCCCTTCGGAGACATCGCCAGAACGAAAGTGTTCAAGCTTTTTCGCACGTTAGGCAGATATATACCGCAAATCAAACACGAAACGGGCTAATCACCCTTGTGCCGCAACGGACTCGGTGATCTCGGGCTGTTCAGTGGTCCTCGTCGGGGATCCGACCCTCGTCGAGGTCCGCGTTGAACCGCTCGAGCCGCCTTGCCGCAGCGGCGAGATCGTGCTTGGCCGCGGCCGTAATGACCAGCAGCTTCCGGGTCAGCGCCATCCGTACGCCCTCCGGGACTTGCAGTGCGCGCACCCTTGCGTGCGCTTCCTTCAGTTGGTTCGCGACCGCCGTATAGAGCTGGAGTTGGCCGTCGTGTTCCATGCACAGATTGTGCCATCTGGGGCGAGTTGTCGCCTGCGCAGGGGGCAACTACCGCCTCGATTGGCCATTCAGGCACTTGCGGAGGGCGCGGTCCCAGCACTCACGTACCCAGGCAACGACCTTCGTAACGTGGCAAGTTGAGCACGAAGCAAGAAGCTCAGGGGGCTGTTCGGGTGCAGACATGGCTGTACCCCCAATCGTGGCGATCGGGGGTACAGACGGGGTGTTGGGGTGGCCGAAACGCGACCCGGCCGGGGCCCGGCTCAGGCCTGGAGCGTCCGCGGCTTGTACGACGGCCGCTTGTCCTCGTAGGCGGCGATGTCGGCCTCGTTCCGCAGCGTGATGGAGATGTCGTCGAGGCCGTTCAGCAGGCGCCAGCGGGAGTTCTCGTCCAGTTCGAAGGAGGCGGTGATGCCCTCCGCACGAACCTCACGAGCCTCAAGGTCCACAGTGACCTCAGCAGTGGGGTCCTGTTCCGTGAGTTCCCACAACGCGTCCACGATCTTCTGCTCCAGGACGACCGTGAGCAGGCCGTTCTTCAGCGAGTTGCCCCGGAAGATGTCCGCGAAGCGGGAGGAGATCACGGCCTTGAAGCCGTAGTTCTGCAGCGCCCAGACGGCGTGCTCGCGGGAGGAGCCGGTGCCGAAGTCGGGGCCGGCGACCAGCACGGTCGCGCCCTGCCGCTCGGGGCGGTTGAGGATGAACTCGGGGTCCTTGCGCCAGGCCTCGAACAGCCCGTCCTCGAACCCGTCCCGCGTGACCTTCTTGAGCCAGTGAGCAGGGATGATCTGGTCGGTGTCGACGTTGCTGCGGCGCAGCGGGACGGCCCGGCCGGTGTGGGTGGTGAAGGCTTCCATGACTGATCAGACTCCAGCGGGCACAGAGGTGTCGGACAGGTCGGCGGGCGAGGCCAGGTGGCCCAGGACGGCGGTCGCGGCGGCGACCTGCGGCGACACCAGGTGCGTCCGGCCGCCCTTGCCCTGCCGGCCCTCGAAGTTGCGGTTGGAGGTGGAGGCGGAGCGCTCGCCCGGGGCCAGCTGGTCCGGGTTCATGCCCAGGCACATCGAGCAGCCCGCGTGCCGCCATTCGGCGCCGGCCTCCTTGAAGACCACGTCCAGGCCCTCGGAGACGGCCTGCAGACCCACGCGCGCGGAGCCCGGGACGACCAGCATCCGTACGCCGTCGGCGACTTTGCGGCCGCGCAGCAGGTCCGCGGCGGCGCGCAGGTCCTCGATGCGGCCGTTGGTGCAGGAGCCTACGAAGACGGTGTCCACCTTGATGGAGCGCAGCGGCTGACCGGCCTCCAACGCCATGTATTCCAGGGCCTTTTCGGCGGCGAGGCGCTCCGAAGCGTCTTCGTACGAAGCCGGGTCGGGGACGGACGCCGAAAGCGGCGCACCCTGGCCCGGGTTGGTGCCCCAGGTGACGAACGGCGACAGTTCGTCGGCGTTGATGACGACCTCGGCGTCGAAGACCGCGTCCTCGTCCGTCCGCAGCGTCTTCCAGTACTCGACGGCGGCGTCCCAGTCGGCGCCCTCGGGGGCGTGCGGTCGGCCCTTGAGGTAGGCGAAGGTGGTCTCGTCGGGGGCGATCATGCCCGCGCGGGCGCCGGCCTCGATCGACATGTTGCAGATGGTCATCCGGGCCTCCATCGAGAGCTTCTCGATGGCGGAGCCGCGGTATTCCAGGATGTAGCCCTGGCCGCCGCCCGTGCCGATCTTCGCGATGATCGCCAGGATCAGGTCCTTGGCGGTGACGCCCTCGGGCAGCTCGCCCTCGACGGTGATGGCCATGGTCCTGGGGCGGGCCAGCGGCAGCGTCTGGGTGGCCAGCACATGCTCGACCTGCGAGGTGCCGATGCCGAACGCCAGCGCGCCGAACGCGCCGTGCGTGGAGGTGTGGGAGTCACCGCAGACCACGGTGGTGCCCGGCTGGGTCAGCCCCAGCTGCGGACCCACGACGTGTACGACGCCCTGCTCGACGTCGCCCAGCGGGTGCAGCCGCACCCCGAACTCGGCGCAGTTCTTGCGCAGCGTCTCCAGCTGGGCCCGGGAGACCGGGTCCGCGATGGGCTTGTCGATGTCGAGGGTCGGGGTGTTGTGGTCCTCGGTGGCGATGGTGAGGTCGAGGCGGCGCACCTGACGGCCGTTCTTGCGCAGCCCGTCGAAGGCCTGCGGGCTGGTCACCTCGTGCAGCAGGTGCAGATCGATGAAGAGGAGGTCGGGCTCGCCCTCGGCGCGCCGGACGACGTGGTCGTCCCAGACCTTCTCCGCGAGTGTCCTACCCATCGCTTTCCCTCCGGCCGGCAAGCATGCACCGGCCCAACTAGAGATCTTGGGGATGCGGTGGCTGCCCGTGTGCGGGCCCCATGAAGTCGTGATTCCGGGCGTCCACCGCCGGGCCCGTTGGTCTGCGGGCCGCTGTGTGATTCCAGAGTGGCGCGTTCCACGGAAAATTGAGCTTGCGTTTCACAGAGTGAGACGCGAGTATCGTTGCATGGACAACAGTAGCGGCGTCGGCGTTCTGGACAAGGCGGCCCTCGTCCTGAGCGCTCTGGAGTCCGGTCCGGCCACCCTCGCGGGTCTGGTCGGCGCGACCGGACTGGCACGACCCACGGCTCACCGCCTGGCCGTGGCTTTGGAACACCACCGCATGGTGGCACGCGACATGCAGGGCCGTTTCATTCTCGGCCCGCGTCTCGCGGAGCTGGCGGCGGCGGCCGGCGAGGACCGCCTGCTCGCGACGGCGGGCCCCGTGCTCACCCACCTCCGTGATGTCACCGGCGAGAGTGCACAGCTCTACCGGCGCCAGGGTGACATGCGGATCTGTGTGGCCGCGGCGGAACGCCTGTCCGGCCTTCGGGACACCGTCCCGGTCGGTTCCACGCTCACGATGAAGGCCGGCTCCTCGGCCCAGATCCTGATGGCGTGGGAGGAGCCCGAGCGGCTGCACCGCGGTCTGCAGGGCGCCCGCTTCACGGCGACGGCCCTGTCGGGCGTACGGCGGCGCGGCTGGGCCCAGTCCATCGGCGAGCGCGAGCCGGGCGTCGCGTCCGTCTCCGCGCCGGTACGCGGCCCGTCCAACCGCGTGGTGGCCGCGGTGTCCGTCTCCGGCCCGATCGAGCGCCTGACGCGCCATCCCGGCCGTATGCACGCCCAGGCGGTCATCGACGCCGCCGCGCGCCTTTCCGAGGCCCTGCGCCGCTCGGGCTGAGCCCGGACCCGGGAACACCGAGGAGGGCCCGCCTCAACGCCGCGGCAGACCCTCCTCGCTCCCCCGATCCCCCGGTTCAGCCGGTCTTGTCCGCCACCGGCTCCTGCTGCGACCGGTGGGCGAACCGGTCCTTGGCGTACCGGCCCCGCTTCTCCAGCGGGATCTGCCCGTGCGCGGCCGCGAGGCCGAACGCCGGCATGTCCCCGTAGATCGCCTCGTACGAGCCCTCCGGCACGACGTACGCCTCGTGCCAGATCCCGACCTGCCCGCGCAGCCTGCCGCTGCGCTCCTTGCGGTTGAGGGCGGCCCACGCCCGGTGGTGGAACGCGTCCGGCGCGGTCGCGTAGGCGTACAGCTTGTCCTTGGACTCCCAGTACTGCACGACGTAGTACGTCCGCAAAGACGCCGTCAGCAGCACCTTGGCGCGCAGTCCCCGCGCGGGGTCCTTCTCCAGCTCCCGCAGCATGCGGAACATCCCCAGCATCACCGGCAGCCATAGGTGCACCGCCCAGAAGCGGTTGATGCGCATGCCGATCAGCAGGACGACGACCTCGCCCTTCGCGTCGGCGGTCGTACGGGACACCATGACTTCCCCTCGTTGGTGAGCGACGCTATCCAAGTGGCGATGCTTGGATAGTGACGTTATCCAAGAAGGAGCGCAAGACATGCGGCTCGCCGAACTGAGCAGACGCAGTGGTGTGTCCACCGCGACGATCAAGTACTACCTGCGCGAAGGCCTGTTGCCGCCGGGCCGCCAGCTCAACACGACCACGGCCGAGTACGGTGAGGAGCACCTGCGCCGACTGCGGCTGGTGCGCGCGATGATCCAGGTCGGCGGTCTCCCGGTGGCCACGGTCCGGGAGGTGCTGCGGAACGTCGACGACGAGTCCCTGAGCCGCTCGATCCGGCTGGGCGCGGCCCTGTGGGCGCTGCCGCAGGTACCGGAGCCGGACGAGGAGGACGACTTCGTGCGGGCCGCGCACCGGGAGGCGGACGAGCTGCTGGACCAGTTGGGCTGGTCGAACGCGAAGCTGCTGACGACGATCTCCCCCGCGTACCGCTCCCTGGTGGTGGCGGTGGCCGCGTTCCGCCGGCTCGGCTACGAATGGGGGCACGAACTCCTCGCGTCCTACGCCAAGTTGATGCACGAGGTGGCCAAACTCGACCTGGACTTCGTGGAGACGCACCCGTCGGAGGCGGAGAAGGTGGAGACGGCGGTGCTCGGCGCGGTGCTGACCGAGCCGATGCTGCAGGCCCTGCGCCGACTGGCCCAGGAGGAGGAGTCGGGCCGGCGGTACGGCTTGGAGTAGGGCCGGGTACGGCGAAGGCCCCCCACCGAAGTGGAGGGCCTTCCCTGTGCGTACCCCCGACCGGATTCGAACCGGCGCTACCGCCTTGAGAGGGCGGCGTGCTAGGCCGCTACACAACGGGGGCGTGGACTCTGCGTTTCCGCAGGTCCGAGCTGGTCTACCTGGACTCGAACCAAGACTAACTGAACCAGAATCAGTCGTGCTGCCAATTACACCATAGACCAATGATGGTTTAGACCAGTCAGTACCCCCGACCGGATTCGAACCGGCGCTACCGCCTTGAGAGGGCGGCGTGCTAGGCCGCTACACAACGGGGGCCCTAGCGATCCCGACAGGATCAGGATCAGTACCCCCGACCGGATTCGAACCGGCGCTACTGCCTTGAGAGGGCAGCGTGCTAGGCCGCTACACAACGGGGGCTTTGCAGATAAGCTCTGCGAGCTGGCCTACCTGGACTCGAACCAAGACTAACTGAACCAGAATCAGTCGTGCTGCCAATTACACCATAGGCCACTGGAACTCAAGCCCCTGTGGGGTCCTCGTTCTAGCTTGCTCCTCGGGGCTCCGGCCTTTCGGCCCGCTCCCCTCGGCGCAGGAAGAACATTACCTGAAGGTGGACGGGGCTCCAAAACGGGTATCCGTGCGGACGAGCGCGGGGAGTTCGGCGAGGGTCGAGATCCGACGGCAGACGGCCTCTCCGGCGGCTGGTGCGGAACCCGTCCCGCGATCGATCCACACGGACAGCAGCCCGGCCTCGGCGGCGCCCCGCCCGTCGATCTCCGGGTGGTCGCCGACGTAGGCCACCTCGTGCGGAGGCAGCCCCAGTGCCTCGCAGGCCGCAAGGAAGGCGGCGGCCTCCGGCTTGGAGACGCCCAGCTCGGCGGCGCACAGCACGGCCTCGAAGCGGTCGAGGAGGCCGAGGGTGCGCAGCTTGTGCTCCTGGACCGTGATGCTGGAGTTGGACAGCACCGCGTGCCGGTGGCTGGCGGAGAGGGCCTCCAGGGCGGGCAGGACGTCCGGGAAGACGCTCCAGGCGGCCTCGTAGTGCCCGATGTACCGCTGGAACCAGGCGTCGGCCTCGTCGTCGGTCAGGTCCACGTCCAGGAAGATCCGTACGCGGTCGCGCCGCTGCCCCTCGAAGGTGGCCTCCCCCGCCGAGAACCGCGCCCACTGCCGGTCGGTGATCTCCCGCCACCGGGCGAGGGCCCGCTCGGGGCCGTCGTACCCGGCGAGCAGCCCTTCCGCCGCCAGATGCGCCCGCATGCCCTCGCGATCGGCGCTCGTGTAGTCGAACAGGGTGTCGTCCACGTCCCAGACCACGGCTCTGATCGTCATGCCACCGACGGTACCGCCGAACGGCTGGCACACTGGTCCGCATGAGCGAGTACCGCGTCCAGTTCACCGTCGAGGCCCGTGCGACGTTCGACGCCCTTCCGGCAGAGCGTCGAGCGCAGTTGGACAGGGCCGTACGGATACTGGCCCGTGACCCGTTCCGGAAGACATCGACCGCGCAACTGGGCCCTGACGAGCATCTGCGCAAGGCGTATGTGGCCCCGGGCGTCATGCTGGAGTACATGGCGGCCGGCGCGATCATGGTCGTCGTCGTGCTGGAGATCTTCGACGAGAGCGCCTATCTGATCGACGAAGCCGACGCCCAGTGACCGACGCAACAGGGGCGGCACCCGGAACCCTCCGGATGCCGCCCCTGACGCATGTGCCGGCTACGCGCTCAGCTTCACCAGCGCCGCGTCGATCCGGGCCAGCGTCTTCTCCCTGCCCAGGACCTCCAGGGACTCGAAGAGCGGCAGGCCGACGGTGCGGCCGGTGACGGCGACGCGGACCGGGGCCTGGGCCTTGCCGAGCTTGAGGCCGTACACCTCGCCGGCGGCCAGGACGGCCTCCTTCAGGGACTCGGGGGAGGTCCAGTCGGCCGACGCCAGGTTCTCCCGGGCCGTGCGGAGCAGGGCGTCGCTGCCCTCCTTCATCGCCTTGGTCCACGAAGCCTCGTCCTCGACCGGCTCCGGCAGGAAGAGGAAGTCGACGTTGTCGGTGATCTCCGACAGCACCTTCAGGCGGGTCTGGGCGTGCGGGGCGATCGCCTGCCACTTGGCCTCGTCGAAGTTCTCGGGCGCCCAGGGGGCGAACGGGGCCTTCAGCCACGGGCGGCAGCGCTCGGTGAACTCCTTCACATCCAGCATGCGGATGTGGTCGCCGTTGATCGCCTCGCACTTCTTCAGGTCGAAGCGCGCCGGGTTGGGGTTCACGTCGGAGATGTCGAAGGCGGCGACCATCTCGGCGATCGTGAAGATGTCCTGGTCCGCGGAGAGCGACCAGCCCAGCAGGGACAGGTAGTTGAGCAGGCCCTCGGGCAGGAAGCCCCGCTCGCGGTAGAGGTTCAGGGACGACTGCGGGTCGCGCTTGGAGAGCTTCTTGTTGCCCTCGCCCATCACGTACGGCAGGTGGCCGAACTGCGGGGTCTGCTTGGCGATGCCCAGCTCCGTCAGCGCCTTGTAGAGGGCGATCTGGCGAGGGGTGGAGGAGAGCAGGTCCTCGCCGCGCAGGACGTGGGTGATCTCCATCAGGGCGTCGTCGACCGGGTTCACCAGCGTGTACAGCGGGGCGCCGTTCGCGCGGACGATGCCGTAGTCCGGCACGTTCTCCGGGGTGAAGGTCAGCTCGCCGCGGACCAGGTCGGTGAAGGTGATCGTCTCGTCGGGCATCCGGAAGCGGACGATGGGGGTGCGGCCCTGGGCCTTGTACTCCTCGACCTGCTCGGCGGTCAGCTCGCGGCAGTGGCCGTCGTAACCCGACGGCTTGCCCGCGGCGCGAGCCGCCTCGCGGCGGGTGTCCAGCTCCTCCTGGGAGCAGTAGCAGTGGTAGGCGTAGCCGCCGTCCAGCAGCTTCCGGGCCACGTCCGCGTAGATGTCCATGCGCTGCGACTGCCGGTACGGCGCGTGCGGGCCGCCGACCTCGGGGCCCTCGTCCCAGTCGAAGCCGAGCCAGCGCATCGCGTCGAGCAGCTGGTTGTAGGACTCCTCGGAGTCGCGGGCGGCGTCGGTGTCCTCGATGCGGAAGACCAGGGTGCCCTGGTGGTGCCGGGCGAACGCCCAGTTGAACAGGGCGGTGCGGACCAGGCCCACGTGCGGGTTACCGGTGGGCGAGGGACAGAAACGGACGCGTACGGGGGAGCCGGGTGCGCTAGCCACGCTTGACAACCTTGTTGGTGAGAGTGCCGATGCCTTCGATGGAGACGGCGACCTCGTCGCCGACATTCAGGGGGCCGACCCCCGCGGGGGTGCCGGTGAGGATGACGTCGCCGGGGAGCAGGGTCATGGCCTCGGAGATGTTGACGACCAGGTCCTCGATGGGGTGGATCATCTCGCTCGTACGGCCCAGCTGGCGCTGTTCGCCGTTGACGGTGAGCTGGATGGTGAGGTCGTTCGCGCGGTCGAGGTCCAGACCGGTCTCCACCCAGGGGCCGAGCGGGCAGGAGGTGTCGAAGCCCTTGGCCCGGGCCCACTGCTTCTCGCGGCGCTGCACGTCGCGGGCGGTGACGTCGTTGGCGCAGGTGTAGCCGAAGATCACGTCCTTGACGCGGTCGCGCGGCACCTCGCGGCACATCCGGCCGATCACGACGGCCAGCTCGGCCTCGTGGTGCAGTTCCTCGGAGAAGGAGGGGTACTGGATGTCGTCGCCGGAGCCGATCACCGAGGTGGACGGCTTGAAGAAGGCGAAGGGGGCGTCCGGCACCTCGTTGCCAAGCTCGCGCGCGTGCTCGGCGTAGTTGCGGCCGAAGGCCACGACCTTGTTGGGGAGCACCGGCGGGAGCAGCCTGACCTTGCTCAGCGGAACCTTCGTACCGGACAACTCGTGGTCCGCGAACGGGATGCCCTTGATGATGTCAAGGACGAGTTCGTCCTGCTTGTCGCCCTCGACCGCGCCGAAGGCTACGTTCCCGTCGATGGAGAACCTGGCGATGCGCACGGGATCCTTGCGCCCCTTACTGAGAACCGGCGTACTGACGCCCCAGGTTAACCGGTATGACCGCCGGAGCCCGGCCGGAAAAGCGGTACGGCCCTGTCGCCGGGTGTCCCGGGAGGGCCGTACGGTGCGCCGGCGGCCGCGGGAGCGCGGCCGCCGGTGTGTTCAGGATGATCGCCAAGGCGCCCGTCGGCTACTCTGCGGTCGCCGTCGCGCCGACGGGGACGTCCACCAGCACCGTGCGCCGGGGGTTGGCCGTCTGGACGGGAAGGTCGAGGGAGTGCTCCGGCTGCTCGGGGATCTGCAGTTCGCCGGCGTCCTTCAGATGCGCCAGGGTGGTGCGTCGCGGGTTGGCGATCTTGTGGAACATCATCGTCGTCTTCACCGTTGTGATCCTGTGCCCTCTGGTCGGGTGGGTTGGCAGAGTCGTCCCTCTTGTAAAGCGTCAGGCTAAACATCCGATTCCCCGGCGAAGGCACCAAGTGCCGACGAGGCGTGTGTGAGTTTGCTCACGACCTCACGAACAATTCGGTCAAATCTCACGGTCAACGCGGCCCAGCGAAACGGACATTGACCCCCTGAAGCCATCATTCCGCTCCTGATCATGGCGACTCAGACACCTGACGCCCGGCGGCAACTCGCAGAGTTACGCCCGATATGCCCCGGATAGGCTTCCACTGCTGGTGACGCCGCACTCACAGCCCGTCACGGAGGTCACAGCTAGGGACACGGCCCTTGTTGGAGATCCGGCACTGTGCTGGAATTCCACGGACCGCTGCGGGGATCGAGCCGGCGCACAGGGGGCGCGAAGGAGCGCCGAGTGGCGGGTGAGATAGGGGGAAACCAGCGCCGGTCACCCAAGACCACCGGGGGGCGTATTCATGGCGCTTCCCAAAACGCCGACACCGTGTCCCGCCGTTCACGCGGAGGGGCGCCTGGTCCAGAGGTTGCGACGCTAGTGCAGGGACGTTTCAAGAGGGATGGCAGCGCTTCGGCGGAGCCGGAGTCGCACGACGGGACTGGCCCCATGAAGGGCAGCTCCTCGCCCCAGCACGCCCAGAACCCGGGCCCGGCCCCGTCCGCGGACGGCGGTGAGCGCGGCGGACGCCCCGGCGTGTCGGCCACCGGCACCGGCAACTCCGGCGCGGCCCCCGCGCCGCCCATCAAGCCCGCCCAGGGCTCCGCCGGCCCCGGCTCCCGCATGGCGCTGCGCAACTGGCGCATCTCCACGCGCCTGGTCTCGCTCCTGGCGCTGCCCGTGGTCGCCGCGACCTCGCTGGGCGCGCTGCGCATCGACCAGAACATCACCGACATCCAGCAGCTCGACAACATGAAGCTGCTGACGGACATGACCAAGCAGGCGACCGAGCTGGCCCAGGCGCTCCAGGACGAGCGCGACCAGTCCGCCGGTCCCCTGGCGCACGGCTTGAACGCGGGCGACTACACGGTCAAGGGCTACCGGGACAAGACCGACCGAGCGCTCGCGAACTTCGAGAACTCCACTCAGGAGATCGACGCCGCCAGCAAGAACGGCAACCTCCAGGGCGTTCGCGACAACCTCGTCGGCATCTTCAACCAGCTCGACCAGCTGGCCAAGATCCGCAAGGGCGCCTACGGGACGAAGGGCAACTCGACCCAGACGATCGAGTCCTACCACCGGCTGATCACCCAGCTGATCGACCTGTCCCAGGACATGGCCCAGGCGTCCAGCAACCCGGAGATGATCTCGCGCACCCGCGCCCTGGCGGCCTTCTCCACCGCCAAGGAGTACGCCTCCGTGCAGCGCGCCACGATCGCCGCCGCACTGCCCGCGACCACGTCGACCAGGGGCGACCTGTCGACGAACGACCGCCTCTACGGCCAGTCGGCGTACCAGAGCGAGAACTCCGAGATCTCGATCTTCCGGAAGATCTACGCGAACAACAACGCCGAGGAACTCCTCAAGCCGATCGACGCGGGCAACCCGACGATCGAGTCCGCGGACACCTACGCCAAGCGCGTCTTCGACTCCCCCGACGGCCTGCAGAGCGTGAACGCCCGCTCGTACAAGGACTGGGTGGACGACAGCTCGACCAAGATCGAGCAGATGAAGAAGATCGAGCACACGCTGCTCGAGGAGATGGAGCAGAAGGCTCGCGAGCTGAAGAGCGCCACCCAGCAGGACGCCATCATCTCCGGTGCGCTGATCCTGCTCGTGCTCGGTGTGTCGCTGGTCGGCGCGTTCATCGTGGCCCGCTCCATGATCCGCTCGCTGCGCCGGCTGCAGGAGACCGCGACCAAGGTCGCCCAGGACCGCCTGCCCGAGCTGGTCAAGCAGCTGTCGGAGTCCGACCCGCAGGACGTCGACACCTCCGTGGAGTCGGTCGGTGTGCACTCCCGGGACGAGATCGGCCAGGTGGCCGCGGCCTTCGACGACGTGCACCGCGAGGCGGTCCGCCTCGCCGCCGAGCAGGCCCTGCTGCGGGGCAACGTCAACGCGATGTTCACCAACCTCTCGCGCCGCTCACAGGGTCTGATCCAGCGCCAGCTGTCGCTGATCTCCGAACTGGAGTCCCGCGAGGCCGACCCGGACCAGCTGTCCTCGCTGTTCAAGCTCGACCACCTCGCGACGCGTATGCGCCGTAACGGTGAGAACCTCCTCGTCCTCGCCGGTGAGGAGCCCGGCCGCCGCTGGACCCGCCCGGTCCCGCTGGTCGACGTGCTCCGCGCCGCCGCGTCCGAGGTGGAGCAGTACGAGCGCATCGAGCTGGCCTCCGTGCCGACCACCGAGGTCGCCGGCCGCGTGGTCAACGACCTCGTGCACCTGCTCGCCGAGCTGCTGGAGAACGCCACCTCGTTCTCCTCGCCGCAGACCAAGGTCAAGGTCACCGGTCACGCGCTGCCCGACGGCCGGGTGCTGATCGAGATCCACGACACCGGTATCGGCCTCTCCCCCGAGGACCTCGCGGCGATCAACGAGCGGCTCGCCTCGCCGCCGACCGTGGACGTCTCCGTCTCCCGCCGCATGGGCCTCTTCGTGGTCGGCCGGCTGTCCCAGCGGCACGGCATCCGCATCCAGCTGCGCCCGTCCGACTCCGGTGGTACGACCGCGCTGGTCATGCTGCCCGTGGACGTGGCCCAGGGCGGAAAGAAGCCCGGTCCGGGCAAGCCGGGCGCGCCCGTCGCGACCGGTGGTCCCGCGGCCGCGCAGGCCGCGGCCGGTGCGGCCGCGGCCCGGCGCCAGGCCGGTAACGCGGGCGGCGGCGCCCCGTCCGGTGGCGGTCTGCTCGGTACGGGTCCCGCTCCGCGCGGTCAGGTCGGCGCCGGCCAGGGTCCCCGGGCCGCGCTGCCCGGCACCGGCCAGGGCGGCCGTCCCGGTGCGCCGGGCGGTGCGCGCGGTCCCCAGGGCGGCCTCGGCGCTCCCGGCGGTCCCGGTCTCGGTGGCCCGCAGGGCCGGCCGATGCCCGCGGGTGCGGGCGGCTTCGGCGGTCAGGCGCCCGGCGCCCCGCAGCAGGACGCCATCGGCAGTGACGCCTTCGGCGGCCGTGGCCAGCAGCGGCCCGGCTCCGACCAGGGCCGCCAGCCCCAGCTGCCGCCGCGCGGCGGCTCGCGGGCCGAGCTGCCCGGCGGTGACCAGCAGCCGCGCACCCCGGACTGGGGCGACACCCAGGCCCCGCTGTCGCGTGCCTCGCTGGACGCCCCGCGCGGCCACGACGAGCAGGACCCGGCGCACACCGCGCGCATGCCGCGCGTCGACGACCGGCAGGGTCCGGGCTCGACCGCCGAGATGCCCCGGATCGACGCGCAGGGCCCGGCCGCCACGGGCGAGTTCCCGCGCCCGGAGCCGAACGTCCTGGGCGGACCCCAGCACACCGGCCAGTTCCCGCGCCCGGAGAACCCGCAGCAGACGGGCCAGTTCACCCGTCCCGAAAACCCGTACCCGACCGGCCAGTTCACGCGTCCGGACAGCCCGCAGCAGACCGGCCAGTTCGCGCGGCCCGACGCCGCGCAGCTGCCCGGCCGGTTCGACGGCCCCGGCGACCAGCAGGGCACCGGCCAGTTCGTCCGCTCCGACGTCTTCGGCACGCCGGCGCCGCAGCAGGCCGACCCCGGGCTGAACTCGGGCCGGAACACCGGTCAGTTCGCGGCTCCGCAGGGCTTCGACGGCGGCTACGACGGCAGCTCCACCGGGCGGCACGCCCTGCCCGGGCGCCAGAACCCGGCCCACACCGGTCAGTTCGAGCGCCCACAGCCGGCCGGCCGGGACGACTTCGGCGCCCCGCGCCCGCAGGCCCCACAGCAGCAGCGGCCGGTGCACCGTGAGCCGGAGGCCCTGCCGCCGGCCAGCGGCCCGGTCGACGGCCGTACCCCGCTGTACGACACGCTGGAGACCAACTGGTTCCACGGCGGTTCGCAGCAGCAGGAGTCCGCGCCGCAGCAGCCGGCGCCCTCCCCGACGCCGCAGCGACCCACGGGCACGAACGGCAACGGCTCCACCACCGGCTCCTGGCGCACCTCGCCGAACGACGAGATCGTCCGCCAGGCCGAGCGCGTCCGGCAGCCCGCGGCGGGCGGTATCACCACCTCCGGCCTGCCGCGCCGGGTGCCCCGGGCGAACCTCGTCCCGGGCACGGCTCAGCAGCAACAGCACCAAGCCGGTCCGCAGGTCTCGCGTGCGCCCGATGACGTACGCGGACGGCTGACCAATCTCCGTCGGGGCATCGCTCAGGGCCGTCAGGCCGGCAGCGGCCAGACCGGCAGCTACCCGAGCCCCACTCACCAGCAGGAGCGTTAGTTGAGTCCGATGAGCCAGGCGGCACAGAACCTGAACTGGTTGATCACCAACTTCGTGGACAACACCCCCGGGGTGTCGCACACAGTGGTGGTCTCCGCCGACGGCCTTCTGCTGGCGATGTCCGAAGGCTTCCCGCGGGACCGTGCCGACCAGTTGGCGGCCGTCGCGTCCGGGCTGACCTCCCTCACGGCCGGGGCCTCCCGGATCTTCGAGGGCGGCACCGTGGCGCAGACGGTCGTCGAGATGGAACGCGGGTTCCTCTTCCTGATGTCCGTCTCGGACGGGTCGTCCCTCGCGGTCCTGGCCCACCCCGAGTGCGACATCGGTCTCGTCGGCTACGAGATGGCACTGCTCGTCGACCGCGCAGGGGCGGTACTCACCCCGGACCTGCGCGCCGAACTCCAAGGCAGTCTGCTTCACTGACCGCCCCGGCACCACCCACCTCACGAAAACACCGTCCGGCCGCCACATTCCCCCCACCGGCCCCGTACGACGGCTTGACTGACCGACTTGCTGTCCCGCCCGGAGGATTCATGACCCCGCCCACCGCCCATCACGATCCGTACGCGGAACCGTACGGTGACGAGGGCGACCAGCCACTGGTACGGCCGTATGCGATGACCGGTGGCCGGACCCGGCCGCGGTATCAGCTCGCGATCGAGGCGCTGATCAGCACCACGGCCGACCCGGCAGCGCTCATGGGACTGCTCCCGGAGCACCAGCGCATCTGCCACCTGTGCCGGGAGGTCAAGTCGGTCGCGGAGGTCTCCGCGCTGCTGACCATGCCGCTCGGGGTGGCCCGGATCCTGGTGGCCGATCTCGCCGAGGCCGGCCTGGTCGCCATCCACCAGCCGGGTGGCGACGAGAACAACGGCGGCGCACCGGACGTGACGCTGCTCGAAAGGGTGCTCAGTGGACTTCGCAAGCTCTGACGCGGGCCGGGCCACCACCTCCGCGAAGATCGTGGTGGCGGGCGGCTTCGGCGTGGGCAAGACCACGTTCGTCGGCGCCGTCTCGGAGATCAACCCGCTGCGCACAGAGGCCGTCATGACGTCCGCTTCGGCCGGCATCGACGACCTCACCCACACCGGGGACAAGACCACCACCACGGTGGCCATGGACTTCGGCCGCATCACCCTGGACCAGGACCTGATCCTCTACCTCTTCGGTACGCCGGGCCAGGACCGGTTCTGGTTCATGTGGGACGACCTGGTACGCGGTGCGATCGGCGCGGTGGTGCTCGTGGACACCCGGCGCCTCGCCGACTGCTTCCCCGCGGTCGACTACTTCGAGAACAGCGGCCTGCCGTTCGTCGTCGCCCTCAACGGCTTCGACGGCCAGCAGCCCTACGCCCCCGAGGAAGTGCGGGAAGCGCTGCAGATCGGTCCGGACACCCCGATCATCAGGACCGACGCCCGGCACCGGGCGGACGCCAAGAGTGCGCTGATCACCCTGGTCGAGCACGCTCTCATGGCACGGCTCAAGTAACACCGGCGTCCGTACTCAAGTACGACGTCACATACGGCAGTTGTCGTAAAGAAAGCCGGAGCCGACTGTGGCCTTTGACACGGTCGGCTCCGGTGTTCATAACAGTTCGGCAGAGGAATCCCCCGGCGTCACCACGCGACGCGTTCGCACAGTACCGCTGTGCTCACAATCGCCCCGCATTTTGCCGGGGCTCGCTCTTTATGACCGTTTTATCTGGGCCTTACAAGAGCATCACGAACGGGTTTCCGCTGTTTGGAAGAGCACTGGTCCACGTGCTGGAATGCCTGAACTGCCCAATAGTCAAAGACGTACTCACTAGTCGATGACGAACCGGGCTCTGAGAGACTGCGGCACGACGTAGGTGCCGACCGCCGAGAGGTTGTTGGTCGAGTGAGGCGAAGCAAGAACGGTCCCGAGCCGTCGGCGCGGGGCAACTTCACCCCGCCGCCGCGCGCTGCGGCGCCCACCCCTGTGAGCGGTGCGGAGCCGGCTGCCACTCCCGCGCCGAGCGGCGGCCGGTTCTCCCCGCGCAACTGGCGCGTGCCGACCAGACTGAACGCGATCCTGCTGATACCCGTGGCGGTGGGGCTCGTCATGGGCGGCTTCCAGGTGAAGACGTCGATCGACACCTGGCAGCAGGCCCGCGATGCCGAGAACACCGCCCGCCTGGTGCGCGCCTCGCTGTCGTACGCCAACGCGCTCGAGAACGAGCGCGACATCACCGCGGCCCCGCTGCTGAAGGGCAAGCTGGCGTCCCCCAAGGACAAGGCGACCATCACGGCGGTCCGCAATGCCACCGACCAGGCCGCCGACGCCTTCGACCAGGCCGCGCAGAACATGCCGCACCAGTCCGGCCTGGAGCGCCGGCTGAAGCTGTTCCGCGAGGCCGAGCCCTTCCTGCAGACGCTGCGTGCCGGCGCGTACACCTCCAAGTTCACCGGCGTGCAGACCGAGGAGGGCTACGTCAAGGTCGCCCACCCGCTGATGGAGTTCGCCAACGAGCTGGGCCTGGGCACCGGCAACATCACCTCCTACGGCCGTACCGTCTACGCGATGTCGCTCACCAAGGCGGCGCTGTCGCTGGAGCGCTCGATCGGCATGCACATGCTGGTCAAGCCGGGCCCGGACGCCCCCAACCTGGCCACCCAGCGCGTCGCCCTCTCCTCCTACGCCTACCTTGAGGGCATCGCCGTCGAGGAGTACATCGGCGGTGGCACCCAGGCCGACGCGGACAGGCTGGACGCCGAGAAGAAGGACATCCAGACCAAGGCCGCGGCGATGGCCCAGCAGGCCAAAGCCGCCGACCCGAACTACGTGGTGCCCCCGTCCAACCCGCAGAAGATGGTCACGGCCCTCGCCACGCTCGACTCCACGAGCCCGGCCACGCGTCAGCAGCTCGCTCTCGGTGGCGTCACCTACGAGAACTGGTGGGCGGTCAACACCCTCAAGTTCGACGCCTACCGCCAGATCGAGTCGGACATGGCCGACAAGGCGGTGAACGAGGCCTCGGACATCGCCGACAACGCCAAGACCTCCGCGATCATCACCGGTGCCGTCGTCGTGGTCGCCCTGCTGCTGGCCTTCATCCTGGCCGGTGCCGTGGCCCGCCAGATGAGCCGCTCGATGCGCCAGCTGCGCAACGCCGCCTTCGGCATCGCCGAGCAGCGGCTGCCGATGCTGGTCGACCAGCTCTCGCGCACCGACCCCGGCCGGGTCGACACCCGGGTCGCCCCGATCCCGATCACCACCAAGGACGAGATCGGCGAGGTCGCCCGCGCCTTCGACCAGGTCCACCGCGAGGCCGTCCGGCTCGCCTCCGAGCAGGCTCTGCTGCGGGGCAACATCAACGCGATCTTCACCAACCTCTCGCGCCGCAACCAGTCGCTGATCGAGGGCCAGCTGACCCTGATCACCGACCTGGAGAACAACGAGGCCGACCCGGACCAGCTGGAGAACCTCTTCAAGCTGGACCACCTGGCCACCCGTATGCGCCGCAACGGCGAGAACCTCCTGGTCCTCGCCGGCGAGGAGCCCGGCCGCCGCTGGGACCAGCCGGTCCCGCTGGTCGACGTGCTGCGCGCCGCCTCCTCCGAGGTGGAGCAGTACGAGCGCATCGAGCTGTCCGGCGTCCCCGAGGCCGAGATCCACGGCCGCGCGGTCACCGACCTCGTGCACCTGCTGGCCGAGCTGCTGGAGAACGCCACCACGTTCTCCTCCCCGCAGACCAAGGTCCGCGTCACCGCGACCCGTCTGCCCGACGGTCGCGTCATGATCGAGATCCACGACAAGGGCATCGGCCTGACCGCCGAGGACTTCGCGGACATCAACCACAAGCTGGCCAACCCGCCGACCGTGGACGCCGCGATCTCCCAGCGCATGGGCCTGTTCGTGGTGGGCCGGCTGTCCGACCGGCACGGCATCCGGGTCCAGCTGCGCCCCTCGGGCGAGCAGGCCGGTACGACCTCGCTGGTCATGCTGCCGGACGCGATCACGCACGGCGGTGGCGGCGAGACCCCGCTGGAGCGCGAGGAGTTCACCGTCTCGCAGATCATCCCGGAGCAGCAGTTCCAGGGTGAGAACTTCAACCATGCGCAGCCCCTGCGCACCGCCGCGGAACTGGGCTTCGACGACAGCCAGTACTCGGACGTCCCCGACGACATCCGCGAACTGGACCCGGTCGGCCGCTCCCTGATGCGCGAGGAGCGCCGGGCGGCCCTGGAGGCGCAGTCGCACGGCCAGCAGCCGGGCCTGCCGCAGCAGGAGGTCGCCGAGACCCCGGCGTACGAGGACCCGCTGCTGAACGGGCAGCCCGGCTACCATGATCAGCAGTCCCCGTACGCGGAGCCCGGGTACGAGGAGCAGCAGGCCGCGTACCGGGAGCCGTACCAGGAGACCTACGCGGAGTCGCCCTCGGCGTCGCACTCGACGTCCTACGACAAGCCGTACGACGAGCAGTACTACGCGCCGAACGGCGAGCAGCCGCGGCCCGACTCCTTCTCCCCGAACGGCGGTTACCCGGAGCCCGCGTACCCGGAGCCGGCCGCGAGCCCGTCGTACCAGGACGACTGGCCGCAGCAACCGCAGCAGGACAGCTACCAGAACGGCTATCCGGCTCATTACGCTCCGGAAACGGAATCCCCGCAGGCCGCTGACGCGAGTGAGCGGAACCGCGTAGGCTTCGACCGTCCGGGACCGGCCTCTCCCGCCGCCCACGAGCTGACCGACGCCGGGCTGCCCCGCCGCGGATCCGTCGCGAGCGGTTCCAACGGCTCGGCCGGCGCGGGCACGGCGCGCGTGCAGCAGGAAGCGCCGGCTCCCGCGCCGGGCAACGCTCCGGGGTCGAACGGCGACAGCGGCTGGCGCTCGCAGAACGACGAGCGCTGGCAGCAGGCGGCGCAGCTCCGGAAGCCCAAGGCAGGCGGGGTCACCGCTTCCGGCCTGCCGCGGCGGGTGCCCAAGGCCAATCTGGTCTCGGGTGCCGCCGAAACCACCCCCCAGGGGGGCCCACAGGTCTCCCGCGCCCCGGAGGACGTCCGGGGCAGGCTGAGCAACCTGCGTCGAGGCGTCCAGCGCGGACGCAACGCAGGCAGTGAAACGAACGGCCAGGGCTTCGGTCCTGACAGCACCTACAACCAGGAGCGTTAGTGTGAGCCCGATGAGCCAGGCGGCACAGAACCTGAACTGGTTGATCACCAACTTCGTGGACAACACCCCGGGGGTGTCCCACACGGTGGTGGTCTCCGCCGACGGACTCCTTCTGGCGATGTCCGAAGGCTTCCCCCGCGACCGCGCCGACCAGCTCGCGGCCGTCGCCTCCGGTCTGACGTCTCTGACGGCAGGCGCCTCCCGGATCTTCGAGGGAGGCAGTGTGAATCAGACGGTTGTGGAGATGGAGCGGGGATTCCTCTTCATCATGTCCATCTCCGACGGCTCGTCGCTCGCCGTACTGGCCCACCCGGAAGCGGACATCGGTCTCATCGGGTACGAGATGGCTCTTCTGGTGGACCGTGCGGGCACGGTCCTCACCCCGGATCTGCGTGCAGAGCTCCAGGGAAGCCTTCTCAACTAACAGACCAACGGTGCGTATACGCGTCCCGGGGCCGTAAGGTTTCGGGACGCGGCTCCACACGGATGGGTGCCCGGCGCAGTCGGAGGAGGAGAAAGTGGCAACACCCCCAGGCGGTTCGCATTCGGGAAACTGGTCGTACGGCCCTGCCCAGGGCCAGGACGGCGGTTCGGCGAACCGGTACAACTTCCCCTCCTCCCCGAGCCATCGGCAGCCGTACGCGCCGCAGGGCCCCGGCCCGTCTCCGTACGACCAGCCGCCGGCCCCGCGGATCCAGCCGGTGCAACCGCAGCGCCGCCCCGAGCCGGCGCCCGCGACGGCATCGAACAACCCCTTGGTGCGTCCGTACGCCATGACCGGCGGCCGGACCCGCCCGCGCTACCAGCTCGCCATCGAGGCACTGGTGCACACCACCGCCGCTCCGCACCAGATGCAGGGCCAACTGCCCGAGCATCAGCGGATCTGCAACCTCTGCCGTGAGATCAAGTCGGTAGCCGAAATCTCCGCGCTCCTGACAATCCCCCTCGGCGTGGCCAGGATCCTCGTCGCCGACTTGGCGGAGGCGGGCCTGGTCGCCATCCATCAGCCCGGCGGCGACGAGAACGCCGGTGGCCAGCCAGACGTGACACTGCTCGAAAGGGTGCTCAGTGGACTTCGCAAGCTCTAGCGGCGGTCCTTCCCGCTCCACCACCTCCGCGAAGATCGTGGTGGCGGGCGGCTTCGGCGTGGGCAAGACCACGTTCGTCGGCGCCGTCTCGGAGATCAACCCGCTGCGCACAGAGGCCGTCATGACGTCCGCTTCGGCCGGCATCGACGACCTCACCCACACCGGAGACAAGACGACGACCACCGTCGCCATGGACTTCGGCCGCATCACCTTGGACCAGGACTTGATCCTGTACCTGTTCGGCACCCCGGGCCAGGACCGCTTCTGGTTCATGTGGGACGACCTGGTACGCGGTGCGATCGGCGCGATCGTCCTGGTCGACACCCGGCGCCTGGCCGACTGCTTCCCCGCGGTCGACTACTTCGAGAACTCGGGTCTCCCCTTCGTCATCGCCCTCAACGGCTTCGACGGCAACCAGCCGTACAACCCCGACGAGGTCCGCGAGGCCCTGCAGATCGGCCCCGACACCCCGATCATCACGACGGACGCCCGCCACCGCGCGGACGCCAAGTCGGCACTGATCACCCTGGTGGAGCACGCTCTGATGGCTCGGCTTCGGTAGTTCGGCCACTGGGCCGCCGCGGCAGGTCGTACGCCGTCTGCGGGTGGTTCCCGGTTGCTCGCGCAGTTCCCCGCGCCCCTTACGGGACGCGGGGTTTCTTTTGCTCGGCGGCGTACACAGCAAGAAGGGCCCCTCCGCAGTGGAGGGGCCCTTCAAGAACCGGTGGAGCGGCGCAGCCTAGCCGTGCCAGCTGTGCGGCGCCCGGAAGCCGCCCTCGCGTTCCAGGCGGCGCCAGCCGGCCTTGGCGCGTCGGTGGGTGTGGACCGCAGGCGTCGGCTGGGCGGCGGCGCGGGCCAGGAGGACGGCCGTGATGGCGGCGACTTCCTCGGGCTCGGCGTGGCCCTTCTCGACGCGGATGTCAGGAGTGCTCATGGGTGTCAGTCTCCGTGAGAGAGAGGTCCGCGGGGTTGCCGCGGCGGGTCCGCTCGGTTACTGCGGGGGGTTGCCGTGCTTGCGGGAGGGCAGGTCGGCGTGCTTGGACTGCAGCATGGCCAGGGACTTGACCAGGACCTCACGGGTCTCGGCGGGGTCGATGACGTCGTCCACGAGGCCGCGTTCGGCCGCGTAGTACGGGTGCATCAGCTCGGCCTTGTACTCCTTGACCATCTTCTGGCGCATGGCCTCGGGGTCTTCCGCGCCGGCGATCTGGCGACGGAAGATGACGTTCGCGGCGCCTTCCGCGCCCATGACGGCGATCTCGTTGGTCGGCCAGGCGTAGGTGAGGTCGGCGCCGATCGACTGGGAGTCCATGACAATGTAGGCACCTCCGTACGCCTTGCGCAGGATCAGCGAAATCCTCGGCACGGTCGCGTTGCAGTAGGCGTACAGCAGCTTCGCGCCGTGGCGGATGATTCCGCCGTGCTCCTGGTCGACACCGGGGAGGAACCCCGGCACGTCGAGGAAGGTGACGATCGGGATATTGAAAGCGTCACACATCTGGACAAAGCGCGCAGCTTTTTCACTCGCCTCGATGTCCAGGACGCCGGCGAGGACCTGCGGCTGGTTGGCGATGATGCCGACGACCTGGCCGTCCAGGCGGCCCAGCGCGCAGATGATGTTCCGCGCCCAGCGCTCGTGGACCTCCAGGTAGTCGCCGTCGTCGACGATCTCCTCGATGACCTTGGCCATGTCGTACGGCCGGTTGCCGTCGGCCGGGACCAGGTCGAGCAGGACGTCGCTGCGGCGGTCGACGGGGTCGGACGACTCCACCCGGGGCGGGTTCTCCCGGTTGTTCTGCGGGAGGAGCGAGAGGAGGTACCGCACCTCGGCGATGCAGGTCTCCTCGTCGTCGTACGCGAAGTGGCAGACACCGGAGGTCTCGGCGTGGACGTCGGCGCCGCCGAGCCCGTTCTGGGTGATCTCCTCACCCGTGACCGCCTTGACCACGTCCGGGCCCGTGATGAACATCTGCGAGGTCTCACGGACCATGAACACGAAGTCCGTCAGGGCGGGGCTGTACGCCGCGCCGCCCGCGCACGGGCCCAGCATCACCGAGATCTGCGGGATGACACCCGACGCCTTGGTGTTGCGCTGGAAGATGCCGCCGTAGCCGGCGAGGGCGCTGACGCCCTCCTGGATGCGGGCGCCGGCGCCGTCGTTCAGCGACACGAGGGGCGCGCCGGCGGCGATGGCCATGTCCATGATCTTGTGGATCTTGGTGGCGTGGGCCTCGCCCAGCGCGCCGCCGAAGATCCGGAAGTCGTGGGCGTAGACGAAGACCGTACGGCCCTCCACCGTGCCCCAGCCGGTGATGACACCGTCGGTGTACGGCTTCTTCGCCTCAAGGCCGAAGCCGGTCGCCCGGTGCCGGCGCAGCTGCTCGACCTCCTGGAAGGACCCCGGGTCCAGGAGCAGCTCGATCCGCTCCCGCGCCGTCAGCTTGCCCTTGGCGTGCTGCGCCTCGGTCGCCTTCTCGCTGGGGCCGGCCACGGCCTGGGCACGAATGTCGTGCAGCTCGGCGACCCGTCCGCGTGCGTCCGTCGGCTCGCCGGTCGGCTCACCCGTCGTCTCTTCCAAAACGGTCATGTAGCGACCTTACGAAGGACACCAAGGAAAGAGGGCCGTTGACTCCGCACAGTCTCCGGACCGTTTTCCTGGTGCCAGTGAACAGAACCATGACCGCGTGCAGCCGTTCCGACTGCTCACAGGGCCTCGGGGTTGTAGGGGAGCCACAAAGACGTCACCTGAGAGCCACATCACATTCGTAGCTGGCGTATGCCATCGCCGGGGTGACACGGAGCCTCGGACGGCGGACCCGGAGGGACTCGACATCCCTACCGTACCGGTCGGCTCCTGGGGCATGCGATCACCAGACGTCACGGCGAAGTCACTCTGCGGATGAGGTTGAAAACCGGACGGAATAGGTCTACGGTCGGATCCGTTGAGTTCGTTGAACGTTAAACAGAAACCTCCAGGAGAACGACATGGGCATCTTCAGCCGCAAAGAGAACACCCCGCAGGCCCCTGCCGCCGGCGCCGACCTCACCGCGCTGACCGGCGACTACACCATCGACCCGGCGCACACCACGATCGGTTTCGTGGCGCGCCACGCGATGGTCACCAACGTCAAGGGCGCCTTCCAGGACTTCTCCGGCACCCTGCACCTGGACGGGGCCGACCCCAGCAACTCCACCGCCGCGCTCGACGTCAAGGTGGAGAGCGTCGAGACCGGCAACGCCGACCGCGACGGTCACCTGAAGTCGTCCGACTTCTTCAAGATCGACGAGTTCCCCGTCATGACCTTCCGCTCCACCAAGGCGGAGGCCCTGGGCGGCGACGACTACCGCATCACCGGCGACCTCTCCCTGCTCGGCGTGACCAAGCCGATCACCATCGACCTTGAGTTCAACGGCGCCGCGAAGGACCCGTTCGGCAACGAGCGCGTGGGCTTCGAGGGCAAGGCCGAGATCCTGCGCTCCGAGTGGGGCCTCACCTGGAACGCGGCGCTGGAGACCGGCGGGATGCTCGTCTCCGACAAGATCAAGCTGCACTTCGACATCTCGGCGATCAAGCAGGCCTGAGCCTCCGGCGCTCCGGCCGGCACCACCCCGAGCGCGCCCGCTCCCCGGAAACGGGAGGCGGGCGCTCGCGCGTCCGGCGAGCATGGCGCCAGAACGCGACGGCCCTCGCGGCGGCATTCGACGGGATCCCGGCAGGTCCGGCTGAGGCGGATCCGGCGTTCAGAATCCCCCGCCGAAGTCGCCCCCTCCGTCGCCCCCTCCCCCGCCGAAGTCCCCGCCGTCCCCGAACCCGCCGCCGAAGTCCCCGGCGTCGAAGTCCGTGCCGGAGACGTCGCCGCCCTGGTAGTCGCCCCCGAAGTCACCGCCGGGGCCGAAGTCGCCGTACCCGGTGCCGTAGTCGGCCGCGTACGAGGGGGTGGCCATCATGCTGCCGAGAAGGGTGCCGACGAGCAGACCGGGCAGGATGCCGCCGCCGAAGTAGCCGCCCGCCCAGGGGCCGTAGGCCGGGCCCGCGTCCCAGTAGGGGCGGCGGCCGTAGTCCGTGTCGACCTCGCGGATGACCGGGTCGCGGCCGTCGGCCAGCCGGGTGGCGTCGGCCGCGCAGACGGGGACCTCGCGCGGGGCGCCACCGGGCGGGGTCCAGGTGGCGTCGCTCACCGAGGGGCCGTGCCGCGGGTCGAAGAAGCAGGGCGGGCGGCGCTCGGGCAGGGGCCGGCCCTCGCGGCGGGCGGCCAGCCGGGCCAGGGAGAAGCGGCCGTCCTCCAGCGCCTCGGTGACCGTGCGGACGTCCTCCGGGCGGTTTGCGGCGGCCATGCGCTGCTTGGCGGTCTCGTAGGCGTCCAGGGCGTGTTCGTAGTCGGCGCGCATCGCGTCGTCGGCGCCGGGCTCGGCCGGCTGGAAGTCGAGCCGGTCCAGTTCCTCGCCGAAGGCGGTGATGTCCTCGTCCACGACCACCCGGAGGCGGTCCAGGGCGGCCCGCTGCTCCTCGGCGCGCCGCCGGCGGCTCCGGCGCACCAGTGCGTAGGCGCCGGCACCGCCCGCCACCAGCACCGCGGCCACCGCGATCAGGGCCGTACCGGAGGATCCCCCGCCCGAGCCGCCCCAGCTCTTCGGGGCGTGGCCTCCCATGTTGGCCAGGGCGCGGTCGGTGAAGTCGCTGAGCTGGGCCCCCGCCGGCTCGCCCTGGACGCTCGTGACCAGGTTCCGCCGGGCCGTCGCCGACATCACGGAGGAGTCCGCGCGGGCGTCGAAGCGGTCGCCGAGGCGGATGCCGTACAGGCCGGTGATGCCGGTGGCCGCGCGCAGGTCGAAGAAGAGGTGCGCGGTCGGGTAGCCGGCCGGGAGCACCGCGATGAACAGGGGCTTGTTCGCGTCCTTGATGCGTTTCGCGAGCGCGTCGGCATCGGCCCTCGGCAACTGGGCCGAGGCGGCCGGGTCGACGTAGACCGGGCTCTTGCGGAGGGCCTGGGCGACGGCGGAGATGCTCGTGTCCGCGCTCGCCCCGGGGGCGAACACGGTCGCCGCGACCAGGGCGAGGGCGGCCAGCAGCAGGGCTGGGAGGCTTCGGGTCCGCAGGACGGCCTTCATCCTTCGAAACTACCCGAAGCCTCCCGTAGCCGGGCACAGGGGCAGGTCTACCCGGCGGCCCGGTATGCCTCGACCAGCTTCTCCACCGCCTTTCCGTACCGGCCGGTCAGCAGCAGGTGGTCGGCGTCGGCGAAGGGCCCCGCCACCGCCTGTGTCATCCGCTCGCCCGTCTTCTGCTGGACGAGCAGCCGTGCCTTGGTCACCAGTTCACGTCCGGCCCGGTCGTCACCCTTCCGCTCGGCCGCCGTCGCCGCACCCAGCGCCTTCAGCGCGGCCGTGCCGCCCCGCGGGACGTCGGTGAGCGTGGTCAGGCCCCAGCCGTAGGGGAACTGCGGGTCGTACGACGCGTCTCCGACGTTGATCGGGAGCTGGGACTCGGACTTCGGCCAGGTGACGGGGAGCTGTCCGGTGAAGGGCCGCTTGCCGTAGAGGACGTCGGCGACGCCCTCGCCCTCGGTGCCGGGCAGCCAGGAGGCCACCAGCGCGTCGATCCTGTCGAGCCGGTCGCCGACGAGCTGCGGCCGGCCGGAGACGATCAGCACCGCGCACTTCATGGCCGCGCACACCTTGTCCACGGCCGCCTGGTCGGCCGCGGACAGCTGGAGGCTGTGGCCGTTGCCGACGTCGCCGACGCCCTCGGCGTACGGGGTCTCGCCGACGACGACCACGCCGACGTCGTAGCCGTCGGTCGGGGCGGAGGCGTCCTTGGAGTAGGTGACGTTCCCGCCGGCGTCCCGCATGCCCTGCAGGATGGTGGTGCCCTGGGTGTGGGGGCCGGACGCGCCCTGCCAGGTGAGGGTCCAGCCGCCGGTCTGGTTGCCGAGGTCGTCGGCGTTCGACCCGGCGACGTACACCTTCTCGCTCTTCTTCAGCGGCAGCAGCCCGCCGCTGTTCTTCAGCAGCACCTGCGATTCGGCGGCGGCCCGGCGGGCGACCGCGCGGTGGGCCGGGGAGCCGATGGCGGCGGCGCCGGACGTGTCGGCGTAGGGGCGCTCGAAGAGGCCCAGCCGGAACTTCTGGGTGAGGATGCGGGAGACCGCGTCGTCCATCCGCTTCTCGCTGATCCGCCCCGCCTTCACCTCGTCGACGAGCGTGCCGCTGAAGTCCTTGTAGGAGTACGGCACCATCATCATGTCGACGCCCGCGTTCACCGCGGTGCGGACGTGGGTCGCGTAGTCGCCGGGGAGCTGGTCGATGGCGTTCCAGTCGCTGATGACGAAGCCGGAGAAGCCCATCCGGTCCTTGAGCACGCCGTTGATCATGTCGCCGCGGGCGTGCATCTTCACCGCGCCCTGGCCGTCGCCGACGATGTTCAGCGAGGAGTACGACGGCATGACCGAGCCGATGCCCCGCTCCACGGCGGTCTTGTACGGCGCCAGGTGGATGTCCTCCAGCTGCTGCCGGGTGACCGTGGTGACGCCCTGGTCGATGGTGTAGGTGCCGGTGGTGGAGGAGCCGTACGCGGTGCCGCCGTCGCCGACGAAGTGCTTGGCGGTGGCGAGCACCTTGTCGTCGTCCTTCAGGTTCCGCCCGTCCGGGGCACCTTGCAGGCCCTGGATGATGGTCTCCATGGACTGCACGAGGGCCGGGTCCTCGCCGAAGGACTCGTAGGAGCGTCCCCAGCGTTCGTCACGGCTCACGCACAGGCACGGTGCGAAGTCCCAGGGGATTCCGGTGGCTCGGACCTCACTGGCCGTCACCGCGCCAGCCTTCTCTGCAAGTTGGGCATCCCTGGTCGCGCCGATGCCGATGTTGTGCGGCATGATCGTGGCGCCGGCCAGGTTGTTGTGGCCGTGGACCGCGTCGACGCCGTAGATCAGCGGGATCTGGAACCGCGTCGCCTGGGCGCGGAGCTGGAAGCCGTCGATCATCTTCGCCCAGGCCTCGGGGGTGTTGGGCGTGGGCGTGGAGCCGCCGCCGGACAGCAGCGAGCCGAGTCCGTACGTCGCGATGTCGCCCCCGCCTCCGACGGCCCCGCGCTCGGCCTGGGTCATCTGCCCGGCCTTCTCCTGAAGGGACATGCGGGACAGCAGATCAGCGACGCGCTTCTTCACCGGCAACCTGCCGTTCAGGTAGGGCAGTCCATGTGCGTCGATGACGACCTGCGGGGTCTCGGCGGGGGCCTTGGCGCCGGTGACCGTGAGCTTGACGGGGATGGTCTTCGCGGGTGCGGCGCCCTTGGTCTTCCGGGTGGGCACCGCGATGGTCCGCGCCGTTCCGGACGGGGTCCCGGCCGGGAAGGTGAGGGTGCCTTCGGCCGGGGTGTAGTCCCGGCCGGCGGTGGCGGTGCCGCCCTCCGTCGAGTACGTGACCGTCACGGGGTCCTCGATCGGCCGGTCCCCGGTCGTGGCCAGGGTGACCTTGACCTGGGCGGTGCCGCCCGCCTTGACGGGGTACACGGGTGCGTCGGTGCCGACGGAGGCGCGCAGCGACTGGTCGGCCTTGCCGTACAGCTCGACGTCGTCCATGGCGAAGTCGCCCTTGGTGCCTGCCGGGAGGGTGACGGCGTATCCCCACATCCGGGTGAGGCCGAGGACGTGGTCGATGCCGCCGACGGGCTGGTAGTCGGTGCGGTACTGGAAGTCGGTGAAGGGGATCTCGATCTGCTTCCAGCCGGTGAAGTCGTCGGTGAAGGAGGTCGTCCAGAGTTCGGAGGCCTCGCCGTTCGTGCCGCCGTCCTTGATCTCGAAGGCGATCTTCCGGCCGTTGTCCCGGCCCTCCCACCAGAAGCGGATGCCCTGGTGGGCGGACCAGTCGTGGGCGGGCCGATCGGCGGCGAAGTCGTGGGTGAACCCGCCGTAGCCGCTGATGTCGTAGGTGCCGGTGAGGACCTTGGCGCCCTCGGGGGCGTCGGTGCGGTCGGTGAGGTGCAGGGTGGGCGGGTCGTCGGCGTCGCTCCCCCAGGTGAAGATACCGTCGGCGGGCTGGGCGGCGAAGGGCACCTCGCCCTCGAAGCGGTCGACGGGGACCGGAGCGGGGTCGTCGGCGGCGTGCGCCGCGGCGGACAGGGGCAACAGGGCGGCGAGCAGGGCCCCGGAGACGAGCAGGGCGGTTCTCGGCATGGACCTTCCCTCGGCTCTCATGGTTCACTCATGGCTTAGATCACGCCGTGAGTTAACTAACGGCACCCCAACCCGTCAAGAGTGCACGTCAGTTGAAGGGCGACGCACATGAGGAGAACCCCCCGCACGGTCCGGCTGCTGCTGGCCGGACTGCTCTCCGCAGCCGGCCTCTTTGCCGCCGTACCCCCCGCGCACGCGGCCGGCGAGCAGGTCACGGCCTGGCTCACCACCACCGACGACTCCGCCGGCCGGCATGTCGTACGCGGCCTGCAGGCACAGACGCCGTTCACGTTCCAGTCCGGCACGGGCGGCGGCGGCACGAACATCACCGTCGACGAGAACACCCGCTACCAGACCTTCACCGGCGGCGGCGCGTCCTTCACGGACACCGCGGCCTGGCTGATGAACAGCAGCGGGGCGCTGTCCCAGGCCACCCGGGACGCGACCATGCGCAAGCTGTTCTCGCCGACGGACGGCATCGGACTGTCGTTCCTGCGCAACCCGATGGGCGCCTCGGACCTCGCACGGTACGGCTACACGTACGACGACGTGCCGTCCGGGCAGACCGACCCGAACCTCACCCAGTTCTCGATCGCGCACGACCTCGCGGACGTCGTGCCGCTCACCCGGCAGGCACTGCAGCTCAACCCGTCCCTGACGGTGATGGCCTCGCCGTGGACAGCCCCGGCCTGGATGAAGGACAGCGGCTCGCTCAACGGCGGCTGGCTCAAGGCCGAGGACTACTCGGCGTACGCCTCCTACTTCGTGAAGTACCTCCAGGCGTACAAGGACCAGGGGATCAACGTCTCCTACGTCACCCCGCAGAACGAGCCGACCTGCTGTTCCGGCTACCCGTCGATGAGCTGGAACGCCTCCGGCATCCAGTACTTCCTCAAGAACGACCTGCTGCCGCAGCTGCGGTCGGCGGGCCTTTCGACGAAGGTCCTGGCCCACGACTGGAACTGGGACACCTACGACTCCTACGCGGCCCAGAGCGTCGACGACCCGGCGATCCGCGACCACCCCAACTTCGGCGGGATCGCCTGGCACGGCTACGGCGGTGACGTCACCAAGCAGACCACCGTGCACAACCAGTACCCCTCGCTGGACGCCTTCGGCACCGAGCACTCCGGTGGCACCTGGATCGCCGACCAGCAGCGCGAGGACATGTCCAACATCATCGACTACACCCGCAACTGGGCGAAGTCGGTGACGAAGTGGTCGCTGGCGGTGGACCAGAACGGCGGCCCCCACAACGGCGGTTGCGGCACCTGCACGGGCCTGGTCACCGTGCACAACGGGGACGGGCAGAGCGGCACCGTGGACTACACCGTCGAGTACTACGACATGGGCCAGCTGACCAAGTTCGTCCGGCCGGGCGCCCAGCGGATCGCCTCCACGGCGTCCACCACCGTGCCGAACGTGGCCTGGCGCAACCCTGACGGCAGCAAGGCGCTGATCGCGTACAACGACTCCTCCTCGGCGCAGACGGTGACCATCAACTGGGGTTCGCAGCACGCCACCTACTCGCTGCCCGGCAAGACCTCGGCCACCTTCACCTGGTCCGGCACCCGGTCCGGCGGCGGCTCGAACACCGGCTCCTTCGTCGGCCTGTCCGGCAAGTGCCTGGACGTGGCGGGCGGTTCGAGCGCCAACGGCACGGCCGTACAGCTCTACGACTGCAACGGCACCGGCGCCCAGCAGTGGACGGTCATGGCCGACGGGTCGGTCCAGGCCCTCGGCAAGTGCCTGGACGTGGCATCGGGTTCGACGGCGGACGGCGCCAAGGTGCAGTTGTACGACTGCAACGGCACCGGCGCCCAGCAGTGGTCGTACAACGCGTCCACCGGGGACGTCGTGAACCTTGCCGCGAACAAGTGCCTAGACGTGACCGACAACTCGTCGGCGAACGGGGCGCGGGCGCAGATCTGGTCGTGCACCGGGGCCGCCAACCAGAAGTGGCACCTGCAGTAGCGCACCCCCACCAGGCCGTCGCCGACGGGTGCGGGTTCACCCGGGGGCGCCGCTGAGCGGCGCCCGCTCGTCGGCTGGGGGACGATGAGGTATGACCACACCGCAGGATCTCTTCCTCGTCAGCCTCGACGTACCCGGCGAGCACCCCGTCGAGCGCGGCGATCTGTCGCTGGCGCTCGCGGGGGCCGAGCTGATCGACCTGCTCGGGGCACGCGCGCTCACCCTGGACGGTGAGCGCATCGTGCCCGGGCCCGTGCTGACCACGGGTGACCGGATGCTGGACGAGGCCGGGGCGGCGCTCGTGCGCAAGGAGCCGTACGAGACGGTCGAGGACTGGCTGTGGCGCCGGGGCGAGGGGCTGGCCACGGCCTACCGCGACGTCCTGGACACCTCGGGGCAGCTCTCCGGGAAGCGGCACCGCTGGCCGCACCGGGCCGACAAGGCGGCCGCGGCCGACACCCCTGCCCGGCGCCATGCCGCCGACCGCTGGTGGTCCCGCGAGCCGGTCCTCACCGGGCTCGCCGCCACCCTGGGCATCCAGGGCGACCGGCCGCCGGAGGAGGAGCCCGGCGAGGAGGCGGTCGTCACCGTTCTGCTGGCGGTCGGCGACGCGGTGACGGAACTGGGGGCCGTGCGGGAGCGGCGCCGCATCGAGAACGCCGCTTTCGACAACATCTGGCGAGCGCCGTGACGCCCCGCCGGGGGTGCTCTACTCCGCCGGTTCCACCCCAGCCCGCAGCAGCCCGTACGTGTACGCGTCCTCCAGGGCCTGCCAGGACGCGGCGATGACGTTGTCCGCCACGCCGACCGTGGACCACTCGCCGGCGCCGTCCGAGGTGGAGATCAGCACGCGGGTGGTGGACTGGGTGCCGTGCTTGCCCTCCAGGATGCGGACCTTGTAGTCGACCAGTTCCAGCTTGGCGAGCTGCGGGTAGATCTTCTCCAGGGCGACGCGCAGGGCGCGGTCCAGGGCGTTGACCGGGCCGTTGCCCTCCGCCGTGGCGACGATCCGCTCGCTCTTGGCCCACAGCTTCACCGTGGCCTCGTTGGCGTGGGTGCCGTCGGGGCGGTCCTCGACGATGGCCCGCCAGGACTCGACGTCGAAGTACTTCAGCGGGCGGCCCTCGACCTCGGACCGCAGCAGCAGCTCGAAGCTGGCGTCGGCGGCCTCGTAGGTGTAGCCCTTGAGCTCGCGCTCCTTGACCCGCTCGACCACCCGGCCGACCAGTTCGCGGTCGCCGCCGAGGTCGATGCCGAGTTCCTTGCCCTTGAGCTCGACCGAGGCGCGGCCCGCCATGTCGGAGACCAGCATGCGCATGGTGTTGCCGACCTGCTCGGGGTCGATGTGCTGGTACAGATCCGGGTCGACCTTGATCGCGGAGGCGTGCAGGCCCGCCTTGTGGGCGAAGGCGGAGACACCGACGTACGGCTGATGGGTGGACGGGGTCAGATTGACGACCTCGGCGATGGCGTGCGAGATCCGGGTCGTCTCGCGGAGCTTGCCCTCGGGCAGCACCTTCTTGCCGTACTTCAGCTCCAGGGCGGCGACGACCGGGAACAGGTTGGCGTTGCCGACGCGCTCGCCGTAGCCGTTGGCGGTGCACTGGACGTGGGTCGCGCCCGCGTCCACGGCGGCCAGGGTGTTGGCGACCGCGCAGCCGGTGTCGTCCTGGGCGTGGATGCCGAGCCGGGCGCCGGTGTCGGCGAGGACGGTGGCGACGACGGCGTGGATCTGGGCGGGGAGCATGCCGCCGTTGGTGTCGCACAGGACGACGACGTCGGCGCCGGCCTCGGCGGCCGTACGGACCACGGCCTTGGCGTACTCGGGGTTGGCGCGGTAGCCGTCGAAGAAGTGCTCGCAGTCCACGAAGACCCGGCGGCCCTGGTCCTTCAGGTACGACACCGTGTCGCGGACCATCTCCAGGTTCTCGCCGAGCGTGGTGCGCAGCGCCAGTTCCACATGCCGGTCGTGTGACTTGGCGACCAGGGTGATCACCGGGGCGCCGGACTCCAGCAGCGCCTTGACCTGCGGGTCCTCGGCCGCTCTCGCACCTGCGCGGCGGGTGGCGCCGAAGGCGACCAGCTGGGCGTGCCTGAAGTCGATCTCCGCTTGGGCACGGGCGAAGAACTCGGTGTCACGGGGGTTGGCGCCGGGCCAGCCGCCCTCGATGAAGCCGACGCCGAAGTCGTCCAGGTGCCGTGCGATGGCGAGCTTGTCCGCGACGGTGAGGTTGATTCCCTCGCGCTGCGCGCCGTCGCGCAGCGTGGTGTCGAAGACGTGGAACGAGTCGTCGAGCTCGCTGGTTGCCGTCTCGGTCATGGTGTCAAGGCTCCTGTTGTGGATCTTCGGTCTTACCGGAATGACCGGCTCCACCGTCCCCCCAATGGTCCCTCGCGCACCGTTCCCGGCTGTAGGTGGGCCGGAAAACGAAAAAACCCCTCGCGGGTGCGAGAGGTCTGCGCGCGGGTCGAGGACGACGGTGGCCACCCGCACCTGGTCGTACGAGGTGGTCACTGCGGACCGGCGCGCCTGCTGCCAATAATCATGGCGAACGAGAGCACGGGGGCAGTCTGGCACAAATCTGCACCCGGCTCGCCGCCCGTCTCAGGATGCGGTCGTCAGACTGGAATCCGCGAGGGCGTACGGCAGGTCACACCGAGGCCTCCCGCCTGTGCTGCCACAGGGCGTGCAGGGTGCCGTGCTCCAGTCGGCCACGCCCCGCGCCCCTAGGGAACCACAGCGAGCCCCTCCTCGATGAACTCTCGTACGTGCGCCAGTACTTGCTCCCGACCGGTACCGCGCAGCCCGATGGCGACGTGGATGGAGAAACCATCGAGGAGCGCACGCAACCGCGCCGCGAAGCGGTCCGCGTCCACCCGTCGGAACTCGCCCCTCGAAATGCCCTCGGCGATCAGCGCCACCAGGTCGCGATGCCACGCGCCCTCGATGGCGACCTGCCGGGCGCGAGCCTCGTCGTCCGCGTTCTGCGAGCGGTTCCAGACCTCCAGCCACAGCGTCCAGTGCGGGTCGCGGTGGCCGTCGGGGACGTACAGGTCGACGTACGCGGACAGCCGTTCCCGCGCGGTTCCGGGACGGGCCAGCAGCCGGCCCCGCTCGGCACCGAGCCTGCCCTCGCTCCACTCCAGGGTCTGCAGCAGCAGCTCGTCCTTGGAGCGGAAGTAGTACAGGAGATGGCCGCTGCTCATCCCGACCTCGCGGCCGAGCGCCGCCATGGTGAGCTTCTCCAGACCGCGCTCGGCGATCATGTCCATGGCGGCGGCGAGCACCTCCTCGCGCGGCGGCGCGTTCTTCCGCGCCCGTGCCGCACCGGCCATCCCTGTCTCCTACACGCTCAGACCTTCGGCTGCTGCTGGGTGATGCAGTGGATGCCGCCCCCACCCGCAAAGATCGTACGCGCGTCCACCAGGGTGACCGTCCGCTCGGGGAAGAGCCGGCGGAAGATGCCGGCGGCGATCTCGTCGCGCGGGTCGTCGAAGCCGCACAGCACCAGGCCGCCGTTGCAGATGTAGTGGTTGATGTAGGAGTAGTCGGCCCAGTGGCCGTCGGCCTCCAGGGCGGTCGGCGCGGGCACCTCCACGACCTCCAGGGCACGGCCCCGGGCGTCCGTCTGGGAGCGCAGGATGCCGATGACCTCCTTGGTGACCTCGTGGTCGGGGTGGGCCGGGTCCGGCTGGGAGTGGGCCACCACGACACCGGGCCGGGCGAAGGCGGCCACGATGTCGACGTGGCCGAGGGTGCCGAAGCCGTGGGGCGGGTAGTCGCCGGTGAGGCCGCGCGGCAGCCAGATCGCCTTGCTGGTGCCGAGGTGGGCGTGGATCTCGGCCTCGACCTCCTGCTTCGACCAGTGCGGGTTGCGCTCGGGGCCGAGCTGGACGGTCTCCGTCAGCAGGACCGTGCCCTCGCCGTCGACGTGGATCGCGCCGCCCTCGTTGACCAGCTGTGAGGCGTACGTCTTCGCGCCCGCCAGGTCGGAGACATACGCGGCGATCTTGGAGTCGTGCTCCCAGCGGGCCCAGTCCTGGGCGCCCCAGCCGTTGAACGTCCAGTCGACGGCGGCCAGTTCACCCTTGCCATTGGTGAGGAAGGTGGGGCCGATGTCCCGCATCCAGGCGTCGTCCAGTTCCCGCTCGACAGTGTCGATGTCCGGGCCGAGCAGCGCCCGCGCCTCGGCGGACCGGCCCGGGCCGCACACCACGGTCACGGGCTCGAAGCGGCGGATCGCACGGGCCACCGAGGCCCAGGCGGCACGCGAGGCGGCGAGGTCCTCCGGGTCGTCGAAGGTGGGGTTGGGGCCCGGCCACGCCATCCAGGTGCGCTCGTGCGGGGTCCACTCGGCGGGCATACGGAAGCCGTCGGCGGCAGCAGACATGGTGATCCTTACAGGAAGTACAGGCGGTTGAGGGAGACGGAGTCGGCCGGCTCGGAGCGCAGCGGGTCGCCGTCGAGGGTGACCAGACCGGTGCGCTGATCGACGTCGACCGCTCCGATCCGGGCGTTCAGCCGCAGGTCGGCCGGGCCGATGCCCCGGGTGCCGCGCACGGCGACCCTTCTGCGCCGCGTAGGCATCGTGTCGTTGCCCTGGTCGACGGCGGCTCTGGCGACGAACGCGACGGAGAGGTCGGCCGCCGTGGCGCCGTACGAGCCGAACTGCGGGCCGAGGACCAGGGGTTCGCAGGTGTCGGTGGCCGCGTTGGGGTCGCCGGTCACGCCGTACGCCGGGAAGCCGGACTTGAGGACGAGCTGTGGTTTGGCGCCGAAGTACTCCGGCCGCCACAGCACGATGTCGGCGAGCTTGCCGACCTCGATCGAGCCGACCTCGTGGGAAAGACCGTGCGCGATGGCGGGGTTGATGGTCAGCTTGGCCATGTAGCGCAGGACGCGGGCGTTGTCGTCGCCCTCGCCGTCGCCCTCCATCGGGCCCAACTCGGCCTTCATCTTGCCCGCCATGGCGAACGTGCGGCGGACCGTCTCACCGGCGCGGCCCATGCCCTGGGCGTCGGATGAGGTGATGCCGATCGCGCCCAGGTCGTGCAGCACGTCCTCGGCGCCCATCGTGCCGGCCCGGATGCGGTCGCGGGCCATGGCGGCGTCGCCGGGCAGGTCGGGCTTGAGGTCGTGGACGGAGACGATCATGCCGTAGTGCTCGGCGACCGCGTCCCGGCCGAAGGGCAGGGTGGGGTTGGTGGAGGAGCCGATGACGTTCGGGACTCCGGCCATCTTCAGCACGTTGGGCACGTGTCCGCCGCCGCAGCCCTCGATGTGGAAGGCGTGGATGGTGCGGCCCTCCAGCACCCTCAGGGTGTCCTCGACCGACAGGCACTCGTTCAGGCCGTCGCTGTGCAGGGCGACCTGGACGTCGTGCTCCTCGGCGACCCGCAGGGCCGTGTCGAGGGCCCGGGTGTGGGCGCCCATGTCCTCGTGCACCTTGAAGCCGGACGCGCCGCCCTCGGCCAGCGCCTCGACCAGCGGAGCGCTGTGCGAGGACGAACCCCGGCCCAGGAAGCCGATGTTGACCGGCCAGGCGTCGAAGGCGTTGAAGGCGTGGCGCAGCGCCCAGGGCGAGTTGACGCCGACGCCCCACACGGGGCCGAACTCCTGCCCGATGATCGTGGTCACGCCGGAGGCGAGCGAGGCCTCCATGATGCGCGGCGACAGCAGGTGGACATGGGTGTCGACGGCCCCGGCGGTGGCGATCAGCCCCTCGCCGGAGACGATGGAGGTGCCGGTACCGACGACGACGTCCACGCCGTCGAGGGTGTCCGGGTTGCCGGCGCGTCCGATGGCGCGGATACGCCCCTCGCGGATGCCGATCGACACCTTGCGGATGCCCTGCACCGGGTCGATCACCACGACGTTGCTGATGACGACGTCACAGGTCTCACGGACGGCGGCGGCCTTCAGATGCAGCCCGTCGCGGGCGGTCTTGCCGAAGCCGGCCAGGAACTCGTCGCCGTAGCGCTGGGAGTCGGACTCCACCCGGACGGTGAGCCCGGAGTCGCCGAGGCGGATGCGGTCACCCGCGCGGGGGCCGTGGGTGGCCGCGTACTCGTAGGGGTTCATCGGTTCTCAGCTCCCAGGTATCCGCAGGCCTCGGCCCTGCGCAGGGCCTCCTCCTTGGCGCCGGGCGCGTCCAGCGGCCCGTCGACCAGTCCGGCGAAGCCGATCGCGACCCGGTCGCCGCCGATCGGCACGAGTCCGATCTCCTCGCTCTCGCCGGGGCCGAAGCGCACCGAGGAGCCCGCGGGGACGGCGAGGCGCATCCCGTAGGCCTTCTCGCGGGCGAAGTCCAGCCGCGGGTTGGCCTCGAAGAAGTGGAAGTGGGAGGTGACGGAGACCGGCACGGTGGCGGTGTTGGTGACCGTGAGCCGTACGACCGCCTCCGGCTCCACGTGCTCGGGCGCCGGGAGCAGCGCGCCCGGTGCCTGGTCGCCGAGGCCGCCGCCGATGGGGTCGGAGACCACCGCGAGCCGGGAGCCGTCGTCGAAGACCGCCTCGACCATCACCTCGGTGACGACGTCGGCGACCCCCGGGAGCACGTCCTCGGGGCCGAGCACGGACCGGGCCGCCTCGATGGCTTCGGCGAGCCGCCTGCCGTCCCGGGCCGCCTCGCACACGGTGTCCGCGATCAGCGCGGTCGCCTCCGGCACGTTCAGCCTCAGGCCGCGCGCCCGGCGGGCCCGGGCCAGCTCGGCGGCTCCGAAGAGCAGCAGCCGGTCACGTTCCGTGGGGGTCAGTCTCACGACGCGGCACCTCCTTGTCTTCCCTACTTTAGAACATCACTCTAAACACAGAATTCGTGAAACAGAAGCATTGACTGTCGGCCTTGCTTCACAGACATTGAACGTCGCTCAAACTGACCGGCGGCAGTCGAAGGAGACCAGGCATGCCGATAGAACAGCGCGGAGTCGACACCATCCCGGACGAGGAGCGGACCAGCGGTCCGCGCGATCTCGTCTCGATCCTGCTCGGCTCCAACCTCTGCCTCGGGGTGATCATCTTCGGCTGGCTGCCGCCGTCCTTCGGGCTCGGCTGGTGGGCGTCGGTCAGCTCGATCGTGGCGGGCACAATCGTCGGTACGGCGGTGACGGCACCGCTGGCCCTCATCTCCCTGCGCACCGCGACCAACCTCTCCACCTCCTCCGGCGCCCAGTTCGGCGTCCGGGGCCGGCTGGTCGGCTCGGTCGTCGGCCTGCTGCTCGCCCTCGGGTACACCGCGCTGACGGTGTGGATCGGCGGCGACGTGATGATCAGCGTGCTCGGCCGGATGTTCGGGCTGGCCGCGGACGGGGTGTCGTACGCCGTGGTCTACGCGCTGCTGGCCGGCGCCACGGTCGCGGGCGCGGTGTACGGCTACCGGGTGCTGCTGAACATGTCCAAGGTTCTGTCCATCGGCATGACGATCCTGCTGGTGCTCGGCGTCTTCGCCTACGCCCCGCACTTCACCACCGCGGCCATGCCCCAGACGGGCGGCTATCTGCTCGGCTCGTTCTGGCCGACCTGGTTCCTGTCGGCCGTGGCCGCCGGCCTGTCCGGTCCCATCGCCTTCATCACCCTGCTCGGCGACTACACCCGCTACATCTCTCCGGCCCGGCACTCGGGCCGCCGCGTCCTGAGGGCCACTTGGCTGGGGCTGACCCTGGGCCTGCTGGTGCCGCAGCTGTTCGGCACCTTCACCGCGTACGGCGCCCACGCGGCGCTGGACTACGCCGGTCCGCTGGTGGCGGCCTCCCCCACCTGGTACCTGATCCCGCTGCTGCTGTCCGCCTCGGCGGGTTCGGTCGGCAACGCCGGTCTGATGCTGTACTCCATGGGCCTGGACCTGGACGCCATCCTGCCCCGGGCGTCCCGCGCCCGTGCCACCCACACGGTCGCGATCGTCGCCACGGCCTGCGTGTTCGTCGGCCACTACGCCTGGAACGCGCAGTCCGCGATGACGTCGTTCGTACTGCTGCTCACCGCCATCGGCACCCCGTGGGCCGTGATCACCCTCATCGGCTTCGCCCGTTGCCGCGGTGTGTACGACGCCGACGCCCTGCAGGTCTTCAACCGCCGCTCGCGGGGCGGGATCTACTGGTACCGCGCCGGCTGGAACGTGCGGGCGGCCGTCTCCTGGGCGCTGGGCGCCGGCGTCGGGCTGCTCGCGGTGTCCCTGCCCTCGTACCAGGGCCCGCTGCTGCACCTGACCGGCGGTGTGGACTGCAGTTTCCTGCTGTCGGGCGCGGTCGGCGGCCTGATCTACCTGCTCCTGACGCCCCGGCCACCGGCATCGGCCCGCGTCGAGGCCGCGCGGGAACCGGTCGGCGCCGAGCACGGGCGCTAGGAAGTCGGCCTCCCCCGTGCCGGGTGTCACCCCGGATGCGTGTCCGCGGGGGCACGCGCCCCCGCGGAAGAGGTGGGTACCGGGGCGGGAACGGTGGCTACGCCTCGAACGCGCGCGCCTCACTCCCGTCGGACAGCCGGTCGAGCGGACCTCAGCCGATCTTGTGCATCCAGCCGTGCTTGTCCTCCGTCACACCGCGCTGGATGCCGAGCAGGGCCTCGCGCAGGCGGAGGGTGACCTCGCCGGGGTTGCCGTCGCCGTGGGTCCAGGCGTCCGTCTTGGTCTTGACGTGGCCGATGGGCGTGACCACGGCGGCGGTGCCGCAGGCGAAGACCTCGGTGAGGGCACCGGAGGCCGCGTCCGCACGCCACTGCTCCAGGGTGACCACACCCTCCTCGGCGGTGTAGCCGAGGTCGCGGGCGACCTGGAGGAGGGAGTCACGGGTGATGCCCTCCAGGATCGAGCCGGTCAGCTCCGGGGTGACGATCCGGTCGCCGTAGACGAAGGCGACGTTCATGCTGCCGCTCTCCTCGACCTTGGTGCGGGTGACCGCGTCGAGGTAGACGACCTGGTCGCAGCCGTGCGCGGCGGCCTCGGCCTGCGGCAGCAGGGAGGCGGCGTAGTTGCCGCCGGTCTTGGCGTCGCCGGTGCCGCCGGGGACGGCGCGGACGTGGTCCTCGGAGACCCAGATGGTGACCGGCTTGACGCCACCGGCGAAGTACGCGCCGGAGGGCGAGGCGATGAGCATGAACAGGTACTCGTTCGCCGGGTGCACGCCGAGCGCGGCCTCCGTGGCGAACATGAACGGACGCAGGTACAGGGACTGTTCTCCACCGTGCGGCGGAACCCAGTCGGCGTCCTGGGTGAGCAGCGCGTCCAGCGCGGCGATGAACAGCTCCTCGGGCAGCTCGGCCATGGCCATGCGGCGGGCGGAGTTGCGGAAGCGGCGGGCGTTGGCCTCGGGACGGAACAGCGCGATCGAGCCGTCGGGCTGGCGGTAGGCCTTCAGTCCCTCGAAGATCTCCTGGCCGTAGTGCAGGACGTGGGTGGAGGGGTCGAGGGAGATCGGGCCGTACGGGACGAGCTGGGCGTCGTGCCAGCCGCGGCCCTCGGTCCACCTGATCGTCACCATGTGGTCGGTGAAGTGGCGGCCGAACCCGGGGTTGGCCAGGATCGCCTCGCGCTCTGCGGCGGCGAGGGGGCTGGCGGAGGGCTTGAGCTCGATCGTGGGCGTCGTCATGAGTGGTTTGTCCTTCACCGGTTGTAGTGACGGGCCGCGCTCACACCCCGTCACTGCGACCTCTCAGTGATAGGACGTCCGAGCTTTCCCTCATACCGCGGCTCCGCGTTCGATTATCGCGCGGGGCCCACGGCGGAAGGAATGGGGGTGAAAGCGGCCCAGGGGTCGATGGTGGCACCCGGCGGGGACATGGAAAAGCCGCCGGGCGGTCGTCCGACCCGGCGGCTTCGTGGGTGGAGCGCCGGGTCAGCCGGCTACTCGGGCGGCGAGCGCGTCGCCGATCTGCGAGGTGCTGCGGGCACCCAGCGCGGCACGCTCGGTGAGGTCAGCGGCGACCGCGGTGTCGATGCGGTCGGCCTCGCCGTCGTAGCCGAGGTGGCGCAGCAGCAGGGCGACCGACAGGACCGTGGCGGTGGGGTCGGCCTTGCCCTGGCCGGCGATGTCGGGCGCGGAACCGTGGACCGGCTCGAACATCGAGGGGAACTCGCGGGAGGGGTTGATGTTCCCGCTCGCGGCCACGCCGATGCCGCCGGAGACGGCCGCGGCGAGGTCGGTGATGATGTCGCCGAAGAGGTTGTCGGTGACGATCACGTCGAACCGCGCCGGGTCGGTGACGAGGTAGATCGTCGCCGCGTCGACGTGGATGTAGTCGGTGGTGACCTCGGGGAACTCCTTGGCCACCTTGTTGAAGACGTTCGTCCACAGGTGGCCCGCGAAGGTCAGCACGTTGTTCTTGTGGACCAGGGTGAGCTTCTTGCGCGGGCGGGCCTGGGCGCGGGCGAAGGCGTCCCGGACCACGCGCTCGACACCGAAGGCGGTGTTGACGGAGACCTCGGTGGCGACCTCGTGCTCGGTGCCCTTGCGGATGGTGCCGCCGTTGCCGGTGTACGGGCCCTCGGTGCCCTCGCGGACCACGACGAAGTCGATCTCCGGCTGGCCGGCGAGCGGGGTGGCGACACCGGGCAGGAGCTTCGACGGGCGCAGGTTGACGTGGTGGTCGAAGGCGAAGCGGAGCTTCAGGAGGAAGCCGCGCTCCAGGACGCCGGACGGCACCGACGGGTCGCCGATGGCGCCGAGCAGGATGGCGTCGTGCTGCTTCAGCGCGTCGAGATCGGCGTCGGTGAGGGTCTCACCGGTGGCGTGGTAGCGCTTGGCGCCGAAGTCGTACTCCTTGGTCTCCAGCTTCACATCCTGCGGCAGGACGGCGGAGAGGACCTTGAGACCCTCGGACACGACTTCCTGTCCGATGCCGTCCCCGGGGATCACTGCGAGATTGATGCTGCGAGACATGCGGGCACCCTACTCCTCGTCCCAGGGGATGACATGCCCCGTCCGCCATATGGACGACGCGGACGGCATCGGACGGGGGCTCAGTGGCCGGTCTCGCCGCCGTTGTCGCGGCGGTCGAGGGCGCGTTGGAGGGCGGCGGCGGCGTTCTTGCGGTCGGACTCGCTGGCGCGGGTCACGTGGCGGACGCGGCGGCGGACGGTCGTCTCGGCCATGGGAATCGACTCCTTCGGCAAACACGGAGCACGGCGATGAGAGATTGCGAGACGCCGGAAGGGGCGGGGAGCGGGGGCCGCAGGGGTTGCCTGCACCGGGCCCGGCTCACGACCGCCATTCGCTTGATCGAGCGAGACGTTCGGCTCCTACAAAACTAAGGGAGCGGCCCGCTCCTGTCTCCATAATTACTCGGACTTCCTACTATCTGAGACGGCGGTCCCCGTCATACCGTCCTGAGCTGGGCTTTCGTGTGTTCGGGTGACGGCGTTCCGAGGGAGAGCACGGGGCATGACAGCCATGCCGAGCCCGCTGCCCACCATCGACAGCGCCGCCCCGTCGTCCTCGGCGTGGACGGTCGCCGCCGGTATCCAGTCCTGGGCGGCCCACCAGGCGCGCGTGCAGGAGCCGCGGCGGGAACTCGGGCAAGATCCTGGTCCGCGCGGCCTGGCGCGTCCTCAGGTGAGGTCGCCGTCACGCCAGTCGAAGACCAGCTCGCCGCCGTGGTCGAGGGGACCGGCGAGCGCGGGCCGCAGCCAGACGCCGCCTTCCTCCTCCTTGAGCCGCACGATTCCGTCCGGGGACAGGGCGTGCACCGGCCCGCCCCACTGCCGCCAGCCCCGGCCGGCGTACAACAGGGCCCCCTCCTCGCTCGCGGAGAGCGCGCCGAGGTCGTACGCCCGGTCGATCACCCGCTCCAGCTCCCCCATCACCCGCCCGCCGAGCCCGGTGCGCCGGGCGTCCGGCCGTACGGCGACGGCCTCGACATACCCGGTGCGCAGCCAGTGCCCCCGGTGCCGGAGGCGCCGCATCACCACGGACCCGTGCGCGGCGAGCCCACGCCCGTCCTGGACGAGCACATGCATCCCGCCGAGCCCGTGATCCCAGTCGTCGTCGGAGAAGTCCCCGCCGAACACCTCGTCCAACAGGGCCCGGACGGCGCCGAGTTCGGCCGGGTCGAGGGCGGAGGTGTGGGCGAGACGCAGTCGGACGGCCATGGCGTCATCGTCTCAGCCGGCTGCCGGGGAAGGACCGTCCGCGGATGGGAACGGGCCGGCAAGCCTGCTCAGAGGTCAGGCTTGCCGGCCCGTGTTCACGGGGCCGAGGGTCAGCCCATGTGCGGGTAGGAGTAGTCGGTCGGCGGGACCAGGGTCTCCTTGATGGCGCGGGTCAGGGTCCAGCGCAGGAGGTTCTGGGGGGCGCCGGCCTTGTCGTTGGTGCCGGAGGCACGGCCGCCGCCGAAGGGCTGCTGGCCGACGACGGCGCCGGTCGACTTGTCGTTGATGTAGAAGTTGCCGGCCGCGTAGCGGAGCTTCTCCATCGTGTAGGCGGCCGCCGCGCGGTCGTTGGAGATGACCGAGCCGGTCAGGGCGTAGTCGGAGACCGACTCCATCTGGGCCAGCATCTCGTCGTACTTGTCGTCCTCGTAGACGTAGACGCCGAGGACCGGGCCGAAGTACTCCGTGCGGAAGATCTCGTTCTCCGGGTCGGTGGAGACGATGACCGTCGGACGGACGAAGTAGCCGACCGAGTCGTCGTAGCTGCCGCCCGCGACGATCTCGCAGGTCGGGTCCTCCTTGGCGCGGTCGATCGCGGCCTTGTTCTTGGCGAAGGCACGGTCGTCGATCACGGCGCCGATGAAGTTCGACAGGTCGGTGACGTCACCCATGGTCAGGTAGTCGACCTCGGCCGCGAACTCCTCCTTGAAGCCCGAGTTCCAGATGGAGGCCGGGATGTAGGCGCGGGAGGTGGCACTGCACTTCTGGCCCTGGTACTCGAAGGCACCGCGGGTCAGGGCGGTCTTCAGCACCGCGCGGTCGGCCGACGGGTGGGCGACCAGGAAGTCCTTGCCGCCGGTCTCGCCGACCAGACGCGGGTACGAGCGGTACTTCTCGATGTTGTTGCCGACCGTCTTCCACAGGTACTGGAAGGTCCTGGTCGAACCGGTGAAGTGGATGCCCGCCAGGTCGCGGTGCTCCAGGGCCACCTTGGAGACCTCGATGCCGTCACCCGTGACGAGGTTGATGACGCCCTTGGGCAGACCGGCCTCCTCCAGGAGCTGCATCAGCAGCACGGCCGCGTGGGTCTGCGTCGGGGACGGCTTCCAGACGACGACGTTGCCCATGAGGGCGGGTGCCGTCGGCAGGTTGCCCGCGATGGCGCTGAAGTTGAAGGGCGTGATCGCGTAGACGAAGCCCTCCAGCGGGCGGTGGTCCAGGCGGTTCCAGACACCGGGGGAGTTCGCCGGGGGCTGCTCGGCGAGGATCTGGCGGGCGTAGTGCACGTTGAAGCGCCAGAAGTCGACCAGCTCGCACGGCGTGTCGATCTCGGCCTGCTGGGCGGTCTTCGACTGGCCGAGCATGGTGGAGGCGGCGATCGTCTCGCGCCAGGGGCCGGCCAGCAGCTCGGCGGCGCGCAGGATGATCGCGGCGCGGTCGTCGAAGGACATGGCGCGCCAGGCCGGGGCGGCGGCCAGGGCCGCGTCGATGGCGTCCTCGGCGTCCTGCTGGGTGGCGTTGCGCAGGGTGCCGATGACGGCCTTGTGGTTGTGCGGCTGGACCACCTGGAACGGCTCGCCGCCGCCCATCCGCCGCTCGCCGCCGATGGTCATCGGCAGGTCTATCGGGTTCTCGGCCAGTTCCTTGAGCTTGGCCTCCAGCCGGGCGCGCTCGGGCGAGCCGGGGGCGTAGCCGTGCACCGGCTCGTTGACGGGGGTGGGGACCTGGGTCACAGCGTCCATAGGTTCCTTGACTCCTTGTACGTGAGCGGGTGTTCGGACTCAGCCCTTGCTGACCATCGAGCGGAGGAAGAAGCGCAGGTTCGCCGGCTTCTCCGCGAGACGGCGCATGAAGTAGCCGTACCAGTCGGTGCCGTAGGCGGTGTAGACGCGCATGCGGTGGCCCTCGGCGGCCAGGCGCAGGTGCTCGTCGCCGCGGATGCCGTACAGCATCTGGAACTCGTACTCGTCGAGCTTGCGGCCGGCCTTGTGGGCCAGCTCCTGGGCGATGGCGATCAGGCGCGGGTCGTGCGACCCGATCATCGGGTATCCCTCGCCCTCCATCAGGATCCGCAGGACACGGACGTACGCCTTGTCGATCTCGTGCTTCTGCTGGTAGGCGACCTCGGCGGGCTCCTTGTAGGCGCCCTTGACCAGGCGGACGCGGCTGCCGGCGGCGGCGAGGCTGCGGGCGTCGGCCTCGGTGCGGAAGAGGTAGGCCTGGATGACACAGCCGGTCTGCGGGAAGTCCTTCCGCAGCTCCTCGTGGATGGCGAACATCGAGTCGAGGGTGGTGTGGTCCTCGGCGTCCAGCGTCACGGTGGTACCGATGGCGGCGGCGGCCTCGACGACCGGCCGGACGTTGGCGAGCGCCAGCTCGTGCCCGCCGTCCAGCGCCTGCCCGAACATGGACAGCTTGACCGACATCTCGACCTTCTCGCCGAGCTGCAGCTCCTTGAGGCGGTCGATCAGCAGCAGGTAGGCGTCCCGGGCGGCGGTGGCCTGCTCGGGGGTGGTGATGTCCTCGCCGACGACGTCCATCGTCAGCTCCAGGCCCTTGGCCGTCAGGTCCTTGATGATCGGCACGATGTCGTCGACGGTCTCGCCGGGGATGAAGCGGTCGACGACCTGCTTGGTCACCGGGGCCGCCGAGATCAGGCGTCGCATCCGGTCGCTGCGCGACGCGGCGAGAATCACGGGACCCAGCACGGGGCACCTCCACAGACAAGCATCAAATAGGCCATTACCCAACGCTTCGGGTACGGCACGGAGAACCACCGTGAAACCTAAGGATCTCTCCGATCGTGAGCCATCGACAGCTGTCACGCATCCGTGCACCGGATCTCAGACAGATGTATGAAGGCCGCCGGAAAATGAGGGAGAATGCCCGGGTGGCGGCGGATTTCAAGGCTTTCAAGGGTGACTACCAGGAGCTCGTGGACGAGATCTCGGAGCTGCTCGGGGTCCCGGCGACCCTGGAGAACCGCGACTTCGAGCTGATCGCCTTCGGGGCGTACGACAGCGACGACGAGCTGGATCCCTCCGCACTGGACCCGGTGCGCACCCGCTCGATCCTGACCCGGCGCTCCACGGCCACGGTCCGGGCGTGGTTCGAGGGCTTCGGCATCACCCGCGCGACCGGCCCGGTACGGATCCCGCGGAGCCCGGAGGCGGGCGTCTACCGCGGCCGGATCTGCCTGCCGGTACGCCACCGGGGTGTCGTCCTCGGCTACGTCTGGCTCCTGGAAGGCGACCCCGGGCCGACGGACGCCCAGCTGGCCGCCGCGATGGAGGTGGCCGGCCGGATCGGCGCGCTGCTCGCGGACGAGGCGGAGGCCGGGGCCGGGCTGAGCCGGGAGCTGCGGGCGGTGCTCACCGCCGAGCGCGGCTGGCAGCAGGACATGGCGGTGGCCGAACTGCGCACCGCCCTCGGCCCCCGCGCCGACGGCCCGTTCACCCTCGTCTGCGTGGCCCCCTGGCCGTCACCGGACCCGGACGACGCCCCCGCCGCCCGCACCATCCCCCACGCCACCGCCCTGTGCACCCTCCCCTGGGGCCCCTCGGAACAGAGCCTCGCGCTGCTGGTACGGCTACGGACCACGGAGGTGAGCACACCGGCCCTTACGGCGGCCGGGCGGTTGCTCAGGGAGGCGGAGGGGGCGCTTGGAGGGACAGTTGGTGGTGCGGGCGGTCGCGGTACGGCGGGTGGTGGCGGGGCGGCTCCTGGCGCATCGGGGAACGCGGCGCGCGGGGCCGGGGCGCGGGCGGCCGCGGCGGCCGCGGCGGGCTTCGCCGGAGCGGCGGCCCGGGTGGCCGCGGGTGCCGGATGCGCGGCCGGGGTCGGTGATGCCCGTAACGGACTCGCCGAGCTGGGCACGGTCTGGCAGGAGGCCACCGCAGCCGCGCGGGCCGCGCTGGCCGAGCCGCGGTTCGGGCCGGTCGCGGAGTGGGCGCGGATCGGGCCGTACCGGCTGCTGACCGCGCTGCCGCCGCAGGCCGCGCACGATCCCGTGGTCGGCCCACTCCTCGCCCCCGCCCACCGGGAACTGGCCCGCACCGCCGAGGTCTACCTGGACTGCGCGGGCCAGGCCGCCCGCGCGGCAGCCGAACTGGGCATCCACCGCCAGACCCTGTACTACCGCCTCTCCCGGGTGGAGCAGCTGACGGGCCTGGACCTGGACGACGGCGAGGACCGCCTGCTTCTGCACATGGCGTTGAAGCGGGCACGGATGGGCGGCAGACCCTAGCTCTCGGCCTACGCGATCTCAGCCCCGCCCGGCCCAGCCTCTCATCGAGTCTCCGCGCCCGCCGCCGCCATGATCCGCCGTAGCCCCGCCGTCAGTTGCTCGGCGGTGGTTGCCGAGGACGGGTCGAAGAGCCACTGGACCATGAGGCCGTTGAGAAGGGTCTGGTAGAGACGGCCCTCGGTGTCCACCGCCTCCGGGTCGACGTCGGACTCCGGGATGCCGCTGAACATCGCCACCAGACCGGAGCGGCCCTCCTTCTGGGCCTCGGCCAGGAGCTTGCGCACCTCCTCCAGTCGCTCGTCCTGGAACATCAGCTCGAAGCTCAGCATCCAGATCGCCCGTGACTCGGGCACCGTGCGGATGATGCTCGTCCACACCTCCTGGAAGCGCGCCAGCGAACCGGGAGGCTCGGTGACCGTCCCGCCGAGCCCCGGGTCGAACCGCTCCCCCACGCCCTCGATCAGCGAGACGTACGCCTGCACCAGCAGCTCGGCCTTCGACCCGTAGTGGTAGCCGATGGACGCCAGGTTGGTGCCCGACTCCTTGACGATGTCCCGCGCCGTCGTGCGCAGGAACCCCTTCTCCAGCAGGCAGCGCTTGGCGCCTTCGAGCAGATCTTCACGGTGTCCCATGCCCACCAACCCTACCGCCGATCCATACGGACGTCCTAGACAGATGACTTATACATTCGTTCTAGACAAGCGTTTAAGACGCCCGTACATTCACTGGCATGACGAACTCGACGAGCACCACCTCCTCCGCCGGCGCCGAAAGCGCCGCCCCCGCCCGCGCCGGGCGCCGCGAGTGGACCGCTCTCGGCGTGCTGATGCTGCCGCTGCTGCTGGTCTCGATGGACGTCTCGGTCCTGTACTTCGCGACCCCCGCGATCGCCGCGGACCTGCACCCGAGCGGCACCCAGCAGCTGTGGATCTTCGACGTCTACGGCTTCGTCCTGGCCGGCCTGCTGATGACGATGGGCTCCCTCGGCGACCGCATCGGCCGCCGCAAGCTCCTGCTGACGGGCGCCGCCGCCTTCGGCACCGCCTCGCTCCTCGCGGCCTACGCGAACAGCGCCGAGACCCTGATCGCGGCCCGCGCGATCCTCGGCATCGGCGGTGCGACCCTGATGCCCTCGACGATGGCGCTGCTGCGCACGATGTTCACCGACCCCGGCCAGCGGGCGAAGGCGATCGGGCTCTGGTCCGGCGTCATGACCGGCGGTATCGCGCTCGGTTCGGTGATGAGCGGCATCCTGGTCGAGCACTTCTGGTGGGGCTCGGTCTTCCTGGTCAACCTGCCCGCGATGGCGCTGCTGCTGCTTCTCGGCCCGGTGCTGCTGCCGGAGTCGAAGGACCCGAACCCGGGCCGTTTCGACTGGCTGAGCGTCCCGCTGTCGATGGCCGCCGTGCTCCCCGTGATCTACGGCCTGAAGGAGATCCCCTCCGAGGGCTGGCACCCGCTCTACGTCGTCTCCGTCATCGTCGGCCTGCTCTTCGCGGCTCTCTTCGTCCGCCGGCAGCGCACGAACGCCTCCCCGCTGATCCCGCCGGCCCTGCTGAAGGGCCACGGCTTCACCCCGGCGCTGGTCCTCAACCTCGTCGCCGCCCTCGCCATGATGGGCTCGGCCATCTTCACCACGCAGTACCTGCAGTCGGTCCTCGGCAAGAGCCCGCTGTCGGCGGCCCTGTGGAGCCTGCTGCCCTCGGTGTTCATCGGGTTCGCCGGTCCGGTCACCGCACAGCTCGTCCAGCGGGGCGTCAACCGGGGCTACGTCGTCGCGGGCGGCTTCGCGGCCATGGCGGCCGGCTTCTCGATGCTCGCCCTCGTCGGCACCGACTCGCTGTGGCTGGCGCTCGCCGGGGCCGGCGTCCTCGCCTGCGGGATGGTCGCGATCGTCTCGCAGCTGACCGACCTGGCCATGAGCGGCGCCCCGGTGGAGCGGGCGGGCACGGCCTCCTCCCTGCTGGAGACCAGCGCCGAGTTCGGCGGCGCGCTCGGCATGGCGGTCCTCGGCTCGATCGGTACGGCGGTCTACCGCCACGAGATGCCGGCCACCGCCCCGGCCGGGGCCCGCGAGACCCTGGGCGACGCCCTCGCCACGGCCGCCCACCTGCCCGGCGCCGCCGGTCGGTCCCTGCTCGCCACGGCCCGCGAGGCCTTCACCACCGGGATGCAGGGCGCGGCGATCGCCGGGGCGGTGATCCTGATGCTGGCTGCGGTGGGAGCGGCCCTGTCCCTGCGGAGGATCGAGGTGCGGGACGACTCGTAGGACAGCGCGGAAAAACGCCGGGCGGGCTGACGAAAGTCAGCCCGCCCGGCGTTTGTCGATGTGTCAGACGAGGTTCACGGTGTCGATGCGTCAGACGAGGTTCACAGAGCGGGCGGACGTCGCACCGATCTCCGAGGCCACCTCGGCCAGCACACCGGAGGCCACCGTGTCGTCGACGGTGAGCACGGCCAGCGCCTCGCCGCCGGCGACGGCACGCGCGACCTGCATGCCGGCGATGTTGATGCCCGCCTCGCCGAGGATGCGGCCGACGGTGCCGACGACACCGGGACGGTCCTCGTAGCGCAGGACGACCATGTGGTCGGCGAGGGCGAGGTCGACGTCGTAGTCGCCGACCGCGACGATCTTCTGGACGTGCTTCGGGCCGGCCAGCGTGCCGGAGACCGACACCTCCTCGCCGTTCGCGAGCGTGCCGCGCACGGTGACGACGTTGCGGTGCTCGGCCGACTCGGAGCTGGTGGTCAGCCGTACCTCGACGCCACGCTCCTGGGCGAACAGCGGCGCGTTGACGTACGACACCGTCTCGTCGACGACGTCCTCGAAGACGCCCTTGAGCGCGGACAGCTCAAGGACCTTCACGTCGTGCTGGGTGATCTCGCCGTAGACCTCGACGTCGAGGCGGTGCGCGACCTCACCGGCGAGGGCGGTGAAGATCCGGCCGAGGCGCTCGGCGAGCGGCAGGCCCGGCTTGACGTCCTCGGCGATGACACCGCCCTGGACGTTGACCGCGTCCGGCACCAGCTCACCGGCGAGGGCGAGGCGGACGGACTTCGCGACCGCGATGCCCGCCTTCTCCTGGGCCTCGTCGGTGGAGGCGCCGAGATGCGGGGTGCACACGACCTGGTCCAGCTCGAACAGCGGGGAGTCGGTGCAGGGCTCCTTGGCGTACACGTCGAGGCCCGCGCCGGCGACCCGGCCCTCCTTCAGCGCCGAGTACAGCGCCGCCTCGTCCACGATGCCGCCGCGCGCGGCGTTGACGATGCGCACGCTCGGCTTGACCTTGCGCAGCGCCTCGTCGCCGATGAGGCCGAGGGTCTCGGGGGTCTTGGGCAGGTGGACGGTGATGAAGTCGGAGACCTCCAGCAGCTCGTCCAGGGAGAGCACCTTGACGCCCATCTGCGCGGCGCGGGCAGGCTGGACGTAGGGGTCGTAGGCGACGACCTTCATGCCGAAGGCGGACATGCGCTGGGCGACCAGGGCGCCGATGCGGCCGAGGCCGACGACACCGAGGGTCTTCTCGGCCAGCTCGACGCCCGTGTACTTGCTGCGCTTCCACTCGCCGTTCTTCAGCGCGGCGTTGGCCTGCGGGATGTTGCGGGCGGAGGCGAGGATCAGACCGCAGGCCAGCTCGGCGGCGGTCACGATGTTGGAGGTCGGGGCGTTGACGACCATCACGCCGGCCTTGGTGGCGGCGGAGACGTCGACGTTGTCCAGGCCGACGCCGGCGCGGGCCACGACCTTGAGCTTCTTCGCCGCGGCGATGGCCTCGGCGTCGACCTTGGTGGCGGAGCGGATCAGGATCGCGTCGACGTCGGCGATGGCGGGGAGCAGTTCGGCTCGGTCGGCTCCGTTGGTGTGCCGGATCTCGAAGTCCGGGCCGAGCGCGTCCACGGTCGCGGGCGAAAGCTCTTCAGCGATGAGTACGACGGGTTTCGAGCTCACGTGAGGTCCTCACAAGTCCAGAGCATGCGGACGGCCGTCCCGACGGCCGCAGGCGGAGGAGGGGGGGCTAGCCGCGGAAGACGCACGACGCTGTGGGCCTGACGCGTGTTGTGTGCAGCAGTCTAGTGGCGTGGCGCAGGGCGTCTTGCGCCTCCACGGAAGGATCACCCGTCCGGGGCTGGACGGGGTGGACAACAGATGGAAGACGGGGGCCGGAGCAGCATGCCCCGGCCCCCTGACGTGAGGCTTACGCCTCCTCGTTCACCCAGCTCATCAGCTTGCGCAGCTGCTTGCCCGTGGTCTCCAGCAGGTGCTCGGCGTCCTGCTGCTTGTACTCGTTGTACTTCTTCAGGCCGCCGTGGTACTCGTCCATCCACTGCTGGGCGAAGGACCCGTCCTGGATCTCGGCGAGGACCTTCTTCATCTCGGCCTTGGTGGCGTCGGTGATGATGCGCGGGCCCGTGACGTAGTCGCCCCACTCGGCGGTCTCGGAGATGGACCAGCGCATCTTCTCCAGGCCGCCCTCGTACATGAGGTCCACGATCAGCTTCAGCTCGTGCAGGCACTCGAAGTAGGCGATCTCCGGCTGGTAGCCGGCCTCGGTCAGGGTCTCGAAGCCCGCCTTGACCAGCGCGGCCGTACCACCGCAGAGGACGGCCTGCTCACCGAACAGGTCGGTCTCGGTCTCCTCGGTGAAGGTCGTCTTGATCACGCCGGCGCGGGTGCCGCCGATGCCCTTGGCGTACGACAGGGCCAGCGCGAAGGCGCCTCCGGAGGCGTCCTGCTCGACCGCCGCGATGCACGGAACGCCGCGGCCCTCCTCGTACTGACGGCGCACCAGGTGGCCCGGGCCCTTCGGGGCGACCATGCAGACATCCACGCCGGCCGGGGGCTTGATGAAACCGAAGCGGATGTTGAAGCCATGGCCGAAGAACAGCGCGTCGCCGTCCTTCAGGTTCGGGGCGATGGACTCCTCGTAGACCTGGGCCTGGATCGGGTCCGGGACCAGGATCATGATGACGTCGGCCTCGGCGGCGGCCTCGGAGGGCGTCACCACGCGCAGGCCCTGCTCCTCGGCCTTGGCCTTGGACTTGGAGCCCTCGTGCAGACCGACGCGGACGTCGACACCGGAGTCACGCAGCGACAGCGCGTGGGCGTGGCCCTGGCTGCCGTAGCCGATGACCGCGACCTTGCGGCCCTGGATGATGGACAGGTCGGCGTCAGCGTCGTAGAACAGCTCGGCCACTTTGGGTTCTCTCCTTGGTGTGCAGGTTGTGCGTCCCACCGTATGCCGGTGAGGGGAAGGGAAGTTTCGGGATCTCGGCATCCGGGCGGACGGCGTGTCGCCGGCCGCCCGGTTTCAGCCGTACTTCAGCTTTACGCGGATCGGTCGAGGGCGCGCAGCGAGCGGTCGGTGATTGAACGGGCGCCGCGGCCGATCGCGATCGTGCCGGACTGCACCAGCTCCTTGATGCCGAACGGCTCCAGCATCTTGAGCATGGCGGACAGCTTCTCGCTGGATCCGGTGGCCTCGATGGTGACGGCCTCCGGGGAGACGTCCACGGTCTTGGCGCGGAACAGCTGGACGATCTCGACGATCTGGGAGCGGGTCTCGTTGTCGGCGCGGACCTTCACCAGGACGAGTTCGCGCTGCACGGCCTGACCGGGCTCCAGCTCCACGATCTTCAGCACGTTGACGAGCTTGTTGAGCTGCTTGGTCACCTGCTCCAGCGGCAGGTCCTCGACGCCCACCACGATGGTGATGCGGGAGATGTCGGGGTGCTCGGTGACGCCCACCGCGAGCGAGTCGATGTTGAAGCCGCGGCGGGAGAACAGGGCGGCGATCCGGGCGAGGATGCCCGGCGTGTTCTCCACCAGGACGGAGAGCGTGTGCTTGGACATGATCTTTTTACGTCTCTCTCGCTCAGTCGTCTTCGTTGTCGCCGAAGTCGGGGCGGACGTCCCGGGCGGCCATGATCTCGTCGTTGGAGGTGCCGGCGGCGACCATCGGCCACACCATCGCGTCCTCGTGGACGATGAAGTCGATGACGACGGGGCGGTCGTTGATGGAGTTCGCCTCCTGGATGACCTTGTCCAGGTCCTCCGGGCGCTCGCAGCGCAGGCCCACGCAGCCCATCGCCTCGGACAGCTTCACGAAGTCCGGCACGCGCGTGCCCTTGGCCTCCGGGTTGATGTCGTCGGGGCCGCTGTGCAGCACGGTGTTGGAGTAGCGCTGGTTGTAGAACAGGGTCTGCCACTGGCGGACCATTCCGAGGGCGCCGTTGTTGATGATGGCGACCTTGATCGGGATGTTGTTCAGGGCGCAGGTGGTCAGTTCCTGATTGGTCATCTGGAAGCAGCCGTCGCCGTCGATCGCCCAGACCGTGCGGTCCGGCTGTCCGGCCTTGGCGCCCATGGCGGCCGGGACCGCGTAGCCCATGGTTCCGGCGCCGCCGGAGTTCAGCCAGGTGGCGGGCTTGTCGTACTGAATGAAGTGCGCGGCCCACATCTGGTGCTGGCCGACGCCGGCGGCGAAGATCGTGTCCTCGGGCGCGAGTTGGCCGATGCGCTCGATGACCTGCTGCGGGGAGAGCGAGCCGTCCTCGGGCTGGTCGTAGCCGAGCGGGTAGGTGTCGCGCCAGCGGCTGAGGTCGCTCCACCAGGCGGTGTAGTCGCCCTTGTGGCCCTCGCTGTGCTCCTTCTGCACGGCCTGGACCAGGTCGGCGATGACCTCGCGGGCGTCACCGACGATCGGCACGTCCGCGGCGCGGTTCTTGCCGATCTCGGCCGGGTCGATGTCGGCGTGGACGATCTTGGCGTACGGCGCGAAGCTGTCCAGCCTGCCGGTGACGCGGTCGTCGAAGCGGGCGCCGAGGGCGACGATCAGGTCGGCCTTCTGCAGCGCGGTGACGGCGGTGACCGCACCGTGCATGCCCGGCATTCCCACGTGCAGCGGGTGGCTGTCGGGGAACGCGCCGAGCGCCATCAGGGTGGTGGTGACGGGCGCTCCGGTGAGTTCGGCGAGGACCTTCAGCTCGGCGGTGGCGTTCGCCTTGATGACGCCGCCGCCGACATAGAGGACGGGCCGCTTGGCGGAGGTGATCAGCTTGGCCGCCTCGCGGATCTGCTTGGCGTGCGGCTTGGTCACCGGGCGGTAGCCGGGCAGGTCCATGGTGGGCGGCCAGGAGAAGACGGTCTTCGCCTGGAGGGCGTCCTTGGCGATGTCGACCAGGACCGGGCCGGGGCGGCCGGTGGAGGCGATGTGGAAAGCCTGCGCGATGATCCGCGGGATGTCCTCGGCCTTGGTGACGAGGAAGTTGTGCTTGGTGATCGGCATGGTGATGCCGACGATGTCCGCCTCCTGGAAGGCGTCGGTGCCGATCGCCTTCGAGGCGACCTGGCCGGTGATCGCGACCAGCGGGACGGAGTCCATGTGGGCGTCGGCGATCGGCGTGACCAGGTTGGTCGCACCCGGGCCCGAGGTCGCCATGCAGACGCCGACCTTGCCGGTGGCCTGCGCATAGCCGGTGGCCGCGTGGCCGGCGCCCTGCTCGTGGCGGACCAGCACATGACGGACCCGCGTCGAGTCCATCAGGGGGTCGTACGCCGGCAGGATCGCGCCGCCGGGAATGCCGAATACCGTGTCAGCGCCGACCTCCTCGAGGGAGCGGATGAGGGACTGCGCACCCGTGACGTGCTCGACGGGGGCGGACTGCTGTCCTCCGGATCGGGGCCGCGGCTGCGGATGGGCCCCGGTGGCCTGCTCGGTCATCGGCATTCTCTTCTCGATGCTGAGGGTTTTTGCGAGGTTTGTACGGAGTTCACGCGCTGCACGAAAGGCACTCGTGCAACAAAAAACCCCTCGTGCCGCAAGGCAAGCGAGGGGAGCGCGCCGGTGAGGTCGCTGGGGTTGCCGGATCGTCCTCCGGTGGGTCCCAGCTCAGCCGACGCGCTGTCCAAGTACGAGAATTCGGGTGCGCATGGCACTGACCCTCCCCCTGACGCGCACCACGTGTCAAGTGGGTGGGACGGGAGTCTCAGAATGTGAACGAAGGGCACTGCCGCCTCCGAGGACAGCCGTAACACCCCCTGTGTACACCCCGGAGCGCCCCTTCGGCTCGCTCACACCTTTCCATGGCGCGTTCACCTCCGGGGCGCTCCAGTCGGTGTCGAGCCCGCGAACGCCGGCTCGGCCGGTGCGCGCGGCACCGGGTAGTGGCCGGATCCGAGCACCCGGCGCAGCCGGTACTCGTCCAGCGGCCCCGCGAACGCCATGCCCTGCCCGTGCGTGCAGCCCATCGCGCGCAGCGCGACGACCTGCTCCGGCAGGTCCACGCCCTCGGCCACGGACTGCAGCCCGAGATCCCCGGCGATCCGCAGCAGACCGCTGGTGATCTTGTGCAGCCGCGCGGACTCCACGACGCCCTCGACCAGACTGCGGTCGAGTTTCAGGACGTCGACCGGGAGCCTTCTGAGCGCCATGATGGCCGCGTAGCCGCTGCCGAAGCCGTCCAGCGCGATCCGCACCCCGAGCCGGCTGAGCGCGGTCAGCCGCCGCTCCAGGTCGTCCAGGCACACCCGCGGATCGGTGTCGGACAGCTCCAGGAGCAGCGCGCCGGGCGGCAGCCCGTGCCGGGTCAGCAGTGCCTCCACGGAGCCGAGCGGAATCGAGCGGTCCAGCAAGCGCCGGGCGCTCATCCGGACGGCCACCGGTACGACGGTCCCGGTCGCGGCCCGCTCGGCGGCCTGCTCGACGGCCGCCTGCAGGATCCAGCGGTCCAGCTCGGCGGTCTTGTCACCGCCCTCGGTCACCCGCAGGAACTCGGCGGGGGTGAACAGCACCCCCTGCGAGGAGCGCCAGCGCGCCTGCGCCGACACCGCCGTGATCCGGCCGCCCTCCAGGCACACCACCGGCTGGTGCAGCAGGGCGAACTCGCCGTCGTGCAGTGCGGCACGCAGCCGGGTGGCCAGCTCCGCCTTGCGTACGACGTCCTGCTGCATCTGCGGCCTGTACAGCTCGACCCGGCCCTTTCCGGCCGCTTTCGCGCGGTACATCGCGAGGTCGGCGTTGCGCAGCAGCTCGCCCGCGCCGAGGCCCGGTTCGGCGAAGGCGACGCCGATGGAGGCGTTGACCCTGACGTCGCTGCCGTCGATGGCGTACGGCTGGGAGAGGGTCACCCTGAGGCGGTCGGCGAGCTCCAGGATGTTCCGCTCCCGGGCGGCACGCTCCCGGGTACCGTCCCCGGTGATCAGGGCCGCGAACTCGTCGCCGCCCAGCCGGGATGCGGTGTCCCCCTGCCGGACCGCGTCCTGGAGTCTGCGGGCGGCCTGGACGAGCAGCTCGTCCCCGGCCTGGTGCCCGATCGTGTCGTTGACGGCCTTGAAGCCGTCCAGGTCGATGAAGAGCACGGCCGTGCCCCACAGGGCGGCGCCCCGGTCGGTGGCGCGGCGGCCGGACAGGGCCTGCTGCACGCGCCGTGTGAACAGCGCGCGGTTGGGCAGGTCGGTCAGCGGGTCGTGCTCGGCGTTGTGCTGCAGTTGCGCCTGCAGGCGGACGCGCTCGGTGACGTCCCGGCTGTTGAAGATCAGGCCGCCGTGGTGGCGGTTGACGGTCGACTCGACGTTGAGCCAGCCGCCGTCGCCGGACCGGAAGCGGCACTCGATGCGGGTGGTGGGTTCCTCCAGGGGGCTGGCGGCCAGGAAGCGGCGCACCTCGTGCACCACGCACCCCAGGTCCTCCGGGTGGATGAGGCCGGCCAGTTCGGTTCCCACCAGTTCCTCGGCGGAGCGGCCGTAGACCCCGGCGGCGGCCGGGGAGACGTAGCGCAGGACGCCGTTGGGCGCGGCGATCATGATCACGTCGCTGGAGCCCTGCACCAGGGAGCGGAAGTGGTTCTCCTTCTGCGCCAGTTCCTGGGTCAGGGTGATGTTGTCCAGCAGCATGATGCCCTGCCGGATGACGAGGGCGAGCACGACGGCGCCCGCGGTGATCAGCACGACATGGTCGGGTCGGCGCCCGTTGAGGACGTTGTACAGGATGCCCAGGGTGCACACGGCGGCGGCGAGGTACGGGGTGAGGGCGGCGAGGGAGCCGGTGAGCGGCCGGCCGGCCGGATACCGGCTGTGATCACCTCCCGGGGCGGGCTCGGGCACGTGGTGGTGGCCGGTGCCGCGCTGTCCGGGCACGTGCTCGTGGACCACGCGCGTGTGCCCGTCCGGTACGCGCGCCTCCGCCGCGCCCCTGCGGCGGGGTGCGGCCCACGGGGCGTAGGCGAGCAGCAGCGAACCGGCGAACCAGCCGGCGTCCAGCAGCTGTCCGGAGCGGTAACTGCTGTGCAGCAGCGGCGAGGTGAACAGCGCGTCGCACATCACGGTCAGCGCGAGCGCGCCGATCGCCGTGTTCACCGCGGTGCGGTTGCCCGGGGTGCGGCGGAAGTGCAGCGCGAGCACCATGCTGACGAGCACGATGTCGAGCAGCGGGTACGCCAGCGACAGCGCGGTGTGCGCCACGCTCGGTCCGTCGAACCGGGCCGCCTGGGCGAGTGCCAGGCTCCAGGACAGCGTGAGCAGCGAGCCGCCGATCAGCCAGGCGTCCAGCGCCAGGCAGATCCAGCCGGCCCTGGTCACCGGCCGCTTGGCGAGCACCAGCAGGCCCACGATGGCCGGCGGGGCGAAGCACAGGAAGAACAGGTCCGCGTAGGAGGGGCTGGGCACCGGCCGGCCGAGGACGACCTCGTACCAGCCCCAGACCGCGTTGCCGAGGGCCGCCATCGCGGAGGAGAGGGCGAACAGCAGCCAGGCCGAGCGGAAACGGACGCGCCGGTTGCGGGCGTACAGGAAGCACGAGACCGATGCGGTGCCCGCCGCGGCGCTCAGCCCGAAGTCGCCCATGATCAGTGCCACTTCGTCCGTACCCCAGTCGAACGCGGCCCCGACGGCGTAGGCCGCGCAGACCAGGGCGAGAACGAGTTGCTCCTTCGTGCGCGCGCGTTCACCGGCGGCCGGCCGCCGGGGCAGCGGCGCCTGCTGCGGATGCGAGGCGCGCACGGCCGCGTCGAGGGCGGTCGTCACCGAGGGCGGCGCGCTCACCGGGGCCTCCCGGTGAGCGCCGCTCCCGGGTACCGACGGTCCCGGTGTGCTGGGTGCGCATGCCTCCTGCGGCCGCTGTGCCTGCGCTGCTGATGGCTGTGGTGGCTGGTGTGGTGGCCGCGTCTGCGCGCGGCCGTGCGCCAGGGCCGCCGTCGGCGGCTCCGCCGCGTCGGATCGCTCGTCCATAGGCCGTGCATCGCCCGTCGCCCCCCTCACAAATCTGAAATGTCCATCCCCGGCGCCGAACGGTAGGCGGCGCAGCCCCTGTCCGGGACGATACACCAGGTTCGTCACTCAGGGACATAGGTTCTCTACGCTCCGTGACGACCAGCGGGGATGCGGGTACGGGCCGCATCCGAGGGGTTGCGGAGGGTGCCGAAACCGGGGTTACGCGCCCGTCGTCAGGATCACGTTGCGCAGGGGCTCGTGGTTCACGAACCGGGTCAACTGGTCGGCGAGCAGCCGCTTGGCTCGCGGCAGGAAGGCGGAGCTGGGTCCGCCCACATGCGGGGTGATGAGCACACCGGGGGCCCGCCAGAGCGGGTGTCCGGCCGGCAGCGGCTCGGGATCGGTGACGTCCAGGGCGGCGGTGACACGGCCGCTCTCCAGCTCCGCGAGCAGCGCCTTCGTGTCGACGACGGGACCGCGCGCCACGTTCACGAGCAGCGCTCCGTCCTTCATCCGGGCGAGGAACTCGGTGTCGACCAGCCCCCGCGTCTCCTCCGTCAAGGGCGTGGAAAGGATCACGACGTCGGCGTGTGGAAGCAAAGAAGGCAATTCGGTGAACGGATGCACCGGACCGCGCGCCGTGGTGCGCTCAGAGCGCGCGACGCGCGCCACCCGCGCGACCTCAAAGGGCGCGAGCCGGTCCTCGATGGCGGCGCCGATGGAGCCGTAGCCGACGATGAGGACGGACTTGTCGGCGAGGGCCGGGTGGAAGGCGCTCTGCCAGCGCCCGTGCTCCTGGGCCCGGACGAAGCCGGGGATGCCGCGCAGGGAGGCGAGGGTCAGGGCGAGCGCGAGTTCGGCGGTGCTCGCCTCGTGCACACCGCGCGCGTTGCACAGCCGGACGCCCGGCCGGATCGCGGACAGCCGCGACATGACGTCGTCGACTCCTGCGGTGAGGGTCTGGATCACCTGGACGTTGGTGAGCCGCTCCAGCGGACGCACCCTGACCGGCCACGGCTTCATGTACGGCACCACGTACAGGACGCAGTCCGCAGGGTCGCCGGGAAAGGGCTGGTCACCGTCCTCGCCCCCGTCCCAGAACAGGTACCGGGGCCCCTCGGGCAGCCCCTCGATCTCGTCCGGCGCCATGGGAAGCCACACGTCAGCACTCATGCCATGGAGGCTATGTCAGGTACGCGCGCGTGCAGAGGTTAGGTTGGGGTCCGGGCAGAGGGAGGTTCACGAGCAGGTGGAGCGCAGGACGATCGGCGCGGGGGCACTCGCGGTGGGGGCCGTCGGACTCGGGTGCATGCCGATGAGCTGGGCGTACAGCGGGTCGCGGCAGCGGGGCGACGAATCGCTCAGGACCGTGCACCGGGCGCTGGACCTGGGCTCGACCCTCCTGGACACGGCGGACATGTACGGCCCGTTCACCAATGAGCTGCTGCTGGGCCGGGTGCTGAAGGAGCGGCGCGCGGACGCCTTCGTGTCCACGAAGGTGGGGCTGCTGGTGGGTGAGCAGCACATCGTGGCCAATGGCCGCCCCGGGTATGTGAAGCGGGCCTGTGACGCCTCCCTGCGCCGCCTGCAGACGGACGTGATCGACCTCTACCAGCTGCACCGCGCCGACCCCGAGGTGCCTGTCGAGGAGACCTGGGGCGCGATGGCCGAGCTGGTGCGGGCCGGCAAGGTGCGGGCACTGGGCCTGTGCGCGGTGGGCGCGCGCGGCGGCCGCCGCTCCGGGGCTGGGCTGCACGACGGTACGTTGCGCCAGTTGCAGCGGGTGCAGCAGGTCTTCCCGGTGGCCGCGGTGGAGGCGGAGCTGTCGGTGTGGTCGCCGGAGGCGCTCCGGGTGCTGCTGCCGTGGTGCGAGGCGCGGGGCGTGGGTCTCCTCGCGGCGATGCCGCTGGGCAACGGCTTCCTGACCGGCACGCTGACCCCCGGCGAGGGCTTCGAACCGGACGACCTGCGGGCCCGCCACCCCCGTTTCACGGCGGAGATGATGGCGGCCAACCAGCCGATCGTCGCGGGCCTGCGCCGCATCGCCCGCCGCCACGGCGAGCACGTCACACCGGCCCAGGTGGCCCTCGCCTGGGTCCTGGCACAGGGCCGCCATGTGATCGCCCTGCCGGGCGCGAAGCAGGAACGCTGGGCCTTGGAGAACGCGGCGGCGGTCGACCTGCGCCTGACCGAGGAGGACCTCGCGGAGATGGCACGGCTGCCGGCGGCTCAGGGGTCCTGGGACTGAGGGCCTCCCGGGATCGGTGGTGCCGGGGCGGGAACCCGGGTGGGCGGTGTATGAGAACTTGCATCTGGTGCTGGACCACCGCCTCGAAGGGACCGTGATCGTGCAAGGACGAGCTGTGCCGGCCGTGTTCGCCGTGGCCGCCCTCCTGCTGACCGCCGGCTGCTCCTCGGGCGGAGGGGGACCCCTGGTCGGCCCTCCGGGGAGGACGACGGCCACCGGTACGGCACCGGGCACGGCCCCCTCCGGCCGCGGCACCGAGCCGGTGCCGCCGGCCAAGGGCTCGGTGAGGGTGCTGCGCACCGTGGCCGAGGGCCTGAAGACACCGTGGGGGCTGGCCCCGCTGCCCGACGGCGGCCTGCTGGTCTCCTCCCGGGACGACGGCACGATCATCCGGATCGACGAGAAGACGGGCCGCAGGACCGAGCTGGGCACGGTCTCCGGGGTCGCCCCGGCCGGCGAGGGCGGTCTGCTGGGCATCGCCCTCTCCCCCGCCTACACCTCGGACCACATGATCTACGCCTACTTCACCTCGGCCTCGGACAACCGCATCGTCCGCATGCGGTACGACGAGCGGAAGCCGCCCGGTGAGCAACTGGACGCTCCGGACACGGTGTTCAAGGGCATACCCAAGGGCGTCGTGCACGACGGCGGCCGGATCGCGTTCGGTCCGGACGGCATGCTGTACGCGGGCACCGGCGACAGCGGCGAGCGGGGTCTGGCCCAGGACAGGCGGTCCCTGGGCGGCAAGATCCTGCGCCTGACCCCGGAGGGCGAACCGGCCCCGGGCAACCCGTTCCCCGGCTCCCCGGTGTACTCCTACGGCCACCGCAACGTCCAGGGCCTGGCCTGGGACGACAGACAGCGCCTGTTCGCCTCGGAGTTCGGCCAGGACACCTGGGACGAGTTGAACGCGATCAAGCCGGGCGCGAACTACGGCTGGCCGAAGGCCGAGGGCAGGTCCTCCGACGCCGCCTTCCAGAACCCCGTTGCCCAGTGGCACCCCGACGAGGCCTCCCCCAGCGGCATCGCCTGTGTCAAGGGCGTGATCTGGATGGCGGGCCTGAGGGGCCGGCGCCTGTGGCGCATCCCGCTCAAGGGCACGGAGGCCGCGGCGGCACCGCAGGCCTTCCTCACCGGAGAGTACGGCCGGCTGCGCACGGTGGTCGCGGCGGGCGGCGACACGGCATGGCTGGTGACGAGCAACACGGACGGCCGCGGCCGGCCGAAGAAGGGGGACGACCGGGTGCTGGAGGCGGAGGTGAGGTAGCGCTCGCGGGACGGTTCACGCGGATCCGGGTCCCTCCTCCGGGCTCTCCTGCGGCTCCGTCTCCGCCCGTGACGGCTGCGGCAGCCGTATGACCGCCTTCCCGGAGGACAGGTCTATCGGGCCCCGTCCGGGGTCGTTGTCGCCGACGTCCTCGCGGGTCAGCTCCAGGCGGTTCTGTTCGTCCCGGCTGTGTTTGCGGCCGGGTGCGAACAGTTCCTCGAAGGCGTTGAACACGGCCTCTCCCCGCTTTCTCCCCCTTGCGGCACTTCTCCAGCGTATGTCTCAGCCCGCGCCTCCGGCAGTGAGCGTCCCGGCCGGGAACAGCCCCAGCCGGTGTGCCACCGCCGCCGCCTCGCCCCGGCCGGAGACGCCGAGCTTGCTCAGGATGTTGGAGACGTGGACGCTCGCGGTCTTCGGGGATATGAACAGCTCCTCGGCGATCTGCCGGTTGGTGCGGCCGGCCGAGACCAGGCGCAGGACGTCCCGCTCCCGGCTGGTCAGGCCGAGGGCCGCGGCCGGGTCGGCGGAGGCGAGGACCTGCCGGGGCGCGCGGGTCAGGGTGAGGCGGGCGCGCTGGGCGAGGCGGGCGACGGCGTCGGCGAGGGGGCGGGCGTCGAGGTGGGCGGCGACGGCGGCCGTCAGCCGGAGCAGTTCCACCGCGCGGTCGCGTTCGTCGTCGCCGCCGCCGGCCAGGAGCGCCCCGGCGAGGCGGTGGCGGACGCGGGCGAGCTCATAGGGGCGGTCCAGGCACTCGAAGGCGGTGACGACCGGCGACCAGTCGTCGGCGGTGTCCTCGCCCTGCGCGCGGCGCAGCTCGGCGCGGGTCCAGTGGTCGTAGGCCTGCCAGAGCGGGGCGCCGGTGGCGAGGTGCCGTACGGCCTCGCCGAGGCGGTCGAGGATCTCGGCGCGGCCCGGCTCGGCGGCGGACAGGGTCCGGGCCTCGGCCTCCGCGGTGGCGGCCGTCCGCAGCAGCGGCCAGCCGTAGCGGTGGGTGCCGGGCGGGAAGCCGTCGTCCAGGGCCCGCAGCAGTTCGGCGCGGGCGTCGGCGATACGGCCCTCCTCGGCGGCGACGCCCAGGGCGACCCGGGCCAGGGGCAGGACGTGCTGGGGCATGGGGTCGTGGGTGCCGTAGTGGGCGCGGGCGGCGGCGAGTTGCCGGCCGGCTTCGGCGAGGTCGCCCCGGGCCAGGGCGAGGTGTGCCAGGTGCACGGCGCCCGTGCCACGGGTTTTGGCGCTGTGCCCGGCCCGGGTCGCGTGGGTGGCGGCCTCGGCGGCCTCCGCCCAGTCGCCGAGCGAGTACAGGGCCGCGGCCAGGTTGCCGCGTATCCAGGACTCGGAGTCCAGCAGCCCCTGGGCGCGGGCGAAGGCGATGCCCTCGCGCAGGAGGCGGACCGCCTCCCGGTCGCGGCCGATGCCCTGCAGCTGGGAGGGAATGTTGACGTAGGCGCGGCCCGCGACCTGGTGCACGCCTTCGGCGAGGGTGTCCCGCAGCACCTGCCGCATTCGAGCCAGTCCTCGCTCCATGTCGCCGGAGTCCAGCTCCAGGCAGCCCAGGGTGAGCCGGGCGTGCAGTTCGATGTCGCGGGCGCCGACCATGCGCGCGTACTCCACGGCACGCTCGGCGGCGGCGAAGGCGTCGGGTCCGGGCCGGTGCAGCATGGACCAGTTGGCGGCGAGGGCCAGCACCTCGGCGTGCACCTCGGACGGCGGCAGGCCCCGCACCAGGTCCTGGGCGGTGGCCAGTTCCTGCCAGCCGTCGCCACGGGCCTGGGCCTGGATCAGCCGGGAGCGCTGCACCCAGAACCATGCAGCGCGCAGGGGATCCGGGTCGTCCTCCAGGAGGCGCAGGGCCCGCTTGGTGATCTTCAGCGCGCGTTCGCGTTCTCCCCCGAACCGGCCCGCGACGGCGGCCTCGGCCATCAGGTCGAGATAGCGCAACGGGGCGGTGGCCGGGTCGCAGCCGCAGGGCGGGTAGACCTCGGTGTAGTCCACCGGGCGCAGGGCCGAGCGCACCTCCTCCGGGACGCCGTCCCACAGCTCCATCGCCCGCTCCAGCAGGCCGAGTTGCTCGGTGTAGGCGTGCCGGCGGCGGGCCACGACGGAGGCGTCCAGGACGGCGGGCAGGGCCTTGGCGGGGTCGTGCGCGTGGTACCAGTAGCTGGCCAGGCGCATCACGCGGGCGTCGGCCGGGACCAGCGTGGGATCGGCCTCAAGCGCCTCGGCGTAGCGGCGGTTGAGCCGGGAGCGTTCGCCGGGCAGCAGGTCGTCGGCGACGGCCTCGCGTACCAGGGAGTGCCGGAAGCGGTAGCCGTCGCCGGCCGGGGTGACGGTGAGGATGTTGGCGCCGACGGCGGCCCGCAGTGCCTCGATGAGGTCGTCCTCGCCGAGCTGGGCGACGGCGGCGATCAGCCGGTACTCGACGGTGGAGCCGCCCTCGGCGACGATCCGGGCGACCCGTTGGGCTCTCTCGGGCAGCGCCTCGACGCGGACGAGTAGCAGGTCGCGCAGGGAGTCGGTGAGGCCGGTGCAGCAGCCGTCGCAGGCGGCGGCGGCCAGTTCCTCGACGAAGAAGGCGTTGCCGTCGGAGCGTTCGAAGATCTCGTCGACCTGTGCGGGGTCGGGTTCGGCGGCGAGGATGCCGGCGATCTGACGGCCCACCTCCTCGCGGGTGAAGCGGGCGAGTTCGATGCGGCGGACGGTGCGCAGCCGGTCGAGTTCGGCGAGCAGGGGGCGCAGTGGATGGCGGCGGTGGATGTCGTCGGAGCGGTAGCTGGCGAGGACGAGGAGCCTGCCTGCGCGCAGGGTCCGGAAGAGGTAGGCGAGGAGGTGGCGGGTGGAGGCGTCGGCCCAGTGCAGGTCCTCCAGGACGAGCACGACCGGGTGCTCTGCGGCGACCCGTTCCAGCAGCCGGGCGGTGAGTTCGAACAGGCGGGCCATGCCCTGCTCGTCGTGGCGGCCGGCGCCGGCCTCGCCCAGGTCGGGCAGGAGCCGGGCCAGTTCCTCCTCCTGCCCGTGGGCGGCGGCGGCGAACTCCTCGGGCAGGGCGTCGCGCAGGGCGCGCAGCGCTGCCGAGAAGGGCGCGAACGGCAGCCCGTCCGCGCCGATCTCCACACAGCCGCCGACGGCGACGACCGCGTGCGGCCCGGCGGCCGCGGCGAACTCCTCTACAAGGCGGGTCTTGCCGACCCCGGCCTCGCCGCCGAGCAGCAGCGCCTGGGGCTCGCCGGCGCGGGCGCGGGCGAGCGCGTCGTTCAAGGTGTCCAGCTCGTCGGTGCGGCCGACGAACACGGGACTTACGGACCTGGTCTCCACGGGCCCGAGCATCGCATGAGGCCCGGACGGCAGGGCAGCGGTTTTCCACAGGTTCGGTGCGATCGTCGTACCGGCGATCGGAAGGGGTGTGGAAACAGACGGAAGGGTCGTACGACTGGGGTGGACAGTCGTACGACCCTGGTCCGGCAGGTGCGAAAGGCGGCCGACCCCCGTACGGCCGCCATCCGCTCCGGGCCCCTGCGTCGGTCCGGTGTTCACGCGGTGCGCGGGATCCGGTGCCGGCGGGGCCGGTCGGTATGGGACTCGGCGACCGCGCTGTCACGGCCGGCGGACCCCTCGCGGCGGGCGGCGCGCCGGGCCCGGGCGGCCTCGCGGGCCAGGCGCTGCTGCTCGGCCTCGAGGATCAGCTGGGCGGAGCGCATCTTGTGGTACTCGATCTCGATCATGACGTGTCCTTCGAGGAGAGCCGGTGTCGTGCGTCGCGTTCTGCGATGCCTCCACCTTCGTCTCCCAGGGGGGTGCGCCACATCGGGAGAGTTCCGCATCTTCGGGCGGCGTACGGGCCCCACGCGCGCGTAAGGGGCCTTAGGGAGTCCGTGAGGTGCTCTCGGATTCCCTAAGGCCCCTGGGGCCTGTGGGTTCTCAGCCGGTCGAGGGCAGGGCGAGCAGGGCGTCGGAGTACTTCAGGACGGCCAGCAGCAGACCGATGACACCGAGCGAGACGCCGGCCCACGCGACCGACTTGATCCAGGGCGCCTGCGGGCGGCCCGGGGTGCCGAAGGCGGGCCGGGCGAGCACGACGACACCGGTGAGCAGGGCGGCCAGCGCGAACAGGCCGGCCCACAGGGCGGTGCTGTGCCAGGCGTTGCCGTAGACCGCCTTGATCTGGGTGGCGACGCTCGCGGTGGAGGAGGTGCGCAGCTGACCGACGAGCTGCTCGCGGGCGCCCGCGAGGGTGCCGATCCAGCCGCCGCTGAGCGAGACGAAGCCCAGCGCGGCGGAGACGACGGCACCGGCGCCCTGACCGACCCCGGAGGGCACCTTCTCCTGCGCGGGTTCCTGTTCCCCGGACTCCTCCTCGACGGCGTCCGCCTTCCCGGAGTGCTCCTCAAGAGCCTCCGCCCGCGCGGTGTCCTTCTCGGTGATGGCGGCCTCCACCGCCGTGTCGTCGCCGTGCGCCTCGGTGCCGGCCGTGGCGCCTTCCTCTGTCTTCGTAGCCATGCCCGGCACGGTACGGACCCTGTCTGAGAGGTGTCTTAATGATCGTTGTGGGCGGTACGCGCGCGTGCCGCACGCCATTCGGGCGCGAGCATCGACCAGATCTCGGTGCTGGCGCGCACGCCCCGGTGCGGGTAGTTCTCGCGGAACATGCCCTCGCGGGTCATGCCGAGCCGCCGGGCCACGTTGATGCTGGGCTCGTTGGCGGAGGACGCGTACCACTCGACACGGTGCATGCCGCGCTCCTCGAAGGCCCAGTCCAGCAGCACCCGCATGCCGCGGGTGACCAGCCCGCGCCCGGCCGCCGCGGGCTCCAGCCAGCAACCGGCCTCGCACACCCCGCTCGGGGTGTCCCACACCCGGAACAGCAGACCGCCGACCAGCTTCCCGTCCAGCCGGATGCCGTGCAGGCTGCCGGCGTCGGCGCCGCGCTTGTCGGCGTAGGACTTCAGGTAGGCGCGGGCGGAGTCCAGGTCGGTGATCACGTCCGGCAGTCCGATGTGACGGCCGATGAACTCCCGCCCCCGGTCGATGTTGGCGAGGAGCTCCTCGGCGTGCCAGACCTCCAGGGGCCGCAGCTCGGCGCCGTCGTCACCCAGGGATATCGCGTACATCGCGCTGCTCTTCCTTCCGCAGTTCCTCCACCGAGACCCTGCCGAGCCTCTCATGCGAGGCGCGGCACTCGGGCGGCTCGATGCTGACGTGCGGCAGGCGCTGCTCCAGCCAGGCGGGCAGCCACCAGTTGGCGGCGCCGAGCAGATGCATCAGCGCGGGCACGAGGAGGGTGCGCAGGACGAAGGCGTCCAGGGCGACGGCGGAGGCGAGCGCGATGCCGAACATGGCGATCACGCGGTCGCCGCTGAGCACGAAGGCGAGGAAGACCGAGATCATGATGACCGCGGCGGAGTTGATGACCCGGCTGGTCTCGGCGAGGCCCACGCGGACGGCGCGCCGGTTGTCGCCGGTCTCCAGCCACTCCTCGTACATCCGGCTGACCAGGAAGACCTGGTAGTCCATGGAGAGTCCGAAGAGCACGGACACCATGATCACGGGGAGGAACGGCTCGATGGGCCCGGCCCGGCCGAGGCCGAGCAGTTCGCTGCCCCAGCCCCACTGGAAGACGGCGACGACGATGCCGAACGCGGCGGCCACGGCGGCGATGTTCATCACGGCGGCCTTCAGCGGGATGCCGAGCGAGCGGAACGCGACGAGCAGCAGCAGGCAGCCGAGGCCGATGACCGCGCCGACGAACAGCGGCAGCTTGCCGATGATCACACCCGCGAAGTCGTCGTAGCCGGCGGTGACCCCGCCGACCTGGATGTGCAGGGAGGTGCCGGTCTCCGCGCGCGGCAGCACCTTGGTGCGCAGCCGGTCCACGAGTTCACTGGTCTGCTGCGACTGCGGCGCGGAGTCGGGGACGACGGTGAGGTAGGCGGTGCCGGCGGCGTAGGTGGCCGGGGTGACGGCGGCGACGCCCCGGGTGGTGCGCAGGGTCTCGTCGAGGTTGTCCAGGGCGAGCCTGTCGTCGGCGCCGTCCACCCGGGTGACCAGGGTGAGCGGTCCGTTCACTCCCGGTCCGAAGCCCTCGGCGAGCAGGTCGTAGGCCTTGCGGGTGGTGGAGGTGCGCGGGTCGTTGCCCTGGTCGGAGGTGCCCAGGTGGAGGGAGAGGGTGGGCAGGGCGAGCAGGGCGATGACGGCGACGGCGAGCGAGCCGAGCAGCTTGGGCCGGCGTTCGACGAGCGCCGACCAGCGGGCGGCGAGACCGGTGGGCAGCTCCGGACGCGGCCCGTGCTCGGCGAGCCGGCGCCGCTCGCGGCGGCTGAGGGCCCGGGGGCCGATGTACGACAGCAGGGCGGGCAGCAGGGTGACCGAGGCCGCGACGGTGAGCAGGACCGTCAACGAGGCGGCCACGGCGACGCCGTTGAGGAAGCTCAGCCGCAGTATCAGCATCCCCAGCAGGGCGATGCACACCGTCGCACCCGCGAAGACGACCGCGCGTCCGGTGGTGGCCACGGCGTTCACGGCGGCCTCGGTGACGCTCAGGCCGCGTTTCAGTCCGCGCCGGTGTCTGGTCACGATGAACAGCGCGTAGTCGATGCCGACGCCGAGGCCGATGAGCATGCCGAGCATGGGTGCGAAGTCGGCGACGGTCATGACGTGCCCGAGCAGCCCGATGCCGGAGTAGGCGGTGCCGACGCCGATCAGGGCGGTGGCGATGGGCAGGGCCGAGGCAGCGAGCGAGCCGAAGGCCACGAACAGCACGACGGCCGCGACGAGCACGCCGACCACCTCGGCCGTGTGCGCGCGCGGGGACGCGGTGAGTCCTATGGCGCTGCCGCCCAGTTCCACCTGGAGCCCGTGGCCCTCGGCGGCCTTGGCGGTGCGCACCACGGCCTGCGCCTCGGCCTTGCCGATGTGCTCGGCCTCCTGGGTGAAGGTGACGGTGGCGTAGGCCGTACGGCCGTCGTCGCTGATCCGGTGTGCGTCCTGGCGGCCGTACGGGCCGGTCACGGAGGCCACGCCGGGCAGCGAGGCGATCCGGTCCAGGGTGTGGGTCATGGTCTGCTCGACGCCGGCGGCGCGGACGGTGCCGGTGCCGGTGTGCCAGACGACGGTGTCGCTGTCCCCGCCCAGGCCCGGAAAGCTCTCCTTGAGCAGCTGTGCCGCGCGGCCCGCCTGGGTGCCGGGGACGTCGTAGGCGTTCGAGTACGACGAACCGGCCACGGCGGCGGCCGCGGTGACCCCGCCGAAGGCGAGGAGCCACAGCAGCACGGCGATCAGCCGATGCCGGACACACCAACGGGCGAGGTCTGCCACGGACGTGCTCCCAGGAGATGATTTGTGGATCTTTGATCGGGAACGATCGTCCATGAACTGAACAGCCCGCAAAGAACGCATGAGCAATCGCAAGACACTCTTGCAGGCGAAAATGATCGTTTGTCGCGATCGTGGGCTTATTCACAGGGCTGGGAGCGACATCACAGGACACTCCGGCGAACTCTGTCGCCTCATAAGGTTCTTGTAAGCGAGCGAGGGGCAGTACACCAGCTCCGGTGCACTGCCCCTCGGATGGTTCCCGCGGTGTCGCTCAGCCCTCGCTGACCCCCAGCTTCTGAAGGATCAGCTCCTTGACGCGGGCCGCGTCGGCCTGCCCCCGGGTCGCCTTCATGACCGCGCCGACCAGGGCGCCCGCCGCGGCCACCTTGCCGCCGCGGATCTTGTCCGCGACGCCCGGGTTGCCGGCGATCGCCTCGTCGACGGCGGCGGTCAGCGCGCCCTCGTCGGAGACGACCTTCAGACCGCGCTTGTCGACGACCTCGTCCGGGGTGCCCTCGCCCGCGAGGACGCCCTCGATGACCTGGCGGGCCAGCTTGTCGTTCAGGTCACCCTTCGCGACCAGCTCGGCGACCCGGGCCACCTGCGCGGGCGTGATCGCCAGCTCGTCCAGCGCCTTGCCGGACTCGTTGGCGCTGCGCGCCAGTTCGCCCATCCACCACTTGCGGGCGGAGGCGGCGTCGGCACCGGCGTCGATCGTGGCGACGATCAGGTCCAGCGCACCGGCGTTGATGATGGCCTGCATGTCGGTGGCGGAGATGCCCCACTCGGCGAGCAGCCGGGTGCGGCGGGCCAGCGGCAGCTCGGGCAGCGCCGCGCGGATCTCCTCCACCCACTCGCGCGTGGGCGCGACCGGAACGAGGTCGGGCTCCGGGAAGTACCGGTAGTCCTCGGCCTCCTCCTTCGTCCGGCCGGAGGTGGTGGAGCCGGTGTCCTCGTGGAAGTGGCGGGTCTCCTGGACGACCTTGCCGCCGTCGTTCAGCACGGCGGCGTGGCGCATGACCTCGAAGCGGACCGCGCGCTCCACCGAACGCAGCGAGTTGACGTTCTTGGTCTCGCTGCGGGTGCCGAACTTGTCGGCGCCCTTCGGCATCAGCGACAGGTTGACGTCGCAGCGCATCTGGCCCATCTCCATGCGGGCCTCGGACACGCCGAGGGCACGGATGAGCTCGCGCAGCTCGCGGACGTACGCCTTCGCCACCTCGGGGGCGCGCTCGCCGGCGCCGACGATCGGCTTGGTGACGATCTCGATGAGCGGGATGCCGGCACGGTTGTAGTCCAGGAGCGAGTGCTGCGCGCCGTGGATACGACCGGTCGCGCCACCCACGTGGGTGGACTTGCCGGTGTCCTCCTCCATGTGGGCGCGCTCGATCTCCACGCGGAAGGTCTCGCCGTCCTCCAGCTGCACGTCGAGGTAGCCGTTGAAGGCGATCGGCTCGTCGTACTGGGAGGTCTGGAAGTTCTTCGGCATGTCCGGATAGAAGTAGTTCTTCCGGGCGAAGCGGCACCACTCGGCGATCTCGCAGTTCAGCGCGAGACCGATCTTGATCGCCGACTCGACGCCGGTCGCGTTCATGACCGGGAGCGCGCCGGGCAGGCCGAGGCAGACGGGGCAGGTCTGGGTGTTCGGGTCGGCGCCGAGCGCCGTCGAACAGCCGCAGAACATCTTGGTCTTGGTGCCGAGTTCGACATGGACCTCAAGGCCCATGACGGGGTCGTACGACGCCAGCGCGTCCTCGTACGACACCAGGTCGGTCGTGGTGGTCACGGTGAAAACTTCCCTCTCAGCCCAGCAGGACGTCGTCGTCGCCCAGCCGCTTCAGCTCGCGGTAGAGGATCGCGAGGCCGGTCACGATGGCCACGGCCGAGACCGTGGCGTCGATCAGCCGCAGCGTGTCGTGCTCGGCGCGGGCCTTCTTGATCTGCTTGGCGACACCGACCGCGCCGAACGCGGTGGTGGCCATGGACAGGTACGTACCGGACTTGGACTTCTTGAAGCCCTTGGCCTTGGACAGTGCCTTGCTCACAGCGACGGAGCCTCCTCCAGCAGCGGGTGACCCCACTTTTCCACGAAGGCGGCCTCGACGGCGGCGCCCACCTTGTACAGGCGATCGTCCTGCATCGCGGGGGCGATGATCTGCAGGCCCACCGGGAGGTTGTCCTCCGGGGCGAGTCCGCAGGGCAGGGACATGGCCGCGTTGCCCGCGAGGTTGGTCGGGATGGTGCACAGGTCCGCGAGGTACATCGCCATCGGGTCGTCGGCGCGCTCGCCGATCGGGAAGGCGGTGGTCGGGGTCGTCGGCGAGACGATGACGTCGACCTGCTCGAAGGCCTTCTCGAAGTCGCGCGTGATGAGCGTGCGGACCTTCTGGGCGGAGCCGTAGTACGCGTCGTAGTACCCGCTCGACAGCGCATAGGTGCCGAGCATGATGCGGCGCTTGACCTCGGGACCGAAGCCGGCCTCGCGGGTGAGGGAGGTGACCTCCTCGGCCGAGTGGCTGCCGTCGTCGCCGGTCCGCAGGCCGTAGCGCAGGCCGTCGAAGCGGGCGAGGTTGGAGGAGCACTCGGACGGTGCGATCAGGTAGTACGCCGACAGGGCGAGGTCGAAGGACGGGCAGTCCAGCTCGACGATCTCGGCGCCCAGCTCCTTCAGCAGCTCGACCGACTCGTCGAAGCGCTGGATGACTCCGGCCTGGTAGCCCTCGCCGCGGAACTGCTTGACCACGCCGACCCGCATGCCCCGCACGCTGCCGTTGCGGGCGGCCTCGACGACCGGCGGGACCGGGGCGTCGATGGAGGTGGAGTCCATCGGGTCGTGTCCGGCGATGACCTCGTGCAGCAGCGCCGCGTCCAGGACCGTACGGGCGCAGGGGCCGCCCTGGTCGAGGGACGAGGAGAAGGCGACCATGCCGAAGCGGGACACCGCGCCGTACGTCGGCTTGACGCCGACCGTGCCGGTGACGGCGGCCGGCTGGCGGATGGAGCCGCCGGTGTCGGTGCCGATGGCGAGGGGCGCCTGGAAGGAGGCGAGCGCGGCGCTCGATCCGCCGCCGGAGCCGCCGGGGATCCTGGTGAGGTCCCAGGGGTTGCCGGTCGGCCCGTAGGCGCTGTTCTCGGTGGAGGACCCCATGGCGAACTCGTCCATGTTGGTCTTGCCGAGGATGACGACGTCAGCGGCCTTCAGCTTCTTGGTGAGGGTGGCGTCGTACGGCGGAATCCACCCTTCCAGGATCTTCGAGCCGACGGTCGTGGGGACGCCCTCGGTGGTGAAGATGTCCTTGAGCGCGAGGGGCACGCCGGCCAGGGGGCCGAGCTTCTCCCCTCGCTCCCGCTTCTCGTCCACGGCGCGGGCCTGGGCGAGGGCGCCCGCGCGGTCGATGTACAGGAAGGCGTGCACCTTCTCGTCGACGGCCTCGATCCGGGCGAGGTGGGCCTCGGTGACCTCGACGGCCGTGAGCTCGCCGGAGGCGATCTTCTCGGCGATCTGCGCGGCGGTGAGCTTGATGATGTTGCTGTCCGTCATGGTGGTCACTCCTCCCCCAGGATCTGCGGCACCTTGAAACGCTGCTGCTCCTGTGCCGGGGCGCCGGAGAGCGCCTGCTCGGGGGTGAGCGAGGGACGGACCTCGTCCGCGCGCATGACGTTCGTCAGCGGGAGCGGGTGCGAGGTCGGCGGTACGTCTTGGTCGGCGACCTCGCTGACGCGGGCGACCGCGCCGATGATGTCGTCCAGCTGTCCCGCGAAGTGGTCGAGTTCTTCGGGCTTCAGCTCCAGACGCGCCAGCCGGGCGAGGTGGGCGACCTCCTCGCGCGTGATGCCAGGCATGCAGCGATCCTCTGGGGTGAGTGTGTGTGGTTCGGGCTGGGGCCAGTCCTCCCGTTCCCGTCGTCCGCCCGAAGGGCGGGTCGCGCGGGCCAGGCGTCGCGCGACAGACGGGAATGGGACGACTAGCCCCAATCCTATGGGGCGGGGGCGGGTGGCCGTGAAACGGTTTCCCCGGCCCCGCGCGTCAGCCCCGGCGTCCGTCCCAGACCTCGCTCTTGAGGAAGTGGTTGTCGTACCGGTCCTGCACCTCGAGGATGCTCTCCGGGGTGGCCTCGCCGAGGCGGATGCGCTGCAGGTGGCGGAAGTACTCGAAGCGCTCGATGCCCGGGGTGAAGACGATGAGGATGTCCGCCGCGGCCTCCGGGACGGCGGCGAAGGCGTGCGGCTTCTCCGGCGGGACGATGACGAGGTCACCGCGCTCCGCGGTCACGATGTCGTCACCGGAGAGGATCTCGGCACACCCGTCGAGCAGGTAGAACATCTCCGCCCCGCTGTGGTGGAGGTGCGGCCGCGCGCCGTCGGCGCCCTCGGCCAGGGTGACGCGCACGGTGGACAGCGCCCCTCCGGTCGCACTCTGGTCGGCCAGCAGCTGTACGCCGACCGGGGCACCCCCGACCACCTCGGCCTCGGCGCCGCGCACGATCACGGAATCGTCGAACTTGGGCACGAACAGCGACATGATGCGTTCCCTTGTGTTGTGGTCAGACCGCGAAGAGCAGTCCGGCGCTGATCAGTACGACGATCGCGGTGGCGAAGTGGATGCCGAACGCGACCGCTTTCCTCCCGCCGTGGCGCAGGACTATCAGGGTGTCGACGAGCGGGACGAGTGCCACGCAGACCATGAACCACGCCTCCGCGCGGGCACCGGCGGCGGCCAGCAGGACCAGGCCCAGCAGCCCGAGGGTGCCGTCCCTGAGGCCTTTGACCGACAGGTAGGCGCCGGCGTCGCCCCGGGGGTCGGCTGCGACGCCGTAGCCGGCCGCGGCCGGGCCCGGCTGGAACCAGAACCGGTAGCCGAGGAACACGCAGAACAGGTCGAGCAGGACGGCCAGGGCGTACGCGGTGACGGCCATGGGATCTCCCCGATGCTTTCTAGCAGTGCTAGGAACAGGGGCAAAGCTAGCAGGGCATCGATAGATTGACTAGCGCCGCTAGGATCTGGGACGGAGGATGCTCCGGCGCCTCTGCGGGAGGCGAAGGCAGGCGCCGGGGGCTGTGTCGACGTGCGGCTCCCCCGCATGGGCGCGACCCGCCACGACGAACTGGCACCCGTCGACGGCGGCCGGCCAATCCCTTACTCGGCGGCAGACAACGCGGCTACTCGGCGGCAGGCAACGCGGCGCGGGGCCGTTGCCACCCACGGGACCCCCGCGCCCGCAACCACGCCGTCGTCTCCTCGGGCGGCATGGCGGCGGCAACGAGCCACCCCTGCACGGCGTCACACCCGAGATCCCGCAGCCGCTCCCACGTCTCGTCGTCCTCCACCCCTTCGGCGACGACGAGCAACCCCAGCGAATGCGCCAGATCCACCGTGCACCGCACGATCTCCGCGTCCTCGGTGTCCACAGCCAGCCGCGCCACGAACGACCGGTCGATCTTCAGCTCGCTCACCGGCAGCCGCCGCAGATGCACCAGGGACGAATACCCGGTGCCGAAGTCGTCCAGCGACATCTTCACGCCGTGCCCGGTCAGTCCCGCCAGGGTGTCCGCGGCCCGCTGCGGATCCTCCAGCAGCACATGCTCCGTTATCTCCAGCTGCAAGGCCCCCGGGGGGACCCCGTGCCGGGCCAGCCGCGCGGCGACCGACCCCGCGAACCCGGGCGTGTGGACGTCGCGCGGGGAGACGTTGACGGCGACCGGGACCCGCAGCCCCTGCGCGCGCCACTTGGCGACCTGCCCGAGCGCGGTCTCCAGGACGTACTCGGTCAGATGGGGCATCAGCCCGGAGGACTCGGCGATCGCTATGAACTCGTCCGGAGGGACCTTCCCGCGCTCGGGGTGCACCCAGCGCACCAGCGCCTCCAGGCCGGCGACCTGGCCGTCGAAGCGGACCTTGGGCTGGTAGTGCAGCTGCACCTCGTGCGCGTCCAGCGCCCGGCGCAGATCGCCCAGCAGACCGAGCCGGTCGGGGGTGTTGGAGTCCCGCTTGGACTCGTACACCTCGACGCCCGTACGGTCCCTCTTCGCCTGGTACATCGCCACATCGGCGCGCCGCAGCAGCCCTTCGGCGTCCAGCGCGTGGTCGGGGAAGACGGCGACGCCGGCGCTGGCCTCCAGGACGAGGGTGAGCCCGTCGAGGTCCAGCGGGGAGCTGAGCGCGGCGACCAGGCCGCGGGCGACCCGGGTGGCCGAGGTCGTGGAGTCGGCCACGGGCAGTAACACGGCGAACTCGTCGCCGCCGAGCCGCGCGGCCTCCGCTCCGCGCGGCAGGGCGAGCCGCAGCCGGTCGGCTATCTGGAGCAGCAGCCGGTCACCGGCGAGATGACCGAGGGTGTCGTTCACCGACCGGAAACGATCGAGGTCGATCAGCATGAGGGCGGAGCGGGCGCCGATGCGTTCGGCGTCGTCGAGGGCCGTCCAGATCCGCTCCAGCAGCCACTGCCGGTTGGGCAGCCCGGTCAGCGGGTCGCGCAACTGCTCCTCGGCACGCGCGCGGGCCATCCACAGGGTGGAGTCCAGGGCGATGAGCGGGATGGCGAACAGGGGGAGCAGGACCGGCCGGGCGACGGCGACGACGCAGAGCAGCGGTGCGATGCCGAGCAGCGCCACGGCGACCAGGCCCTGTCTCACCAGGGCGGTGCGGGCCACGGTGGGCAGTCCGCCGCCGCGCGGGGCGTACAGGTACCACTGCAGGCCGCGGCTGACGGCGAGGTAGGCGACGGCGGCGAGGATCACCTCGGGCGCGGTGGCGATGGTCCAGCTGTCGGGCCGCCAGGGCGTCTCGACGCTCGGGACGCGGCCGAACAGGCCGAGCAGCAGCGCTCCGGTGCCGATGCCGAGGATGTCCACCGCGCCGTGCAGCACGCCCTGCCGCCAGTGGTGGCGCCGGGCGATGCCGACCAGGACGACGACGGTGAGGCTGACCATGCCGGCCGGCACCCAGCCGTAGAGCAGCAGCACGGCGAGGGTGAGCGCGGCGCCGGAGCCCGTCCCGCGCCACCAGCGGGCGCGGCCCAGCATCACGAGGTGGCCGACGATGACACCGGTGAGCAGGGCCAGCGCCCAGCCGGCGGTGACGCTCGGGAAGAGGGCGTGGTGGCCGCTGAAGGCGCGGTAGAAGCCGGCGCCGAGGACGAACGCGGCGGCGGCCACGACGGTCGCGGGCAGGGTGGGCCAGGACAGGTGCCGTTCGGGGTCGGCGCCGGTCGGGCCGGGGGCGGGCGCGATGGCCACGGGTATGGGCGGGTGGGCGTCGGTGGCGGTGCCCGGTCCGGCCGCGCGGGCCCGACCGCCCGTACGTCCGTGTGCCCGGCCCGTCCATCGGGTGGCCCGCCAGGTGCACGCGCGTCGGCGCGGGCGCAGCCGTGAGTCCGGGGCGACGCTCTCGGTCGGTTCCATTCCCGTCCCTCTCACAGCCGGCGGTGCCCACGCCACGCGGCCCGATGTCCGACAGCCATCAGCAGCTCCGCGTTGAAGAAACCTTCCTCGCACGCCGGGAGCGCACGGGGATGCCCCAACCGCAGCTGGGCACGGCAGGTGCACATCTCAACAGTAGGCCGCGGAAGGCTTCCACGGGCACCGGTCGTCGACGGTTGCCCGAATGCGCCCGGGCCACCCGTATGCAACTGATATGCGCCGAACGGGTGACCTTCAACCGCTACTACTCGGTCGGAAGCGCGACTTCGGCCGCGGCTTCGGGGCCCTGCTCCAAGAGGACGCCGAAACCGTCCTCGTTCAGGACCGGAACCTTCAATTGCATGGCTTTGTCGTACTTCGATCCCGGGTTGTCACCCACAACGACGAACGAGGTCTTCTTCGACACCGATCCGGTCACCTTCGCGCCCCGGCTCTGCAGTGCCTCCTTCGCGCCGTCGCGGGTGAAGTTCTCCAGCGTGCCGGTGACGACGACCGTGAGCCCCGCCAGCGGGCGCGGGCCCTCGTCCTCGCCGGTCGAGGCGTCCTCCAGCGGGACTCCGGCCGCCTTCCACTTGCGGACGATCTCGCGGTGCCAGTCCTCGGCGAACCATTCCTTGAGCGCCGCGGCGATGATCGGGCCGACGCCGTCGGTGGTCGCGAGCTCTTCCTCGGTGGCCTGTTCGATGCGGTCGATGGAGCGGAACTCGCGGGCGAGGGCCTGCGCGGCGACCGGTCCGACGTGCCGGATGGACAGGCCGTTCAGGAAGCGCGCCAGCGGGCGGGACTTGGCCGCCTCGATGTTCTCCAGCAGCGCGAGGGTGTTCTTCTTGGGCTCGCCCTTCTGGTTGGCGAAGACCGTGACGACCTTCTCCTCGCCCGTCTTGGGGTCCCGCTTGGGCAGGCCGCTGTCGGGGTCGAGGACATAGGCCTTGATGGGCAGCAGCTTCTCCACCGTCAGGTCGAACAGGTCGCCCTCGTCCACCAGCGGCGGGTCGGCCGGCTCCAGCGGGCGGGTGAGCGCGGCGGCGGCCACCGCACCGAAGTGCTCGATGTCCAGGCACTCGCGTCCGGCGAGATAGGAGACGCGCTCGCGCAACTGGGCCGGGCAGGTGCGGGCGTTGGGGCAGCGGAGGTCGATGTCGCCCTCCTTCATGGGCCTGAGCGGGGTGCCGCACTCGGGGCACTCGCCCGGCATCACGAACTCGCGCTCGCTGCCGTCGCGCAGGTCGACCACCGGGCCGAGGATCTCCGGGATGACGTCACCGGCCTTGCGCAGGACGACCGTGTCGCCGATGAGGACGCCCTTGGCCTTGACGACCTCCTGGTTGTGCAGGGTGGCGAACTCCACCTCGCTGCCCGCGACCGTGACCGGCTCGACCTGGGCGTACGGCGTGACCCGGCCCGTGCGGCCGACGCCTACCTTGATGTCGACGAGCTTGGTGTTGACCTCTTCCGGCGCGTACTTGTAGGCGATCGCCCAGCGCGGCGCACGCGCGGTGGAGCCCAGGCGGCCCTGGAGGCGGATCTCGTCCAGCTTGACGACGACACCGTCGATCTCGTGCTCCACGGAGTGGCGGTTCTCGCCGTAGTGGGCGATGAACTCGCGTACGCCGTCGAGGTCGTCGACCACGCGGTTGTGCGGGGAGGTGGGCAGGCCCCAGGTCTTCAGCAGGTCGTAGGCCTGGGAGAGGCGGGTCAGGCCCTTGAAGCCCTCCAGGGCACCGATGCCGTGGACGACCATGTGCAGCGGGCGGGTGGCGGTGACCCGTGGGTCCTTCTGGCGCAGCGAACCGGCGGCGGCGTTGCGGGGGTTGGCGAACGGCTTGTCGCCGGCGGCGACCAGGCGTTCGTTCAGTTCGAGGAACTTCCCCATCGGGAAGTAGACCTCGCCGCGGATCTCCACGAGGTCGGGCACCTGGTCGCCCCCCAGGCGGTCCGGGATCTCGGCGATCGTACGGACGTTGGGCGTGATGTCCTCGCCGGTGCGGCCGTCGCCGCGGGTCGCCGCGCGGGTGAGCCGGCCGTTCTCGTACGTGAGGTTGACCGCCAGGCCGTCCACCTTCAGCTCGCACAGGAAGTGGTAGTCCTGGTCGCCGAGTTCGCGCGCGATGCGCTCGGCCCAGGCGGCCAGCTCGTCGTCGTTGAAGGTGTTGTCGAGCGACAGCATGCGCTGGCGGTGCTCGACCGCGGTGAACTCCGTCTCGTACGACCCCGCGACCTTCTGGGTCGGCGAGTTCGGGGTGCGCAGCTCCGGATACTGCTCCTCCAGGGACTCCAGGGTCTTCAGGATCTTGTCGAACTCGGCGTCGCTGATGACGGGAGCGTCCTTCACGTAGTACCGGAAGCGGTGCTCCTCGATCTGTTCAGCGAGCTGCGCGTGCTTGTCACGTGCCTCGGCGGGCACTGCCGTCTCCGCCTGCTGCTTGTCGCCGGCCACCGTGTTGTCCTCCCGTTACTCTGGGTTGTCCGCGAGGGATCTCGCCGCCCGGACGCAGTGGGCGAGCGCCTGGCGTGCGTAACCGGGGGAAGCGCCCGCCAGACCGCACGCCGGAGTGATGGTGACCGCCTCCGCGAGCAGCCCCGGATGCAGCCCCAGCCTGCGCCACAGCGTCCTGACACCCATGACGCTACCGGCAGGGTCTGACAATGGGCCGTCCGTGCCCGGCACGACACCGGCGAACAGCCGGGTACCGCCCTCGACGGCCTCGCCGATCGCGTCGTCGTCACGTTCGGTGAGCAGCGAGAAGTCGAGGGAGACGCCGGCCGCGCCGGCCCGCCGCAGCAGGGCGAGCGGCACGTCGGGGGCGCAGGAGTGGACGATCACGGGCCCGCCGCCATGGGCGCCGATCACGTCGCGCAGGGTGGCCTCCACAATCTGCCGGTCCACGGCCCGGTGCGTGCGGTAGCCGCTGGCGGTACGGACCTGTCCGCGCAGGACGGCGGTGAGGGAGGGCTCGTCGAGCTGGAGCACGAGCCGGGCGCCCGGGATCCGGCGGCGCACCTCGGCGAGGTGCAGGCGCAGCCCCTCGGCCAGGGAGGAGGCGAGGTCACGGCAGGCGCCGGGGTCGGAGAGGGCGGCCTCGCCGTTCTTGAGCTCCAGCGCGGCGGCGAGGGTCCACGGCCCGACCGCCTGCACCTTCAGATCCCCCTCGTAGTCCTCGGTGAACTCCTCCAGGGCGTCCAGGTCCTCCCTCAACCATGACCGCGCCCGCTGGGTGTCCCGGCCCGGCCGGTCCCCGATCCGCCAGCCGCTGGGCTCCACGCGTGCGTACAACTCGACGAGCATCCCGGCGGTACGGCCGATCATGTCCGCGCCGGGTCCGCGCGCGGGCAGCTCGGGCAGATACGGAAAGTCCTCGAAGCTGCCGGTGACGGTCTTGACCGCCTCCCTGGCGTCCCCGCCGGGCATGGACCCGATGCCGGTGGCCCCCGGGAACCTGAACTGGCTGTTCTCAATCACCCCGGCAGGGTATGCCGAACACCCAGGGGGCTCGCCCCCTGGACCCCCGGGGCCTTCGCCCGCCCACCCGACTCGGCCGGCCGGGAGACGGGCGGGTCGGCGTCTCGACAGATGTCGCCCGTGAACTCGCCCGTGGTGGTCGGCGCGCGCAGTTCCGTCAGCTCCTCCGCCGCGAAGACCTCGGCGCCGTCCGCCCCGCTCACCGCCCCGGTCGTACCGTCAGGTCGTTGATCTCCGCGTCTGCGGGCAAATCCAGGGCCATGAGGATCGTCGTGGCGACCGACTCGGGGTCGATCCACTTGGACGCGTCGTAGTCCTTGCCCTCCTGTTGGTGGACCTTGGCCTGCATGGGGCTGGCCGTGCGGCCGGGGTAGACCGAGGTGACCCGGATGCCGTTGGGGTGCTCCTCGTGGCGCAGCGCGTCGGCGAGGGCCTTCAGGCCGTGCTTGGAGGCGGCGTAGGCGGACCAGCCGGCGTGGGCGCTCAGGCCGGCGCCGGAGTTCACGAAGATCACATGGCCGCGGGCCGCACGCAGCTGGGGCAGGAAGTGCCGGGTCAGCTCGGCGGGGGCGATCAGGTTGACGTTGAGCTGGTGGTGCCAGGACTTGGGAGTCAGATCGCCGACCTCGCCCAGATCGACGACACCGGCGATGTGCAGCAGGGAGTCCACGCGGTCCGGGAGGGTCTGGTGGGAGAACGCCCAGGAGAGCCGGTCCGGATCCGCGAGGTCGCCCACCAGGGTGCGGGCGCCGGGGAACTCGGCCGCCAGTTCCTTCGCGCGGCCCGCGTCACGCGCGTGCAGGACGACGTCGTCCCCGCGCGCGTGCAGACGGCGGGCGACGGCCGCCCCGATGCCGGACCCGGCCCCGGTGATCACATGAGTAGCCATGCCCGCCATGCTCGCATCAGCGGATGCCGAGCGACTCCTCCAGGTACGCCAGCGCGCCGACCGGCTCCTCGGCGAAGAACACCAGATCGGACAGCGGGCGGGGCAGGAAGCCCTCCTCCTCCATGCGGCGGAACTGCTGCTTGAGGCCGTCGTAGAAGCCCGCGGTGTTCAGCAGGACGACCGGCTTCTCGGTGCGGCCGTGCTTCTTCAGCTCCAGGATCTCGGTGGCCTCGTCCAGCGTGCCGGTGCCGCCCACCATGATCACCACGGCGTCGGCCTTCTCCAGCAGGAGCTTCTTGCGCTCGGCGAGGTCGGCGGCGATGACCATCTCGTCCGCGCCGGGCCGCGCCTTGTTGGCGAGGAACTCCACGGACACGCCCAGCAGCCTGCCGCCCGCCTCGTGCACCCCGTCCGCGACGACCTTCATCAGACCGACGTTGGAGCCGCCCCACACCAGGGTGTGACCGGCCTTGCCGATGAGTTCGGCGAACTCGCGCGCGGGGCGCGTGTAACGCTCGTCGAGGTCGGCGGCGGACAGGAAGACGCAGATGTTCATGGCCCCTACCGTACGGCCCGCCCCGTACGCGGGAAGAAGCGCGGGCCCGCCAGTGCTGTCCCTGTATGACCGAAGGACACACGATCACCATCGACAAGAGCGAGCAGCACGTGCGCGTGGTGCACGGCGACCAGGTGCTCGCGGAGACCGACCGGCCGCTGGTGCTGCGCGAGACCGGCTGTCCGGTGCGGTACTACATCCCCGCCGAGGATGTACGGCTCGATCTGCTGACCCCCTCCACCACACACACCGTGTGCCCCTTCAAGGGCACGGCGTCCTACTGGTCGCTGCCGGACGCGCCGGACCTGGTGTGGGCGTACCCGGAGCCGAAGCCGGGGGTGGCGGAGATCAAGGATCACTTCTGCTTCTACGACGTCGACGTGTCGTGAGCGATGAGTCCGTACCGGTACGGCAGTCTGCACCGACATGGACAAGAAGACGACTTCTCGGGACGGAACGGCCCTCGCGTACCAAGTGACCGGTCAGGGGCCGACGGTGATCCTGGTGAGCGGCGCGATGTCCACCGGTGGCACCGTGGCGCCCCTGGGGCAGCGGCTCGCGGGCCGCTGCACGGTCGTCGTCTACGACCGCCGGGGCCGCGGCGAGAGCGGGGACACGAAGCCCTACGCGGTCGAGCGCGAGGTCGAGGACCTGGCCGCGCTGATCGACGCCGTGGGAGGCCAGGCGGCGCTGTTCGGGGTCTCCTCGGGCGGCGCGCTGGTGCTGGAGGCGGTGGCGAGCGGGCTGCCGGTCGGCCGGGCGGCCGTGTACGAGGTGCCGTACGCGGACTTCCTCCGGGGAGGTGCCGAGCGGGAGGCCACCTACAAGGAGCAGCTGAACAAGGCGCTCTCGGAGGAGCGGCGCGGGGACGCGGTGGAGCTGTTCCTGCGGCTGACGGGTCTGGCCGAGGGGATGATCCAGCGCGCCCGCCAGTCGCCGATGTGGGCCGGGATGGAGGCCGTCGCTCCGAGTCTGGCGTACGACGACTCGGTCATGGGCGACGGACTGCTCCCCCGGGACCGGCTCGCCGGGATCTCCGTGCCCGTGCTGGCGGTCGCGGGCGGCGCGAGCCCGGAGTGGATGCGCGAGGCGTGCCGGGAGATCTCCAGGACGGTGCCCGAGGCCGCGTACCGCGAGCTGGCGGGCCAGACCCACATGGTGGAGCCGGACGTCCTGGGGCCGGTGCTGGCGGAGTTCTTCGCGGGCTAGGCGGCGGGCTCGCTGCCGGCTACACCGCCGCGGCCGTCGCGCGCGTGGTCGACGCGATCGTCGCCGAGCCGACCACGCGCGTGCCGTCGTACAGCACGATCGCCTGGCCGGGGGCGACGCCGCGGACCGGTTCGGTGAAGCGCACGCGCAGTTCGCCGTCGACCGGCTCCGCGATGACCTCGGTCTCGCCGCCGTGGGCGCGCAGCTGGGCGGTGTAGGTGCCGGGGCCGGTGGGGGCGGTGCCGCACCAGCGGGGCTTGATGGCGGTGAGGGCGGTGACGTCCAGGGCGGCGGCGGGGCCGACGGTGACCGTGTTGGTGACCGGGGAGATGTCGAGGACGTAGCGGGGCTTGCCGTCGGGGGCGGGGGTGCCGATGCGCAGGCCCTTGCGCTGGCCGATGGTGAAGCCGTAGGCGCCCTCGTGCGTGCCCACCTTGGTGCCGGACTCGTCGACGATGTCGCCCTCCGCCCGGCCCAGCCGCTTCGCCAGGAAGCCCTGGGTGTCGCCGTCGGCGATGAAGCAGATGTCGTGCGAGTCGGGCTTCTTGGCGACCGCGAGACCGCGGCGCTCGGCCTCGGCGCGGATCTCCTCCTTGGTGGTGACCGTGTCGCCGAGCGGGAACATCGCGTGGGCGAGCTGCTCCTCGTCCAGCACACCGAGGACGTACGACTGGTCCTTCGCCATGTCGGAGGCGCGGTGCAGCTCGCGGGAGCCGTCCGCACGCACGATCACCTTGGCGTAGTGACCGGTGCAGACCGCGTCGAAGCCGAGGGCGAGCGCCTTGTCGAGCAGCGCGGCGAACTTGATCTTCTCGTTGCAGCGCAGGCACGGGTTGGGGGTGCGGCCGGCCTCGTACTCGGCGACGAAGTCCTCGACCACGTCCTCGCGGAAGCGGTCGGCGAGGTCCCAGACGTAGAAGGGGATGCCGATGACGTCGGCCGCGCGGCGGGCGTCACGCGAGTCCTCGATGGTGCAACAGCCCCGCGCGCCGGTCCTGAACGACTGCGGGTTCGCGGAGAGCGCGAGGTGGACGCCGGTGACGTCGTGGCCGGCTTCCGCGGCGCGTGCGGCGGCGACGGCGGAGTCGACTCCACCGGACATGGCGGCGAGGACGCGGAGGGGGCGCTGCGGGGTCTCAGTCATAGCTCCTCCAGGGTACGGGGCCGTGGGAACCGGGACCGCCGGATATCCGTTGACGATCACAAGGGGCGGAACGGGGCGTGTGCGGGGGCGGAATGAGTGACACGGATCGGCGGCTGGGGCGGCGGGCCCTGCTGGTCGGCGGCGCGGCGGCCGCCGTGGGCACGGCCGCGCTGGCCCGCGAGGAGCTGACGCACCTGTGGTGGCGGCTGCCCGGGGTGGAGAAGCCCCGGGTGGCGGGGGCCGTGGACTTCCGGGGCGCGCGCTGGGTGCCGGCCTCCCCGGCCAACTACCGGCGGGCGGACCGGCCGGACGACTACGCGGTCGACCGGGTCGTCATCCATGTCACGCAGGGCGGCTACGCGAGCGCGGTGAAGGCATTCCAGGACCCGGCGCACGGCGCGGCGGCGCACTACATCGTGCGCAAGGACGGCCGGATCACCCAGCTGATACGGGAACTGGACGTGGCCTTCCACGCAGGCAACCGGGAGTACAACGAGCGCAGTGTCGGCATCGAGCACGAGGGCTTCGTCGCGGACGCGTCCTCCTTCACAGACGCCATGTACTCGTCCTCGGCGCGGCTGACGGCGGCGATATGCGGGCGGTACGGCATACCCGTGGACCGTGAGCACATCATCGGGCACGTGGAGGTGCCGGGGACGGACCACACTGATCCGGGGCCGCACTGGGACTGGGACCGATATCTGAAAAAAATCAAGAACTAGGCCCTTTTTTGTCCGGTAAGTGCCGTTCTATGCTGGTTGCAAGACCTACGAGACGAGTGAGGGAGCCCAAGCGGAGTAGCCGACGTCAGCGAGAGATACCTGTTCTCTTCAAGGAGAGGTACATCGTCTCCGCTGGTGCCGACGTCGACGCTCGGGCTGAGAGGCCAGAAGGTCGCAAGGACTGGACCGGATGGCGACCCCCAGAACCTGATCCGGACAATGCCGGCGAAGGGAACCCGCCTCGTAGGTCGCTTTCATGTCCCGGTACGCGCCCCGGCGCCCGTTCGCGCCCTCAGCTGAGTCCCGCCGCCCGGGCGCGCTCCACCGCCGGGCCGATCGCCTTGGCGACCGCCTCGACGTCCGCCTCCGTGGAGGTGTGACCGAGGGAGAAGCGCAGGGTGCCGCGGGCCAGGTCCGGGTCGGTGCCGGTGGCGAGCAGGACGTGGCTGGGCTGGGCGACGCCCGCGGTGCAGGCGGAGCCCGTCGAGCACTCGATGCCCTGGGCGTCCAGCAGGAGCAACAGGGAGTCGCCCTCGCAGCCGGGGAAGGTGAAGTGCGCGTTGGCCGGCAGCCGGCCCTCGGGCGCCGGGTCGCCGCCGAGGATCGCGTCCGGGACGGCACTGCGGACGGCCGCGATCAGCTGGTCGCGCAGGGCGCCGACCTCCCGGGCGAACCACTCCCGCCGCTCGCCGGCGAGCCGGCCGGCTACGGCGAAGGCGGCGATGGCCGGGACGTCGAGGGTGCCGGAGCGGACGTGCCGCTCCTGGCCGCCGCCGTGCAGGACGGGTACGGGGGTCTGGTCGCGGCCCAGCAGCAGCGCGCCGATGCCGTACGGGCCGCCGATCTTGTGGCCGGAGACGGTCATCGCGGCGAGGCCGGAGGCGGCGAAGTCGACCGGGACCTGACCGAAGGCCTGGACCGCGTCGGCGTGCATCGGGATCCCGAACTCGGCGGCCACCTCGGCGAGTTCGCGCACCGGCAGGATCGTGCCGATCTCGTTGTTGGCCCACATCACGGTGACCAGGGCGACGTCGTCGGGGTTGCGGGCGATGGCCTCGCCCAGGGCGTCGGGGTGGACGCGGCCGTAGGAGTCGACGGGGAGGTACTCGACCGTCGCGCCCTCGCGCTCGCCGAGCCAGTGGACGGCGTCCAGGACGGCGTGGTGCTCGACGGGGCTGGCGAGGATCCGGGTGCGGGCCGGGTCGGCGGCGCGCCGAGACCAGTACAGGCCCTTGACGGCGAGGTTGTCGGCTTCGGTGCCGCCGGAGGTGAAGACGACCTCGCTGGGGCGGGCGCCGAGCGCTTCGGCGAGGGTTTCGCGGGATTCCTCGACCGTGCGGCGTGCCTGCCGGCCGGATGCGTGGAGGGAGGAGGCGTTGCCCGTGATGCTCAACTGGGCGGTCAGGGCCTCTGCCGCCTCCGGGAGCATCGGGGTGGTCGCGGCGTGGTCGAGGTAAGCCATGGTGCCCTGATTCTACGGCCCCCTTCCAGCGTGCCTCGGCCGCGAGGTCGCGCCTTGGCGGGGGGCGGCTTGCGGGGGCTGCGGCTGGGCCCGGCAGGGGTGCCCTGTGCCGGGCTTGCCGTGCGCCCTGCCGCGCAGCACCTGCGCGTGGTGGCGAGACGCCCTGCGTCGGGCCTGCCGTGCGCCCTACCCGAGCAGCAGCTGAGCTCGATGACGAGGCACTGTGCGTCGGGCCTGCCGTGCGCTCCACCCGCGCTGCACCTGAGCTCGGTGGCGAGACACCCTGCGCTGTCAGCCGTGCCCACCCGTTCCGCCCCAGCGGAACGACTGCCCACGGCGGTGGCGAGGTGGCCGGCCAAGCGCCCCGCGGCGAGAACGGCGGTGGCGGGCGGCGGGACGGCTGCCCTACGCCGGTGGCGGGCGCGGGACAAGTGCCACACCGTGAGAACGGCGGTGGCGAGCGGCGGACGGGGTGCCCCACGGCGGTGGTTGGGACCAGGCCGGATGCCCCGCGGCGGGAACGGCGGTGGCGGGCGGCGACCCAGATGCCCCACCGCAGTAGCAGGCAGCAGCCCAGATGCCCCACGGCGGTGGCGGCCCGGCGGACCACATGCCCCACGGCGGTGGTGGGAGCAGGTCGGATGCCCCGCGAGGGAACGGCGGTGGGGGGTGCTCGAGTTGTGGTCGGTGGCCCCGTCGTCCTCGGGGCACTGGCCGGTCAGGTGGGGGTCACAGGCTCCACGACAGGGTGTGGGAGACCTGCATGGCGATCGCCAGGGTGACCAGGTCGGCGACGCCCAGGGTCAAGCCCAGGAGGGCCCGGCCACGGCGGGCGGTGCCGCGCCAGAGGGCGGCGGCGGCAAGGACGATGGCGATCGGGCCGAGGAAGATGTTGAGGACGAGCAGGCCGAGAAGGCCGAGGATGAAGGACGCCACGGCCATGCCGTCGGCGTCGCGCGCGGCCGGGCGGGTGTCGTTGCCGCTCGTGACCGGTGCGGTGAGTTGCATGGTGCTCAGCTCCTGGAAGTCGTGGCGGACGGTCAGTTGGCCGGCGTACGGCGTCGGCGGCCGAGGCGCTCGCGGATCGCGAAGATGCCGAGCCAGACGGCGATGACGGCGGCGACCGCGGCGGTGACGGTCAGCGGCGCGTGGGCGACGGTGCCCAGCACGACACCGAGCAGCATGAGTGCGGCGACGAGGAACAACATGGGATCAGATCCCCCTCCGGGATACCTCGTATCGGGCCGGTGTGAAGCTTCGGTGAACGGTTGTAGTAACAGTTGTTCACTGACTTCTACTCTAACGCGCTTCTCGACTTCCCAATTCCAGAGAACAGTTGTTAACTGGATGACATGAGTCACACCCTCGGCATCCGGCAGGCGCAGAAGCAGAAGACCCGGCAGGCGTTCCTCGACGCCGCGCTCGCGCTGCTGGAGGAGCAGAGCCTGAGCAGCCTGGGTCTGCGCGAGGTCACCCGGGCCGTCGGCGTCGCCCCGACCGCGTTCTACCGGCACTTCCGCTCGACCGCCGACCTCGGTGTCGCGCTGGTCGACGAGGCGCTGGGCAGTCTGCATCCCATGGTGCGCACGACCGTGTCCGCGGCGGGCGACAGCGAGGAACGCATCGCGCGGGCCATCGAGTTGATCGCCCACCACGTGGACCAGTACCCCGCACATGTCCGGTTCATCGCCCGGGAACGGCACGGCGGCGTGCAGCCGGTGCGCGAGGCCATTCAGGCCCAACTGGCCCGGTTCGCCGAGGAGGTGAAGGCCGAGCTGGCCAAGGATCCCGAGGCCGCCGGCTGGAGCGAGGACGACCTGCTGATGCTCGCGCATCTCTACGTCGACCAGATGCTGATCACCGCCTCGCTGTTCCTGGAGGCCCTGGAGGCCCCGGCGGAGGAGCGGGAGCGCGTCACCCAGCTCGCCACCCGGCAGCTGCGGCTCATCAGCATCGGCCGCGGCCACTGGCTGGACTGAACCACCAGGGACACAGGAACCCGCCGGGCACAGAAACCCCACCGGGCAAGGAAAACTCCGGGCACAGGCAGGGGCGGCACGCCCAGCGCGCACCGCCCCCCACCGCCGCTCAGCCCCGCTGGGCGCTCAGCCCTGCCGGGCCTGTCCCCCGCCCGGACCACCACAGCCGCCACCCTGGCCGCCGCCGGTACCGCCCTGCCCGCCCCGGCCACCGGGCGCGCCGCTCGGCATGCCCGAGGGCACGCCGCTGGGTGTGCCGCTCGGCTTCACGGTGGACGCTCCCGACGACGCGCCCGACGGCACGCCCGACGGGGCACCGGACGGCATCCCGCTCAACCGGCGGCCGCCGGCACCGCCCGTGGGCATGCCGGACGGCGCCTGACAGCCCTGCTGCTGACCGGAGTTGCTGCCGAAGGAGGAGGGCGAATCGCCGGAGCCGCACGCCGTCAGCAGCAGCGGGGACAGGGCCAGCAGGGCGACGGCGGGCACGAGACGGACACGCTTCATGAGAGTCAGCTCCGGTGAGGATGAGGAAGTCCTGCGGAGCCGCACTCAACCAACGTCGGCTTGGCGGTACTTGAGCCCATCCTGTCCGCCGGCTGTCAATCCCGGCTCAAGGGCCCCCTTGGTACAAGGCGGTGACAGAACGGGCCGCCGTCAGCAGTTCCGCGCGGGCCTCGGGCGGGTCCAGCAGCTCGACCTGGTCGGAGAACGCGAGGAGTTGGCGGACCGCGCGCAGCACCGGAAAGACCAGCCGGGCAGTGACCCACTCGCTCTCGCCGTCGTCGTCGGGGAGTTCGATGAGCTGCGCGGCCATCACGCGCTGGAGCATGTCGAGGCGCGCCCGCCGCACCCGGACCGTGACCTCGGTCCCGCCCCCGGGCCGCTCCTCCACCTGGCGCCGCAACACCTCCCAGACGTCGGCGAGTTCGATGCCCGGGCGGCGCCGCACCGGCTCGTCCAGCGGCCGGGCCGAGCGGATCCGGTCGGCCCGGAACAGCCGGGGCGCTCCGCGCCGGTCGGCTACCAGGTACCAGACCCCGGCCTTGGCGACCAGGCCGTACGGGTCCACGGTGTACGTCCGCGGCTCCCGCTCCCCGCTGTGCCGATAGCGCAGCCTCAGGCGCCGGTCGGCGAAGACCGCCTCCTGCAGCACCTCCAGGTCGACCGCCTGCGGGGGGCCGCTCTTCCAGCGGGTGGCGTCGACCAGGATGCGACGGCTGGTCACCTCGGCGGCGGGCCGGTGCGGCGCCGGAAGCGCGGCCATCACCTTGCGCAGGGCCGAGCCGAGGGCCGCGTCCAGGCCGAGAGCGGCGTGGGCGCCCTGGGCGGCCAGGATGAACAGGGCGCGGGACTCGTCGGCGGTCAGTCCGGTGACGTCGGTGCGGAAGCCGGCGAGGAGTTCGATGCCGCCGTGCCGGCCGCGCTCGGCGTACACCGGGACACCGGAGGCCGACAGCGCCTCGATGTCCCGGTAGATGGTGCGGACCGACACCTCCAGCCGGTCGGCGAGTTCATGCGCGGGGACGCGGCCCCGGGTCTGCAGGAGCAGCAGGATCGACAGCAGCCGGTCGGACTTCACGCGCCCAGAATCCCGTCCTCGGCGAGCTTCTCGCAAATGTTGACGGGAGATGTCAGGTTATCCCGCGATCCTCGTCCTACCGACTCACGGAGAAACAGAGAGGCACACCATGACGACCACCGGCTTCACCGACCCGCGCCCCCTCTACACCCGTGCCACCGAGCAGGCGGCGACCCTTATCAAGAGCGTGCGCCCCGAACACCTCACCGGCCCGACACCGTGTTCCGAGTTCGATGTACGGGCCCTGCTGGGCCACATGGTCGGCGGCACCCGGCGGATCGCGGTGGTCGGCGAGGGCGGCGACGGAATGGCGGTGGAGCCGACCGCCCACGGGGTCGCGGACGACGGCTGGGCGGCGGCCTACGACGAGGTGCGCGTCCGCGTCCTGAAGGCCTGGGAGAGCGACGAGCGGATGACGTCACCGGTGCGGGTGCCGTGGGGCGAGGTGCCGGGGCACGCGGCGCTCTCCGGCTATGTCATGGAGATCGTGACCCACACGTGGGACCTCTCGGAGGCGGTCGGTCACCCGCTCGAACTCGACCCGGAGCTCGCCGGGTTCGCCCTCGCCACCGCCCGTGCGGTCCTGCCGGACTCCCGGCCGCGGGACGCCGAGACACCCTTCGACAGCCGCTGCGCGGCCCCCGAGGGCGCCGGCGTCTACGGGGAGCTGGCGGCTTGGCTGGGCCGCACCCCGCTGAGCCGAGCCTGACGCACGCCGCTCGGCCGAGCCCGAGTGCGGGGACGCGCCGCTGGGCTTGCGGCCACCTTCGCAGCCCAGCCGAGCCCCGATCCAGCCGAACCGGGGGAGACCGGGTCAGCCCAGCCTCACCCTGGCCAGCTGGCGGGACTGGGCGACCAGGTGGTTCTCGCTGTCCCAGATCTCGGCGTCCTCCTCCAGGAAGCCGCCGGCCAGGTTGCGGGTGGTGATGGACACCCGCAGCGGGCCGGGGGCCGGGCGGCGGCGGACGTGGACGGTGAGTTCGACCGTGGGCACCCAGCCCTTCAGGCCGAGCTCGAAGGCCGTGGGCGGCAGGGCGTCCACCGCGAGCAGCAGAGACAGCGGGTCGGGCTCGCGGCCGTCGGCCAGGCCGAACCAGGCCCGCATCTCGCCCTTGCCCGAGGGCGCGCCGAGGGCCCAGCCGAGGGTCGCCGGGTCCAGCTTGAGCATCAGGCGGTCGGCGATCGCCGAGCCGCCCTCGACCGGAGCAGGACCGTCCTCAGGGCCGAAGCACTCCTCCAGCGGCGGGATCGCGGGCGGCGTCGCCGTCGTACGGACGTCGTCGGGGAGGGCGGTGAGGTCTCCGTAGGAGGCGAGGACGCGGATGCGTTCGACCTCGTTGCCCTCGTCGTCGTACTGGGAGAGGGAGGCCTGGCCGGTGGACAGGGTGCGGCCGGTGCGGACCGTGTCCGTGCGGACGACCGCCGGGCCGGGGCGGGATGCGGTCAGGTAGTGCGCGGAGATCGTGAACGGGTCCGGGTGCGGCAGGGCGTCCGCGAGGGCCCGGCCGAGGACGGCCAGCAGATAGCCGCCGTTGACGGCGTCGAAGATGGTCCAGCCGGCGGAGAGGTCGATGTCGTAGACCCCGGGTTCGCGCCGGGTGACCGCGGTGTCGCGGTCGAACTCGCTGTCGCCGATCACGGCCCGCGACGGGGAGGGTGCGGAAGCTGCTTCTGGCATGGATGAACGGTACAACAGGAAGCTACTAAGCGGTAGCTTTCTCCTGGCGCCGACCGGCTGGATCCCTCTCCCGGGTGAGGTTCCGGCAATTCTTCGGTAAGTGTCCGGACACGTCCACAACCCCGAGCCCGGGTTTCCCCTCTATGGGGACATGAGCCTCACCGGGACTCCGTTCCTCTACACGACCATCGTGCTGGCGGTGGTCGCACTGATACTGCCACTCGTGCTGTGGTCGCGGTTGCGCGGACCCAGGCCGCTGCGTGCCGCGCTCCGGCTGCTGATGCTGCTGTTCGCCCAGGTCACGGCCGTCACGCTGATCTTCGTGCTGGTCAACAACCAGAACAACCTCTACGACAACTGGGCGGACCTGCTCGGCACGGGCAACCACGTGCAGCAGGCCGCCAACCTCGGTGCCGACGGCACCGGCGGCATCGCGTACAAGAAGCTGCCCAAGGTGCAGCAGAAGTTCACCCCCGCCGACGGCCCCGCCATGCACGCGGCCGGCGGCGTCAAGGTCACCCAGCTCAAGGGCCGGGTGTCGGGCGTGAACGCCGAGGTCTACGTCTGGCTGCCGCCGCAGTACAACGAGCCGGCCTACAAGAACAAGAAGTTCCCGGTCGTCGAACTGCTCTCGGGCTATCCGGGTTCGGCGAAGGCCTGGTTCGGCTCGCTGAAGGTGCACGAGCAGCTGGAGCCGCTGATGAAGAGCGGGCAGGTCGCGCCGTTCATCCTGGTGTCGCCGCGGACCAACCTGATCGCCAAGATCGACACGGGGTGCGCCAACATCCCCGGCACCGTGAACGCGGACACGTGGCTGAGCATCGACGTGCCGAAGATGATCACGGACAACTTCCGCGCCGAGTCCGCACCGGACGGCTGGGCCGCGGCCGGCTACTCGGCCGGCGCCCACTGTGCGACCAAGCTCGCGGTCGCGCACCCCGACCGCTACCGGGCCGCCATCAGCCTGTCCGGCTACAACGACCCGATCGGCGAGCGCAACTCGCTGGCCGCCGGGAGCATCGAGCTGCGGCGGGCCAACAACCCCTACTACATCCTGAAGCGCTACCGCACGCCGCCGAGGATCGCGCTGTACATCTCCGGCGAGAACGGCGACGGCTACCAGGCCGGTGTGGCGCTGGAGCAGATCGCGAAGCCGCCGACGTACGTGCGGGTGGTTTTCCTGCCGCGCAGCATGGGCGGGCACTCGATGGCGCTGTGGCGGCCGCAGGTACCGACGGTGTTCGAGTGGCTGACCATGGAGATGGGGCACGGCGGCACCGTGCGGCACAGCCACACGCACACGGCCAGCCCGCTCAGTCCTCGGTCACCGTCGACCGGCGGTTCCACGCACGCGGCGCTCGCCAGTGGAACCGCATCGCGAGCAGGCGCAGCACAAAGGCGGTGACCGCGGCGAGCCCACTGGTGAGGGGGGTCAGGACGTCATAGCGGATGCACAGCACCACCATCGTGGCGCCGACGATCGCTGGGACCGCGTACAGATCGCGGTCCCAGCGCAGCAGTGAGGGCACCTCGTTGGCCAGCACGTCCCGCAGTACGCCGCCGCCGACCGCGGTGGCGAGGCCCAGCGTCGCCGACGCGGTCAGGCCCAGGCCGTAGCTGTATGCCTTCGTCGTACCGCTGACGCAGAACAGGCCGAGGCCGGCCGCGTCGAAGACCAGCACCGCCGACTGGATGCGTTCCACGTGCGGGTGCAGGAAGAAGACGACGAGCGCGGCGAGCAGCGGGGTGAGGAAGTACCCGAGGTCGGTGAAGGCGGCCGGGGGGACGGCTCCGATGACCAGGTCACGGAACAGCCCTCCGCCCAGCGCGGTCACCTCGGCGAGGACGGCGATGCCGAAGACGTCGAAGTTCTTCCGGACGGCCAGCAGCGCGCCGGAGATCGCGAACACGAAGATGCCGATGACATCGAGCGTGTGCTGGACGGAGGGAGTGAAGAATGGCTGGAGCTGCACCCCTACATTCTCACCCGATGAACGGTGTGCGCCTTACAAAGCCAGGTCACAGGGCGGGTTTCCCTGTGGTGAACAACCAGGTGTCGAACAGGTCGCCCAGTTGCCGCCCGCTGACGCGCTCGGCGAGGCGGATGAAGTCGGCGGTGTCCGCGTTGCCGTACCGGTGGAGCCTGGTCCAGGCGGGCAGCAGCTTGAAGAAGGCCCGGTCGCCGATCCGCTCCCGGAGCATCTGCAGCGTCATCGCGCCACGCTGGTAGACGGCGGAGGCGAACATCGTGTCGCGCTGCGGGTCGGCGACCTTGATCTGCCAGAACGACGAGTCGGCGGGGCGGGCGTCGTAGGCGGCGCGGAAGGAGTCATGGGCCGACCTGGTCCCCTGGTGCTCCGCCCACAGCCACTGGGCGTAGGTGGCGAAGCCCTCGTTGAGCCAGATGTCCTTCCACTGCGCCACGCTCACCGAGTCGCCGAACCACTGGTGGGCCAGTTCGTGCACGATGGTCGTCTCGTTGCGCACGGCCGAGTAGGCGGGCTTGCTCTGCACCTCCAGCGAGAACCCGGCCTCGGGCATGTCGTCCACGATCGCGCCGGTCTCCTCGAACGGGTAAGGCCCGAAGAGCTGCGACCAGTAGTCGGTGGCGGCGGCGGTGACGGCGTACACGTCGACGCTGTTGCTGTTCTTCAGCACCGGATCGATAGCCACGTAGATCGGGATGCCGCCGGGGGTGCGCCCGGTGCGGACGTCGAACTTCCCGATGGTGGCGGTCGCGAGGTAGGTCGCCATGGGCCTCGACTCGCGCCAGTGGGTGTACGTCGAGCCGCCCTTGTCGTACGTCGACACGAGCCGGCCGTTGGACACGCCGGTCAGGCCCTTGGGCGCCTTGATCCGGATGTCGTAGGTGGCCTTGTCGGCGGGGTGGTCGCTGGACGGGAACCAGGTGGAGGCGGCGTTGGGCTCGCAGGCCACGAAGACGCCGTCTGCGGTCTTCATCCAGCCGTACTTGGAGCCGAACACGATGGGGCCGCCGAGGGGCTCCGGTATGCCGCCGTACGTGACGGTGACCCGGAAGGTGCGGCCCCGGGCGAGGCTGTGGCGCGGGGTGATGACGAGTTCGTCCCCGGTGCGCGTGAACTGGGCGTGTCTGCCGTCGACTTCGACGCCGCTGACATTCAGCTGCTGGAGGTCCAGGTCGAAGGAGGAGAGGCTCTGGGTGGCGCGCGCGGTGAGGGTCGTACGGCCGTCCAGGCGGCCGGTGTCGGGGGCGTAGGCGACGTCGAGGTCGTAGTGGAGGGCGTCGAAGCCGCCGTTGCCGAGATTGGGGAAGTAGGGGTCCTCGATGCCGGGGGCGCCCCGGGTGGGGGCAGGCGCGGCGGCGATGACCAGGAAGGAGACCGCCGCGGTCGCGAGAGTCCCCAGACGTGCCGAACGGGAGAGTGCCATCAGTCGTCCCTTTCGAGCGTGTACCGATCAGTGGTCGGACACGGACGACTGTGCACTCTCCCGTTCAGGCATGTACATGACTTTGCCCAGTTGTCATGTGCTACTTGTCGGTTGACTCCTGGGACTCGGTCTCGGCGGCCTCGGCGGACGCCTCAGAGGTCGCCTCGGTGGACTCCTCGGGAGTCTCGGAGGTCTCCTCGGAGGCCGGCTCGGCTGCTTCCTCGGCGGTCTCCTCGGCAGACGCCTCCGCGGACTCCTCGGCCAGTTCCGCCGCCACCGCCGCCGACGTCTCCGCCGACTCCGCGAGAACCTCGTCGGAGACCAGCTCGGCCGCCTCCTTGGCCGCGGAGAGCAGAACGGTGTCCTGCGGGGCCTGGTCCGCGAAGTTCTCCGGGTGGTGGCAGGCGACCCGCTGACCGGGCCTCAGCTCCAGCAGCGCCGGCTCGGTGGTCCGGCAGATCTCCGTCGCCTTCCAGCACCGGGTGTGGAAGCGGCAGCCGCTCGGCGGCGCGATCGGCGAGGGAACGTCGCCCTTGAGCAGGATCCGCTCGCTCTTCGTGTACTTCCGCTGCGGGTCGGGGATCGGGACGGCCGACATCAGCGCCTTGGTGTACGGGTGCATCGGCGCCTTGTACAGCGAGTCCCGGTCGGCGAGCTCCACGACCTTGCCGAGGTACATCACCGCGATCCGGTCCGAGACGTGCCGGACGACCGAAAGGTCGTGCGCGATGATCACGTACGTCAGGCCCAGCTCCTCCTGGAGGTCGTCCAGCAGGTTCACCACCTGCGCCTGGATCGACACGTCCAGCGCGGACACCGGCTCGTCGGCGACCACCAGCTTCGGCTTCAGGGCCAGCGCGCGGGCGATGCCGATGCGCTGGCGCTGGCCGCCGGAGAACTCGTGCGGATAGCGGTTGTAGTGCTCGGGGTTGAGGCCGACCACCGACAGCAACCGCTGCACTTCCTTCTTGATGCCGCCCTCGGGCTCGACGCCCTGGAGCTTGAAGGGAGCGCCGACGATGGTGCCGATGGTGTGGCGCGGGTTCAGCGACGAGTACGGGTCCTGGAAGATCATCTGCACATCGCGGCGCATGGGACGCATACCGCCCACGCCGAGGTGCGTGATGTCCTTGCCCTCGAACTCCACAGTGCCCGCGGTCGGTTCGAGCAGCCGGGTGATCAGCCGGCCCATGGTCGACTTGCCGCAGCCGGACTCGCCCACGACGCCCAGGGTCTCGCCCTTGCGCACCTCGAAGTCGATGCCGTCGACGGCGCGCACCGCCCCGACCTGCCGCTGCAGCAGGCCCTTGCGGATCGGGAAGTGCTTCTGGAGTCCGGTTACCTTCAGCAGGATCTCGCCGTCGGAGACGGCGGTGTCCTCGGCGGCGGCACCGTCACTCTGCGCGGGGATGCTCACTTTTTCGTCGCTCACAGCTTCGGCGCAATCTCTTCGGTCCAGATACGCTCCCGCTGCTCCTGCGTCATGTGGCAGGCCGCCCAGTGCCCGCTGCCGACCTCGGTCAGCTCGGGGCGGACCGTGCGGGTGACGTTGTCCTTCGGGATGTCCGCGTACGGGCAGCGCGGGTTGAAGGCGCACCCGGACGGGACGTTGATGAGGGAGGGCGGGGAGCCCTTGATCGGGATGAGCCGGTCGGTCTCCTCCCGGTCCAGCCGCGGCATCGAGCCGAGCAGACCCCAGGTGTAGGGGTGGCGGGGCGCGGCGAAGACCTCCTCGGCCGGCCCGCGCTCCACGCACCGGCCGCCGTACATGACCAGCAGGTCGTCGGCCATCTCGGCGACCACACCGAGGTCGTGCGTGATCATGATGACCGCGGAGCCGAACTCCTTCTGCAGATCCCGGATCAGGTCCAGGATCTGCGCCTGGACGGTGACGTCCAGGGCGGTGGTCGGCTCGTCGGCGATGAGCAGCTCGGGGTTGTTCACCAGCGCCATCGCGATCATCGCGCGCTGGCGCATACCGCCGGAGAACTCGTGCGGGTAGCCGTCGACACGCTTGGCCGGCTCCGGGATGCCCACGCGGTCCAGCATCTCGATCGCCCGCTGTTTGGCGACCTTCTTGCTGACCTTGTGGTGGACCCGGTAGGCCTCGACGATCTGCGCCCCGACCGTGTAGTAGGGGTGCATCGCGGACAGCGGGTCCTGGAAGATCATCGCCATCTTGCGGCCGCGCATCCGCCGGACCTCGTCCGGGTCGGCGGCGATCAGTTCCTGGCCGTCCAGCCAGACCTCGCCCGAGACGTGGGCGTTGGCCGCGCGGTGCAGGCCCATCACGCCGAGCGAGGTGACGGACTTGCCGGAACCGGACTCACCGACGATGCCCAGGGTCTTGCCCCGGCGCACGTCGAAGCTGACACCGTCCACCGACTTGACCAGGCCGTCGTCGGTGTTGAAGTGGATGCGCAGATCGCGTACGGAGAGGAACGCGTCGTCGGCGTCGGAGGGGGCGGAGCCGGCCGGTTCGCCGAGCGCCGCCTTTTCGAGCTTGCTCACGAGTACCTCACGCGGGGGTCGATGGCTGCGTACACCAGGTCGACGAGGAGATTGCACAAGACGATGAAGAACGCGGCGACCAGGGTCACGCCCATCACGATGGGCAGGTCGTTGTCCTTGATGGCCTGGATGGAGTACGCGCCGACACCCTGCAGGGAGAAGACGGTCTCGGTGAGCACCGCGGTACCGATGAGGGTGCCGAAGTCCATACCGAAGATGGTCACGATCGGGGTGAGCGTGGAACGCAGCCCGTGCTTGGTGACGACCACGGACTCCCTGAGGCCCTTGGCGCGTGCCGTGCGGATGTAGTCCTCGCTCATCGTCTCCAGCATGCCCGCCCGGGTGAGCCGGGCGTAGGTGGCGGAGAAGAGGAACGCGAGGCTGACCCAGGGCAGCAGCAGGTGCCAGGCCCAGTCGGCCGGGTTCTGGGTGAACGGCACGTAGTCGGTGCTGTCCCAGATGGGCCACTGGTAGACGAACAGCGCGTTGATCACCTGGCCGGTGAAGAAGATCGGCAGCGAGACGCCGGCGAGCGCGATGAACATCGAGATGCGGTCCACCGGCTTGCCCTTGCGGAGCGCCGAGACGACACCGGTCGTCACACCGAAGATCAGCCAGATCACCGCCGCGCCGACAGCCAGCGAGAAGGAGACCGGGATGCGCTGCTGGAGCTGGGGCCACACTTCGACGTGACTCTTGAAGGAGTACCCGAAGCAGGGGGCGCTGCAGTGCGTCGCGTCGGGGCCGAACTTGTAGTCGGCGCCCACGAACAGGCCCTTGATGTAGTCCCAGTACTGAACGTAGATGGGCTGGTCGAGTCCCAGGTTGTGCTTGATCGCGGCGACGGACGCGGGGTTGGCGTCCTTGCCGACGTACTGGGTGGCCAGCTGGGTGGCTGTCTGGCCGCCGAGCCGGGGGACCAGGAAGAAGATGGCGAAGGTGACTGCGCTGACCACCAGCAGCAGTACCAATGCGCCGAAGACGCGTCGGATGATGTACGCAGCCACAGCTGTGCGGCTCCGGGTGGCCGGGGCGGGGTGTGTCCGCCCCGGCCACCCGGTGCCTTCACCTGCCTTTCAGGGGTATCCGGCCTGCTGTTACTTCGAGGAGCTCAGCAGCAGGTAGTCGTACATGCCGAGGTACGCCTGCGTCACCGTGACGTTGGTCGCGGACGTGGGCCTGATCAGCAGGTTCTTGCGGTAGATCAGCGGGACGACCGAGGCGTTGTCGGCGACCATCTTGTCGATGTCACCCCAGGCCTTGGTGCGGGCCGCGCTGTCGGTGTTGCCGATGGCCGCCTTGAGAGCGGCGTTGATCTTCGGGTCGTTCAGCTCCATCAGGTTGTTGCCGCCCGAGGGCTTGATGGCGCTGCCGTCGATGATCTGGTCGAGGAAGCCGTAGCCGGTCGGCCAGTCGGCGCCCCACGCCATCATCATCATGCCGAGCTTGTGCTGGTGGACGTAGCTCGGGACACCGGCGAAGTTGGCGAAGTACTTGCCGGACGGGAACTGCTTGATGTCGACGTTGATGCCGACGGCCTTCAGGGAGTTCTGGATGGCCGTGGCGCCCGCGATCTCGGAGGGACGGTCGGAACGGGCCGTCAGCGTGGTGGAGAAGCCGTTCGGCTTGCCGCACTGCTTCAGCTCGTCCTTGGCCTTGGCCACGTCACCCTTGTGGCCCGCGGACGGGTACTCGTCGAACTTGGTGTAGCCGTTGACGGACGGCGGCAGCAGCGTGGTGGCCACGTCACCCTTCGGCGAGCCGCCCATGGCGTCGATCACCGACTGCTTGTCGACCGCCCACTGCACGGCCTTGCGGCAGTGCACGTTGTCGAACGGCGCGACGTGCAGGTTCAGCGCCATGTAACCGGTGGCGCCGGCGTAGGAGTTGTCCGTCTGCTTGGCGTACTTGCCGTTCAGGACCTTCGGCTGGGTCTGCGGCTGCACACCGGCGCCCGCGAGGTCGGCCGTGATCTTGTCAGCCAGCAGGTCGTTGTCGATCGAGACCGGGTTGACCTTGAACTTGACGTTGATCTTGTCCGGCAGGGCCTTGCGGATCGGGTCCGTCTTCGGGTCCCAGTTCGGGTTGCGGACGAGGGCGGCGCTGGCGCCCTCCTCGTACGACGCGAACTTGTAGGGGCCGGAGGACACGATGTGCTGGACGTACTTCGCACCGTCGTCCTTCGCCTGCGGCACGGGGGCCGTCTGGGAGAAGGTTGCCAGGTAGTCGAAGTCGGCGAACGGCTGGTTCAGGTGGAAGACGATCGTGCGGTCGTCCGGGGTGGCGATGGACGCCAGGCCGTTCTTGTCCTTGTACGGGCCCTTGTACTTGTCGCCGCCCTCCAGGTACGCCTTGAAGTACGTCGGGCCGTTGGACAGGGCCTCGGGCGCGAAGTTGGAGCGCTCGATCGCGTACTTGACGTCCTTGGACGTGATCGGCGTCCCGTCCTCGAACTTCAGGCCCGAACGCAGGTGGTACGTCCAGGTCTTGGCGTCCTTGCTGGGCGTGCCCAGGGACTCCGCGAGGTCCGGGACGACCGTGAGGCCGTCCTTGCCCGCGGCCGGCTTGAACGTGACGAGCGTCCGCGCGTACAGGCGCGAGAAGTTCTGCACGAAGCCGTAGTAGGTGTTGCCCGGGTCAAGGGAGTCCGGCACGTCAGAGTCTTCCAGGTTGAGCGTGCCTCCCTTCTTGCTCGACGCGTTGACGATGGAGTCCAGCGCCGCGTCCTTCGTTCCGTTGCCGCCACTGCTGCTCTTGCCGCCCCCGCCGCCGCACGCGGCCGCGCTCAGGGAGAGCACCGTGACCGATGCCACGGCGGCGATAACCCTTCTCGTCTTCACGTTGAGGAAGATCCCCTCTATCGATGGATCACTTGCTGCGAGGGTCGAGCGCGTCACGCAGCCCGTCACCCAGCAGGTTGAATGCCAGGACGGTGATGAAGATCGCCAGTCCGGGCACGAACATGTACTGCGGATCTGCGGTGTAGAGATCCACGGCGTTGCTGAGCATGCCGCCCCAGGAGGCCTGCGGCGGTGCGATGCCGACTCCGAGGAAGCTCAGCGCGGCCTCGAAGAGGATGTTCGTCGGGATGATCAGCGTCGAGTAGACGAGGATCGGCGCGACGAGGTTGGGGAGCAGTTCCCGGAACAGGATGTACGGGCCGCGGGCTCCCAGGCTGGTGGCGGCCTCGACGAATTCCCGCCTGCGCAGGGTCATCGTCTGAGCGCGCACGATACGCCCGATGTACGGCCAGCTGAAGAAGCCGATCACGAAGATCAGCACGGAGATCCGCAGCGGCAGACCGTTGAGCCCGAAGAAGCCGTCCTGCACGGAGGCCGAGATGGCGATGGCGAACAGCAGCAGCGGGAACGCCAGGAAGGTGTCCATGAGCTTGCTGATGATGCTGTCGACCCAGCCGCCGTAGTAGCCGGCGACAACGCCGAGTACGGCGCCGATGACCACCGAGAGGAGGGTGGCGCCACCGGCGACCAGGAGGGAGACCCAGGAGCCGTCGATGATGCGGGCGAGCATGTCGCGGCCGTACTGCGGGTCCACGCCCAGCGGGTGGGCCCAGCTCATGCCGCCGAAGCCGCCCTTGGGCGCGAGGAGCGCCGGGTCGATGAGGTCCTGGTTGAACTTGTCCGGATCGAGCCCGAAGATCCACTCGATCGGCTTGGCGAGCACCGCCATCAGCACGAGCAGAATGACGACGACGCCGCCCGCCACGGCCACCTTGTCCCGCTTGAACCGGGTCCAGGCGATCTGGCTGAGTGAACGCCCTTCGATCTGGCTCTTCTTGGCCCCGGCGAGCACAGACTCGGGAGGCGCTCCGGCCTCTGCCCCGGTGGTCTCGATCGGTGCGGTCACAGTTGACCTGACCCCTCTCGCCGGTGGTGACCGGCCTTTGTCCGCCGCTGTGGGCGGCTTGGTTCACTTACCTGCGCCGGCCGCACGTGGGTGACGGCCCAGAGAGCCAGCCGTTCCCGTGATTGGTTCGATCACAGGATCGATGGCCTCGCGTCTTGAGAGGCGAGTCTTCAACGCGCTCTCGATCACGCGCCAGGCCTGATGGAGAAAGTATGCGTAAACGTGATGCCGCCTAGGGGATTCCGTTATCCGAACAGGGAAGATCGCCTGCCGGACGTGGACATCAGGGGGCGTACCGGCCCTATTCGGGCGCGCAAACAGGGCAGTTGAGACCGATCGAGGCCGCCGGACCCGCCATCGTGACCGGCGTCACATCGGGCCGGTGGTCAGTAGGGCCTCGGGCTCGTGTACCCGTATCCGGGGTCGGGCGCGGGCGCCGGTGCCGCGTGGGCCTCGCGGTCGTAGAACGGGCGGGCGTTGACCCGCATCCACATCACGACCGGGTCGTAGTCGTCGGTCATGGCGACCGTCGACACCGGCAGGCCCTCCGGGACGGCGCCGACGGACTGCTGCATCATCGCGCGCACCGAGTCGACCGCGGCCGGGGAGGTGTCGTACACGTCCAGGCCGATGGCGAGGTAGGGCGCGCCGAGCGCCGGCTGCACCCAGGCGCGGCGCAGGGAGCGCAGGGCCGGGGTGCGGTGCGCGTTCTGCGCGAGCAGGGCGTAGAACTGCGGGATCGCGATGCCGGGTTCGGTCAGCCGGAGCGGGCCCGCGGGCTGGCGGTCCAGGCCCGTGGCGATGCGGCGCAGGTCCAGCCAGGGGATGCCGACGCCGCCGCCCGGGGCGTGCGGGTTGAGCCAGAGACCGTAGTGGTCGGGGTAGAGGGTGCGGGCCACGTCGAGTCCGTCGACGACCTCGTACGACCGGTTCCAGCCGCTGGCGGAGAGCTCCTGGGCGGAGGTGACACAGGGGGCGTACTGGAAGCCGTCGACCTCCATGTTCCCGTACTGGGCGTCCGGGGAGCCGGCCTGGCCGTGCCACAGGAGCATCCAGATCTGGCCGGAGGAGGGGGTGGCGAGGGCACGGAGCAGGGCTTCGTAGGCGTCGTAGCGGCCGGGGGTGACCTGGCGCAGCGTGTGTTCCACGCCGACGCTGCCGCTGTGGCTCGCGCTCACCTGTCGTGCCCTTCTTTTTGTGCCCCGGTGTTGGGAGACAGCTTATGCGCCCGGTAGCTCGGGGCCTTGGGTCCGTGCGCGGGTACGGGTGCGCGGGTGGTGATCGCGGCCACGCGGCGGAGCCGCATGCCGATACGGCCTACGGCCCCGCGTCCCTGGGCCGGCTCAGTGGCCGTACTGGTAGAAGGGCCGGACGTGCGACCTCAGCCATTCGGCCACCGGGTCGTCCGTCACGTCCAGGAGGACCAGGTTGACCGGCCACTTGACCGGGACTTTGCCGAGGGCCCGGCCCAGGGCCTGGAGGGGCAGGGCGCGCAGGTCGCCCTCCCACTGGGAGAGTTCGACGCCCACGAACATCACCGGCTCGTCCGTCTCTATGGCGGCCAGGCAGCGGCGGGCGGTGCGGACCACGCCGGTCTCGGCGAACTCGGCGGACGCGGCGGAGAGGAAGTCGACCGGGTCGTCCTGCCAGTCCGGCTCGAAGAGGCGGACCCGGGCGCCGGTGTTCGGGCCGTCGAGCGGGGTACGGCCGATGCGGCACAGCTCGGCCACCGCCGCAGGCGGAAGCGGGATGCCGACCAGGGCGTCGGGGTTCACCGCGATGCCGATCTGCGCGGGCAGGCCGCGGGCGAACTCCACGGCCGGGGCGATGGTGTACGGCATGTGGGAGCCGGCCGCCTGGCGCAGCTGCTCCTCGGAGCTGAACACCGGGACGTACGCCTGGCCGCCGATGTCCAGCGTGGGCAGGTCGAGCGGGCCGCTGTCGGGGCCGCCGCCGCTCGGCAGCGGAATCCAGAGCAGGCTCCGGCCCAGCACCTCGATGATCCGGCCGGCCGCGGCGGGTATGCCGAGGGAGGCCGAGAGCACCTCCTCCAGCTCGTTGCCTGGCCAGCCGCCGTGCGGCTGGGGGTGCGCCTGTGCCGGGAAGTCCGCGGGAATGTCCGCCGGGAAGTCCATCTGCCTACCGCCTGCTGGGAACCACTGCTGTGACCATGAAGGCTAGCGGGTGGCTGTGACAGTGCCTCACCTCGTGAAGGCGATCCGCCGCAGGGCGTTTGCCGCCGGCCGGTCCAGCAGCACGGCCGCACCACAGCCCGCGGGCAGCTCGCCGCGCTCGACCGCGTCCAGCAGCCGGGCGGTGGTGCGGCGGTGGCGGCGGAAGGCGTACCCGGAGACGCCCCGGCCGCGCTCGCGCTGGCCCTCGCGCGCGGTCTCGGGGGTGACGTCGAGCAGGAGCAGATGGAGGGTGCCGCCGCGGCGGCGGGCCTCCCGGGCGAGCCAGGCGCGCACCCAGGACTGGGTGCCGCAGTCGTGCACGACGACGCCCTCGCCGGTGCGCAGGGCGTGGCGCAGGCCGGCGTAGTGGGCGAGGCGGACCAGGGGGCGGTAGAGGGTGTAGGGGAGGAAGGCCGGCAGGCGGGCCGCCCAGCGGTCGCGGGTGTCCTGGGAGTCGATGCGGGGGCCGGTGACCGCGCGCCGCATCAGGGTCGACTTGCCGCTGCCGGGCAGGCCGGTGATCACGGCGAGGTCGCGGGGGCCGAAGGCCAGGGCGTGCGGGCCGCGGCCGGCCCGGTCCCGCAGGTCCCGGACGACCGGGGCCGGGGCGGGACGCTGCCTCGGCACCGCGATGCCGGTGGTGGCGGTGGCGGTGGCGGTGGCGTACACCGGGGTCCTGTTCACCGTGATCGTCCTCCCCTGTCGGCCGGTAATCTTCATTCCCCGACTGTGCAAAGAGAAGGTAATGGACGATGTCGTCGGCGGGGTCCGCGTCCTGCCACAGGTCGGTTACAAAAGCCCGCTCGCCATGCGATGATGTGGCCGCCAACTGCATACCGGCCGCTTGAATCCGCGCGGGAGAGTTCCCAGCAGCTTCGCTGGGGCGCCGAAGGAGCAAGTCCCTCCCTTGAATCTCTCAGGCCCCGTTACCGCGCGGGCGAGGCACATCTGAAAAGCGGGCCGCTGCGTCAGTGGCTCCACCCAAGGTGCAAGCCGTGATCGTCCCCGTGGCGGTCGTGGCGAACCTCTCAGGTTCCGATGACAGATGGGGAGGAACGTTCCTCGCCCGTCCTGCTTCCTGGGAGACGACCGACCGATGAGCAGTACCGAACTCCGTCACACCGCGCTCGATGCCCTGCATCGCTCGCTCGGTGCGACGATGACCGACTTCGCCGGCTGGGACATGCCGCTGCGCTACGGCTCCGAGCGCGACGAGCACATCGCCGTGCGGACGAAGGCGGGTCTCTTCGACCTCTCCCACATGGGCGAGATCACCGTCACCGGCGACGGGGCGGCCGCCTTCCTGAACTTCGCGCTGGTCGGCAACATCGCCTCCGTCGGCGTGGGCCGCGCCCGCTACACCATGATCTGCCAGGCCGACGGCGGCATCCTGGACGACCTGATCGTCTACCGGCTCGCCGAGACCGAGTACATGGTCGTCGCCAACGCCTCCAACGCCCAGGTGGTGCTGGACGCGCTGACCGAGCGCGCCGCCGGCTTCGACGCCGATGTCCGCGACGACCGGGACGCCTACGCTCTGATCGCCGTCCAGGGCCCGGAGTCCCCCGGCATCCTGAAGTCCCTCACCGACGCCGACCTCGACGGCCTCAAGTACTACGCCGGCCTGCCCGGCACGGTCGCCGGCGTCCCGGCACTGATCGCCCGCACCGGGTACACCGGCGAGGACGGCTTCGAGCTGTTCGTGAAGCCCGAGCACGCGGTCGAGCTGTGGCAGGCGCTGACCAAGGCCGGCGAGGGCGTCGGCCTGGTCCCGTGCGGCCTGTCCTGCCGGGACACCCTGCGCCTGGAGGCGGGCATGCCGCTGTACGGGCACGAGCTGACCACCTCGCTCACCCCCTTCGACGCCGGGCTGGGGCGGGTGGTGAAGTTCGAGAAGGAGGGCGACTTCGTGGGGCGCGAGGCGCTCACCGAGGCCGCCGCCAGGGCCGAGGCCAACCCGCCGCGCGTCCTCGTCGGGCTGATCGCCGAGGGCCGCCGGGTGCCGCGCGCCGGGTACGCCGTCGTCGCCGGCGGCGAGGTGATCGGCGAGGTCACCTCCGGCGCCCCCTCCCCCACCCTGGGCAAGCCGATCGCCATGGCCTACGTCGACGCGGCGCACGCGGCGCCGGGCACCGAGGGCGTCGGCGTGGACATCCGGGGCAGTCACGAGCCGTACGAGGTCGTGGCGCTGCCCTTCTACAAGCGCCAGAAGTAGACACTGGGCGCGGTCACTGTGTGACCCAGCGCACGTTTCCGCTGCTCACCAGCGGTCTCAGCAGTCCCCCCTTCATCAGCACTCCCGTGCGTACAGGAGAATTCAGGCCATGAGCAACCCCCAGCAGCTGCGCTACAGCAAGGAGCACGAGTGGCTGTCGCCCGCCGAGGACGGCGTGTCGACGGTCGGCATCACCGAGTTCGCGGCCAACGCGCTCGGCGATGTGGTCTACGCCCAGCTCCCCGAGGTCGGCTCCACCGTGACCGCGGGCGAGACCTGCGGCGAGCTGGAGTCGACCAAGTCGGTCTCCGACCTGTACTCGCCGGTCACCGGTGAGGTCACCGAGGTCAACGACGACGTCGTCAACGACCCGTCGCTGGTGAACTCGGCCCCCTTCGAGGGCGGCTGGCTGTTCAAGGTGCGCGTCGCGGAGGAGCCGGCCGACCTGCTCTCCGCCGACGAGTACACCGCCGAGACCGCCGGCTGAGGAGTCGTAGCCGTATGACCGTCCTGAACACGTCCCTGCACGAGCTGGACCCGGAGATCGCCGCCGCGGTCGACGCCGAGCTCGGCCGCCAGCAGTCCACGCTGGAGATGATCGCCTCCGAGAACTTCGCGCCGCTCGCGGTGATGGAGGCGCAGGGCTCCGTCCTCACCAACAAGTACGCCGAGGGCTACCCGGGCCGCCGCTACTACGGCGGCTGCGAGCACGTCGACGTCGCCGAGCAGATCGCCATCGACCGGATCAAGGAGCTGTTCGGCGCCGAGTACGCCAACGTCCAGCCCCACTCCGGCGCCTCCGCCAACCAGGCGGCCCTGTTCGCCCTCGCCCAGCCCGGGGACACCATCCTCGGCCTGGACCTCGCGCACGGCGGCCACCTGACCCACGGCATGCGCCTGAACTTCTCCGGCAAGCAGTTCAACGTGGTCGCCTACCACGTGGACGCCGCAACCGGCCTGGTCGACATGGCCGAGGTCGAGCGGCTCGCCAAGGAGCACCGCCCGAAGGTGATCATCGCGGGCTGGTCGGCGTACCCGCGCGAGCTGGACTTCGCGGAGTTCCGCCGGATCGCGGACGAGGTCGAGGCCTACCTGTGGGTCGACATGGCGCACTTCGCGGGCCTGGTCGCGGCCGGTCTGCACGCCAACCCGGTGCCCTACGCCGACGTGGTGACCTCCACCACGCACAAGACGCTCGGCGGTCCGCGCGGCGGCATCATCCTCGCCCGCGGCAAGGACTTCGCGAAGAAGCTGAACTCCTCCGTCTTCCCGGGCTTCCAGGGCGGTCCCCTGGAGCACGTGATCGCGGCGAAGGCCGTGTCCTTCAAGGTCGCCGCCTCGGAGGAGTTCAAGGAGCGCCAGCGTCGTACCGTGGAGGGTGCCCGCATCCTCGCCGAGCGCCTGACGGCGGCGGACGCGCGCGAGGCCGGGGTGAACGTGCTGTCCGGCGGCACGGACGTGCACCTGATCCTGGTCGACCTGCGCGAGTCCGAGCTGGACGGCCAGCAGGCCGAGGACCGCCTCCACGAGGTCGGCATCACGGTCAACCGCAACGCGGTCCCGAACGACCCGCGTCCCCCGATGGTGACGTCGGGCCTGCGGATCGGTACGCCCGCCCTCGCCACCCGCGGCTTCACGGCCGAGGACTTCGCCGAGGTCGCGGACGTGATCGCCGAGGCGCTGAAGCCGTCCTACGACGCGGAGGCCCTCAAGGCGCGCGTGAAGGCGCTCGCCGACAAGCACCCGCTGTACCCGGGCCTGAACAAGTAGACCCGGACAAGTAAGTCCCCGGTGGGGCGCCCGACGGAGATCCCGGAGGGTGCCCCGCCACCCCCTGTCTTGAGGAGTGACCGTGGCCATCTCGGTCTTCGACCTGTTCTCGATCGGCATCGGCCCGTCCAGCTCCCACACGGTCGGCCCGATGCGTGCGGCGCGGATGTTCGCCCGCCGCCTGCGCAACGAAGGGCTGCTGGAAAAGGCCGCCACCGTCCGGACGGAGCTGTACGGCTCCCTGGGCGCGACCGGGCACGGCCACGGCACCCCGAAGGCCGTCCTGCTCGGCCTGACCGGCGACTCGCCGCGCACGGTGGACGTGGAGACGGCGGACGCGCGCGTGGAGGCGATCAAGGCCGCGGGCCGGATCAGCCTCCTCGGCGAGCACGAGATCCCCTTCTCCTTCGACAAGGATCTCGTGCTGCACCGCCGCAAGGCCCTGCCGTACCACGCCAACGGCATGACGCTGTGGGCGTACGACGCCTCCGGCGCGGAGCTGCTGTCGAAGACGTACTACTCGGTCGGCGGCGGCTTCGTCGTGGACGAGGAGGCGGTCGGCGCGGACCGGATCAAGCTGGACGACACGGTCCTGAAGTACCCCTTCCGCACCGGCGACGAGCTGCTCCGCCTGACGAAGGAGACCGGCCTGTCGATCTCCTCCCTGATGCTGGAGAACGAGCGGTCCTGGCGCACGGAGGAGGAGATCCGCGCGGGCCTGCTGGAGATCTGGCGGGTGATGCGCGAGTGCGTCCGGCGCGGCATGTCCCGCGAGGGCATCCTGCCCGGTGGCCTGAAGGTGCGCCGCCGCGCGGCCGTCTCCGCCCGCCAGCTGCGCGCCGAGGGCGACCCGCTGGCCCACGCCATGGAGTGGATCACGCTCTACGCCATGGCGGTGAACGAGGAGAACGCGGCGGGCGGCCGGGTCGTCACCGCGCCCACGAACGGCGCGGCCGGCATCATCCCGGCGGTCCTGCACTACTACATCAACTTCGTCCCCGGCGCCGACGAGGACGGAGTGGTCCGCTTCCTGCTGGCCGCGGGCGCGATCGGCATGCTCTTCAAGGAGAACGCCTCGATCTCCGGCGCCGAGGTCGGCTGCCAGGGCGAGGTCGGCTCCGCCTGCTCGATGGCCGCGGGCGCACTGGCCGAGGTCCTCGGCGGCTCCCCGGAGCAGGTGGAGAACGCCGCCGAGATCGGCATGGAGCACAACCTCGGCCTGACCTGCGACCCGGTCGGCGGCCTGGTCCAGATCCCGTGCATCGAGCGCAACGGCATGGCCGCGGTGAAGGCGGTCACGGCGGCGAAGATGGCCATGCGCGGCGACGGCTCCCACAAGGTGTCCCTGGACAAGGTCATCAAGACCATGAAGGACACCGGCGCGGACATGTCCGTGAAGTACAAGGAGACGGCGCGGGGCGGCTTGGCGGTCAACATCATCGAGTGCTGAGGGGATGGGCCCTGACCTGCGCGTTCTTTTTTCAGCGCTGTCGGGGCCGTTCTCTTGTCACGCGGCGGAGAGGTCCCGGCTGAATCGCCTCAACCCAATAACAAGAGTCTTGTCAAACTCGCCGCATGGCTACCTCCCCGGCTCCCGGCGAAGGGCCCGTCCGCCCGGTCTCCGTCTCGCTCCACGAAGGCACCATCGCAGCCCTCAAAGCGCGTACCGGCAAGCGAGGCATGTCCGCCTACGTCGAGGCCCTCATCCAGCGCCAGTTGGAGCGCGACCGGCTGCGCGAGCTCATCGAAGACGCCGAAGCCGAACACGGCCCCGTGGACCAGGCGGCGGTCGAGGCGAAGCGAGCCGTCTTGCACGGTGACAACGCGGGCTCGGCGGACGCCGCGTGAGCGGCACCCTCGTCCTGGACTGCGAGGGCCTGTCGAAACTCCTACGGCGCACACCCGAACTCACCGAGTGGCTGGCCGCCGCCGAGGCAGCGGATGTCCGCGTCGTCACCGGCTCCGTCACCCTCGTCGAGGCTCGCGACCCCAAGACCAACCAGGCCCGCTTCGACTACGCCGTCTCCCGCGTGAACGTCATACCGTCCACCGAGGCCATCTCCCGCCACGCCGGCAAGCTCCTCGCCGCAGCCGGGCTGCACGGCCACAAATACGCCCTGGACGCCATCGTCGCCGCCACCGCACTGGCCTCCCCCTCCCCCGTCACCGTCCTCACGTCGGACCCCGAGGACCTCTTGAAGCTGTGCGGCACCGGCGTACGTATGGTCGAGATCTGACGCAGTGCGAAGTGCGCTGTCTTTCCGCACCGTCCGGACCGCCGGTAGCACCGAGGGCACCAGCTGCGCCTCACACACTTTCCCGGACGTGCCCTGACACGACTGACCGCCCCGGATGGCGTCAGGTCCGGGCCAGCAGCAGGTCCTCTCCGGTCGACGGGCGCAGGCCGTCGGTGCGGGCGGTGAAGTAGCGATGGGCGTGTGAGGCGCCCGGGACGTGGTGGGCCTCCCTGAAGCCGGCCTCGCGGGCCAGGGTCAGCATCTCGTCCGGGGTGTAGAAGCTGAGGAACGGCGTGCCGGATGCCCGGGCGCCCGCCGCGCTCGCCTTGAGGCCGGCCCGGTCGCGCTCGTCCACCAGGTCCTCCGGCAGCAGGAAGGTCATGGCGAGGGTCGAGCCGGGGGCGAACCCCGCGATCTGGCGCAGGGTGGCCGCCGTGGCCTCCTTGGTGAGGTACATCGTGACGCCGGAGGAGGCGACGACCGCCGGGCGGCCGGGGTCGAATCCCGCCGCTGTGAGCTGCTCCGGCCAACTCCCGGCGCTCGTCTCGAAGTCGACCGGCACCAGGTGCAGCCGGTCGGGGATGCCATAGCCGAGTTCGGCGAGGCGCCGGCGCTTGAAGTTCTGCGTGCCGGGCTGGTCGACCTCGAAGACGTGCACCCGGGACGCGGTCCGAGGACTGCGCTGGGCGAAGGTGTCGAGGCCGGCGCCGAGGAGGACGTACTGGTCGACGCCCCGGTCCGCCTGCTCGGCGACCAGGTCCTCGATGAAGCGGGCGCGGGCCACCATGGCGGCCCGGAATCCGCGGGTGGCCTCCGGGTCCATGTCCGGGCGGTCGCGCCAGCCGTCACCGGGGTCCACGAGCCGCAGCCCGATCTCGTCCTCCAGGACGTGGGGCGGCGGATCGACCCGGACGTGCATCGCCCGCCACAGGGCACACCGCACCGCGGTGTTGTCCGGCGTTCCGGTTCGCTCGTCGGTCACGGTGCTGCTCCCCGTTCCCGTCACTTCGCCGCGGGGGCCTGGAGGCTCCACAGCCGCCCGTCCGGGTCGCGGACCGTCATCATCCGGGTCCCGAAGTGGGTGTCCTCGAAGGGCGTGACCACCTCGACGGCGGGGTCGGCGCGGAACGCGTCCGCGTCCGGCACCTTCAGCACGATCTGCGTCCGCGGCTCGCGGTCCTCGGGGACCTCGGCGATGAACACGTACGGCCCGTCGCCGCACCGGAACTGGCCGGAGTTGTGGTCGGTCGCGAACTCCAGGTCGTAACCGAGCGCCTGGAAGAACTTCGCCGCCCTGCCCCAGTTGTGCGTCTCCAGGAAGACGGCCTCGATGCCCTTGGTCGCCATGTCAGCTCTCCTTCTCGGTCGACTGCTGTTCCTGCCCATGGGCGTCGTCGAGGTAGGCGCGCAGTGCTTCTGCGACCAGTGCCGACAAGGACATGCCCGACTCGATGGCGCGGTACTTGACCTGCTTGATCAGTCCGATCGGCAGGTACACGTTGAACTGCTTGACTTCCTCATCACCCACGCCTCGAGACTAGCATGCTAGCAATCTAGCCGCCAGCGGTGACGGACACCGCGCCGGCCGGAGAGTGGCTGATGTTCCTCCGGGGGCTACCGCGCAGTAACTGCTTGCTCCTACGCTGCCGCCAACTCAGTGACGACAAAGGGGAGTTGAGCAATGGGTGCGGTGAGACGGCTGGCGGCGCTCGTGGGTGCCGGTGCCCTGCTGATGGTGGGGCCGGGCAACGCCCACGCGGCGGAGCCGAAGTTCTCCGAGACGACGGCGATCGGCACGCACAACGCGTACGACAAGGCCAAGTACACCTACTTCGCACAGGCGCTGGACTCCGGCGCCTCGCTGCTGGAGCTGGACGTGTACGTGGACAGCCTCAGCCACCGCTGGCGGGTCAGCCACAGCAATCCGCTGGGCGACGACAACAACTGCGAGGCGGCGAAGACCCCGAGCGAGCTGTACAGCAAGAACCGCAACCAGGACTTCGGCAGCTGCCTGGACAACATCGCGGCCTGGAACCAGCTCCACCCCGGCCACCCGCCGATCGTCTTCAAGATCGAGATGAAGGTCGGCTTCAACAACAACGCCGGGCTCGGTCCGGACGAGTTCGACACGCTGATCAACCAGAAGCTCGGCAGCAGCGTGTACAAGCCGGCCGACCTGCTGGGCGGCACCTACGGCACGCTGGACGCGGCCGCCAAGGCCAACGCCTGGCCCAGCCGCGACTCGCTCAAGGGCAAGTTCATCTTCGAGGTGATCCCCGGCACCGTGGAGATGAACAACCCCTTCGACCACTACTGGACGGACCAGGAGTACGGCGACCACCTGCGCGACCTGCACGCGGCCGGGAACATCTCGCAGGCCGAGGCCTTCCCCGCGGTGCTGGGCGCGGCGAACGGCGACCCGCGCGCGACCCGCTGGACCTCCGACACCTCGATCCGCCCCTGGTTCGTGTTCTTCGACGGTGACGCGGCGACGTACGTCAACAACGGCTACGACACGTCGTTCTACTCCACGAACCACTACATCTCGATCATGACCGACGCCTACAACGTCTCCCCCGCCATCTCCTCCACCGACCCGACGGACGCCGAAGTCGCCGCCCGGCTGGACCTGCTGGCCAAGGACCACGCGAGCATCATCACCTCCGACTGGTCGGCGAAGTCCGCTTCGGTGCTGAGCGAGGTGACCGCCCGAAGCTGAGGTTCCGGATGCGGGCGCAGGGGGCACAACCCCTACATGCTGCACGGCATCGACGTAAGCGCCTTCCAGTCCTCCGCGTACGACACGGCCGGTCTCTCCTTCGTCTTCATCAAGGCGACGGAGGGCCGTTCGTACGTCAATCCCCGCCTCACCGCCCAGGCCAAGAGGGGCCGCGACGCCGGACTGGTCGTGGGCTTCTACCACTTCCTGTGGCCCGGCAACGTCACCGCCCAGGCCGAGTACTTCGTCCAGCACGCCCCGGAACGCGCCGGCGACCTCCTGGCGGTCGACTGGGAGACCACGGGCGACGGCACTCACGCGAGCAACGGGGAGAAGGACCACTTCATCCGCACGCTGAAGGAGTTACGGCCCCACAACCGGGTCGTTCTCTATACGAACAGGAACTACTGGTTGACGGTCGACACGACCTCGTACGCCGGCGACGGTCTCTGGATCGCCGACTACGTCACCGCCGGCCACCCCCGCATCAAGGCCAAGTGGCGGTTCCACCAGTACACCAGCACCCCGCACGACAAGGACGTGGCCGACTTCCCCAGCAAGGCCGCGCTGAAGGAGTGGGCCACGCCCTAGGACCGCGCAGTTCAGCCCCGGAATTCCGCCGGGCGTTCCGGGGAGGCCGCCGTGAGGGCCTTCTTCACTCCTTCCACGTCGGCGCGGAGGCCGTAGACGGGGGTGCCGGGCTGCTGGCGCCAGGAGTCGTCGATGCCGCCCGCGTCGACCGTGTCGAAGCCCAGCTCGTCGATCAGGGCCCGGACCTTCGCCTTGGCCGCCGCGTCGTCGCCGGCCACCGGCAGGGCGATGCGCTCGGGGTCGCCGGCGGGGCGGGGGCGGTCCAGGATGTCCTGGGCGTAGGTGCCGTTGAAGGCCTTGATCACCGGGTGGCCGAGGTGGTGCTCGGTCCAGCGGCTCTCGGTGCGGCCCTCGTCCTCGATGCCGGCGATCCGGCCGTCGCGCTCGCGCGGGTAGTAGTTTCCGGTGTCGATCACGGCCACGCCCTCGGCGGCTCCGTCCAGCAGGCCGGAGGGGAGGTTCGGGACCGCCTTGAGGGGGACGGTGACGACCACCACCTCGGCGCCCTTGGCCGCGTCCTCGGCCCGGACCGCGGTCGCTCCGGTCTCCTCGGCCAGTTCCTTGAGCGTCTCGGGGCCGCGGGAGTTGGCCACGGACACCTCGTGACCGAGGGCGGTGAGCCGCCGGGTGAGGTTGCCGCCGATGTTCCCCGCGCCGATGATGCCGATCTTCATGACAGTCCCTCCGGGATGATTGTATGCGTGCGCATGCGTCTGCCGGTGGCGACAACCCCTTGGGCGCGGGTGCTATTCCGTCCTTGCGCCGATCAAGCCCCAGCGCCCCAGCCCCATGCCGCGTACGAGGCGGTCATCCGCGTCAACTCCCAGTCGGGCAAGGGCGGGGTGGCGTATCTGCTGCGCACGCACGCGGGTCTGGACCTGCCGCCGGGCATGCGGCCGGAGTTCTCGCGGATCGTGCAGGAGGCGACGGACGTCAGCGGGCGGGAGGCCACTCCGAAGGAGCTGTACGAGCTGTTCCGGGCGGTCTGTCTGACGGAGGGCGAGATCGGGGTCGCCGCCTGGTCCACCCACCGGGACGCCGCCGGGGCGCACCGGTTCGTCTGCACGCTGACCCGGGCGGACGGCCACGCAGGCGACCACGAAGGCACCGGCGGCGGCCCGCTGACGGCCTTCGCGGACGCGCTCGCGGGCGCGGGGTGCGCGGTGGAGGTGCTGGACGTGGTCGAGCAGGCGGACGTGGACGGTGACGTGGTCGCCTACGCCCGCTGCCGGGTCGGCGACGAGGTCCTGTGGGGTGCCGGGCGGGACGGCTCGGCGCTCGCGGCCTCGGTGCGGGCGGTGCTGTCCGCGGTGAACCGGGGCCCGGGGTGACCTCCGCCGCCGGGTGTCCGGCGCTGCCGTGAGCCTCCCCGGGGCCCGGTCACGGCGAAGGGGCCCTCACCGCGGTGAGGGCCCCCTGGGCACGTCACTTGTTGAGGTACGCCCAGAACTCGTCGAACGACAGGACCTTGTCGCCGTTGAGGTCCCGCTGCTTGATGATGGCCTCGGCGACCGTCTCCGTGACGTTCCAGTCACCCTCCTGGGCCAGGGCGGACTTGAACTCCGCGGCGGTGATGAATCCGTCACCGTCCGCGTCGATCCGCTGGAACTGCTTGCGTGCTTCCTCGATGTCCGCCACCGATCCGCCCCTTTTGGTCGTGTTTCTCATGCCGTGCTGGCGTACTGACGCTGGTCAGATTAACGGCCCGGCCAGGCCTTCAGCGCCGCGACCACCCAGCCGAACTCCTCCTGGAACCTCGGGGGCTCCTGCTCGCCCTTGATCACGGCGGCCAACTCCCGGTAGCGGGCGACCTCGTTGCCGAGGTCGATACGGCGGAGCACGGCCGCGCGGTCGGTGTCCGCGCCGAGCAGTTCGGTCAGGACCGCGTCCGCCTCGGGTGACCGCGGGGGCACTCCGCGTTCCCGCGCGGCGCCGACCAGTTCGACCAGCCGCTTGAAGAACATCGCCGAGGCGCCGGCCGGGGTGTCCGGGGTGCGGTCGGCGGCGTTGAACTCGATCATCCGGCGCATCGCGGCCCGGAAGTCCGGGTTCTGCAGCAGTTCCGCCAGCTCCACCCAGGCGTCGACCTGCGCCGGGGTGGGGTCGTCCGGCAGCGCCACGCCGAGGGTCCGGGTGCGCTCCCGAATCCAGGGGTCGGCGGTGTCGAGCCCGTGGAAGATCTCCTCCACGAAGTCGTCCACGATCCGCTGCCGCTCCGCGGCCGACAGCCGCGCCAGTTTGTTCATGAGAGTCGCCTCCTGTGCCGTCGAGCCTCGTCGGGCGACCGTCGACAGCACCGCGCGGGTCACCTTCAGCGACCGGATCTGCGCGTCCAGGGCGGCGACGTGGGTGGCCGCGACCTCGGCGACCGTGCGCTCCTCGGCCAGCACCTTGCGTACGTCGTCCAGGCCGAGCCCCAGCTCGCGCAGGGTGCGGATCAGCTCCAGGCGGGCTGCGGCGGCGCTGTCGTAGAGCCGGTAGCCGCCGGTGGACCGGGTCACCGGGGTGAGGACGCCCTCGTCGGACCAGTAGCGGATGGTGCGTACGGTCAGCCCGGCGGCCCGGGCCAGCTCGCCGATGGTGAGAAGTCCGGTGCCGTGTTCGGTCATGTCGGCGAGTCTGGGCCTTCCAGTGGGTGGAGACTCAAGGAGCGGACCCGCGGTCCCGCTCCCCGGCCGTCAGTGCCAGGGCTGGTAGTACGGATTGCTCTCGCAGTCGCTCATGATCTCCACCTTGGTCCTCTTGTCGACCGGACAGACGCCGATGACGTACTGCCGGGCGACGCCGCCGGGGAAGGCGACCTCGACCTGCTCGGCCCACTTGTGGGTGTCGCCGATGGTCTTGTTGACGTCGATGCCGCCCGGGGCGTCGATGTAGTAGTTGTAGCCCGACTTGTACCAGGTCTTGTACAGGTCGTGGTCGTACGTCGTCGACACGTACGGGGACGGCTGGTTGACCAGGACGTACTGCTCGATGTCGTACTGGCCGTTCACCACGTCCTTGGGGTGGAAGCCCTGCTCGAAGACGGTCGCCGGGCCGCGGCTGTCGCTGCGGTAGAGCGTGCCGCAGGTGGTGCGCCAGGCCGGTGCCGGGGTGATCCGGCCGAGGTCCACGTTCCGGTCGGCGGCGGCCTTGAGCCTGTCCTCGAACTGGGGACAGGCGGGCACCCTCGCGGCCCGGGCCGGGACGGGGGTCGCGGGGGCGGTGGCGGCCGTGGTGGCGAGGACGGCGCCGAGGGACAGGACGGCGGCGGTGCGGCGCCGCAGACGGGTGATGATCATGCGCAGCACGATGTCGGTTGAACGGGTGTCGCGCGCGGATCATCACCCGATCGTCGGCGTGTCCAACTGCCGTGCGGTCAGCGGAAGATGCCGGTGTGCCCGAGCGAGTAGCGGCCCGGCTGCGGGTAGACGGCGAGGCCGTGCGGGCCGCTGCCGACCTTGATGCGGGCCAGTTCCTTGCCGGTCTGCGTGTCGATGGCGTACACCTCGGCGTTGTAGCGGCCGGACAGCCACAGCACCTTGCCGTCGGCGGAGACACCGCCCATGTCGGGGCTGCCGCCGCCGGGCAGATGCCACTTCTTGGTGAGCCGCTTCTTGGTGAAGTCGAAGAGGGAGATGGTGCCCTCGCCGCGGTTGGAGATGTACATCTCGCGGGAGTCGCGGCTGACGTAGAGGCCGTGGGCGCCCTTGCCGGTGTAGAGGAAGCGGGGCTTGGTGAACTTGTCGCCGTCGAGGATCCACAGACCGTTCGCCACCATGTCGGCGATGTAGAACAGCTTGCCGTCCGGGGAGATCTTGACGTCCTGCGGCATCGCGCCCTCGTACGGCAGCCGCTCCTGGCGGACGACCTTCATCTTCGCGGTGTCGACCTTGAGGATCTCGCCGCTGAACTCGCAGGAGACGATGAAGTAGCGGCCGTCCGGGGAGAAGTCGGCGTGGTTGACGCCGTAGCAGCTGACCGGCACGGCCTTGACGACCTTCATGGTGTGCGCGTCGCGGAAGACCAGCTGGCGGTCTCTGGAGGCCATGACGACGGCGTACTTGCCGTCCGGCGTGAAGTACAGGTTGTACGGGTCGTGCACGGCGACCGGCTTGCCGGCCTTGCCGGTCTTCGGGTCGATGGGGGTGAGGCTGTTGCCGAGGTCGTTGTTGACCCAGAGGGTCTTCAGGTCCCAGGACGGCACGACGTGCTGCGGCTGGTGGCCGACCGGGATCGTGTCGATGACCTTGTAGGTCTCCGGGTCGATGACGGTGACGGTGTCGGAGTTGGTGTTGGGGACGTACACCCGGGACGGGAAGTCCCTGACGACCGGGGAGAGTTGGTTCGGACGGTCCGCGGAGTAGAGGTCCTTCGGGTCCTGCACCGGGGGCATCCCGGGCAGCATGTTCATCTGCCGCCTGCCGTTGCCGGGCTGGGCCGGGGCCTTGCTGAGCAAGGCGTCGCCCGTGTGGTGCTGTGACTCCGAACTGCACGCGGACAGCAGCGTCAGGGCGGTGAGGGCGGCACCGGCGGCCAGCAGCCGGGCGGCTTTGGTGGTTCGCATCAGCTCAGCAGCTCCGTGGTGGTGACCGCGTGCAGCGCGCGGCGGTCGAGTTCGTGGAGGAGGGCGGGCAGGGCGGCGACCGTGTCCGGGTACCCGAAGTGCAGGCTCACCACCGACCCGCTGCGCACTTCGGCGAGAACCTTGCGGGTGACGGCGGCGGCGCCAGGCCGGGTGTAGTCGAGCGAGTCGACCTCGTACGACAGCACGTGCGGATACCCGGCGGCGCGGGCGAGCCGCGCGACGAGCGGGGAGGCGGTCGGCGAGCGGGAGGGGCGGAACCAGGTGCCGATGGAACCGGTGAGCCGCTTCAGCCGGTCCGCGCAGTCGGTGATCTCCTTGCGGGCGTCCGCCTCGGCCATGTCGTTGATGGAGATGTGCCGTTGGGTGTGGTTGCCGAGGTCGTGGCCGCCGTCGAGGATCCGGCGGGCGATGTCGGGGTGTTCGTCCAGCCACGTGCCGACGGCGAGCACGGTGAGCCGGGCGCCGTGCTGCTCGGCCGTGTCGAGCAGGGAGTGGGCGAGGCCGGGGTCGCCCTGGCCGTGGAAGGTGAGGGCGACCTGGGGGCGGGTGCGCGGGCCGTGGGTGATCTGGGCGGGCTGACGTGGGTAGGCGCGGGGGGCGGGGGCCGGGTGCGCACGGGCCGCGCGGTGGCCGGAGGGGGTGCCGGAGGGGGAGGCTGAGTCCGGGGCGTGGGGCGGGGCGGCCTGGCCTGCGCCGCAACCGGCGGCGAGCGCGCCGCCGGCGACGAGCCCGGCGCCCGCGCGCAGCACCCCGCGTCGGTTGGTGGTGGTCACCCGCACCATTTAAGGGGCGTCAGGTAAGAAAACCGTAGATTGCCCCGAAAGAGGGACTATTTCGGGTCGCGGTAGGGCGAATGACATCCCCTCGCTACCTGTCGGCCACCCGCATCTCGAACCAGGTCGTCTTGCCCCTCGGCAGCAGGTCCACGCCCCACCGGTCGGAGAGCTTGTCCACGAGGAAGAGGCCCCGGCCGCTGACGTCCATCTCCTGGACGGGCATCAGACAGGGCAGGCCGCGCGAGGGGTCGCGGACCTCCACCCGGATCCAGCCGGGGCGGCGGCGCATCCGCAGGCCGAAGACCCGGGCGCCGGTGTGCCGTACGGCGTTGCCGACGAGTTCGGACACGAGTAAGACGGCGTCCTCGGTCAGCTTGGGGGTGAGTCGCCAGGTGCGCAGCACCACGACCTGGGCGAGCCGGCGGGCGGTCGCCGCGGACTCCGGGCGGGACGGCAGCGGCACCTCCACCTCCGTCGGGTTGCCGAACAGTTCGAGCGCCTCGAGCGCCCGTTCGTCCTCGACCGCGGGCGACCAGCGCGCCGCGGCCGCACGGCTGTGTCCCCGCGGCTGTTCGATGCCCTCCAGCCCCGCCATGCCCCCATGATGGCGGCCCGGAGCCGTCTTGGGGGCCGTTCCGGCGGAATACCCCCCTTGCACGCCCCCGTTCTCCGCCGAGCGACTGTCATATGCCAACGACATGTCACTCGCCGGTACAGCCCGGTTGACCTGCGAAGACGGCTCACTTTGGGGCAATCGTCCGGCTCCCCGACGAGGCAGGCTTAAGGTTGCCTTAAGGCTCCCATAAACCGCCCCATCGAGGGACCCGGATGAGACGCCGAGTCAATTGCAAGGGCCCCCAGAGGAGTTACCGGGAAGTTCACACCGCTGACGCTCAGCGGAACTTGGCCTTGCCGGGGCCCTCCTCCACGAAGCTGCGCATGCCGGTCTCGCGGTCCTCGGTGGCGAACAGGCCCGCGAACCAGTTCCGTTCGACGGCGAGGCCGGTGTCGATGTCGGTCTCGAGGCCGGTGTCGACGGACTCCTTCGCCGCGCGCAGGGCGATCGCCGGGCCCTGGGCGAGCTTCGCGGCCCAGGCGTGCGCCTGCTCGTACACCTCGGCGGCCGGGACGACCCGGTCCACCAGGCCGATCGCGAGGGCCTCGTCGGCCTTGACCTGACGGCCCGTGAAGATGAGGTCCTTGGCCTTGGACGGTCCGACCAGCCGGGGCAGCCGCTGGGTGCCGCCGGCGCCCGGGATCAGGCCGAGCAGGATCTCGGGCTGGCCGAGCTTGGCGTTCTCGGCGGCGATGCGGTAGTCGGCGCACAGGGCGAGTTCGCAGCCGCCGCCGAGGGCGTAGCCGGTGATGGCGGCGACGACGGGCTTGGGGATGCGGGCCACGGCGGTGAAGGAGTCCTGCAGGGCGCGGGCGCGCAGGACCATCGCGGTGTGGTCCATGTTCTGCATCTCCTTGATGTCCGCGCCCGCCGCGAACACCCGCTCGCCGCCGTAGATCACCACGGCGCGCACGTCGTCGCGGCGCGTGGCCTCCTCGGCGAGCTCCTTGAGCCGGTCCTGGGTGGCGACGTCCAGCGCGTTCATCGGCGGCCGGTCGAGACGCAGGGTTCCGACGCCTTCGGCGACTTCGAGATTCACGGTCATGGAGGCAGGTTAACGGGCACTAACGGCAACCGGTCCGGTGCGGTCGATCACATTCGGCCGGGGGTCTGGGGGTTGTCCCCCAGGCAGGCACAGCACGGGCACTAACGGCGACGGACCCGGTGCCGTACCTCACAGCACCGGGTCCGTACGTCGGTGACGGTCTACTTCGTCCAGTCCGCCCACGACATGTTCCAGCCGTTGAGCCCGTTCGACGGGTCCACCGTCCGGTCGTGGGCGTTCTTCACGATGACCACGTCGCCGATGATCGAGTGGTCGAACATCCAGGCCGCCGGGGTGGAGCCGTCGTAGCCCCCGCGCACGTCGCGCAGGCCGACGCAGCCGTGGCTGGCGTTGTAGTTGCCGAAGGCGTCACCGCCCCAGTAGTTGCCGTGCAGGAAGGTGCCGGAGGTGGTCAGGCGCATGGCGTGCGGGACGTCCTTGATGTCGTACTCGCCGCCGTAGCCGACCGTCTCGCCGTTCATGCGGGTGACCGTCAGCTTCTCGCTGATGACCATCTGGCCGTTCCAGGTGTCGTAGCCGGGCTTGCCGGTGGTGACCGGGATGGTCCTGATGACCTTCCCGTCCTGGGTGACCTTCATCGTGTGCTTCTTGGCGTCCACGACGGAGACCTGGTTGCGGCCGATGGTGAACTTGATCGTCTTGTGCTGCTCGCCGTAGACGCCGGCGCGGCCCTCGACCCCGTCGAGGTCGAAGTCGACGGTGACCTTGGTGCCTTCCTTCCAGTACTGCTGGGGGCGGAAGTCCAGGCGGTCGTTGCCGAACCAGTGGCCCTCGACGTCGACGGCCGGCTCGGTCCTGATCCTGATGGCCTTCTCGACGGCCCGCGGGTTCGTGATGCCCCGGGTGAAGTTGACGGAGAACGGCATGCCGACGCCGACGGTGGAGCCGTCCTCGGGGGTGAAGTAGCCGAGGAAGGTGTTCTTCGGGGTCAGGGTGGTGAAGGTGGCGTCCTCGGCGGCCTCGCGGCCCTCGGAGTCCTTGGCGACCGCGTGCACGGTGTACTTGGTGGAGGCGGCCAGATGGGTCGACGGCGTCCAGGACGCGCCCCCGCCGGTGACGCTGCCGGCGACCGTGGCGCCCTTGGCGTCCTTGACGGTGACCTCGGTCAGCTTGCCCTTGGCGACACTCACCTTCAGCACGCCGCTGGTGTCGACGCCGGTGGCACCGGACTTCGGCGATATGGTGACGGCGGCGGTGGACTGCTGCTTGCCCTGCTGGGTGCTGGAGTCCTTGGCCTTGCCGTCCGAACCCTTCCCGCCTCCCCCGCCGCACGCCGCGAGCGCGAGCACCAGGGCGCCGGACATGAGCGCCAGCCCCCTACGGCCTCGCCCCCTCTTGTCGGTCGTTCGCCTCCGGGGCGCTCCAGCCGGTGTCGGGAGGCCGACCGTGCTCACCCCTTCGGGCCTCCGCGCGGTCGGCCTTCCGACACCGGCTCGCCCCTGCGGCTCACTCCCCGCCCCCGCCACCGACGCCCCCGATATAGGCCGCGTATTCAAGTTGGTCTCCCCTCGCCGGGCCTGGCCCAGGCCCGCTCCCCACCACATTGGTGCGCGCATATTAACCGCGTGGTTTTGAGCGGGGTGTCAGGCGAATGTCACCGTTCCGTCGCAACTTCCGCCCGCACCGCCGCCCGAAACCGAGCCCCTCACCTGGTTACTTCACCGCGCTGCCCGCTTTCCACTCATTCCAGCTCATGTTCCACCCGCCGAGGCCGTTGTCGGGTGCGACGGTCTTCTCCGTGCTGCCCACCACTTCGATGACGTCACCGACGAGACTGCGGTCGAAGAACCAGCCGGCGGGGGTGGCCGAACTGCCGCCCTTGACGTCCCTGAGGCCCACGCAGCCGTGGCTGACGTTGATCCGCCCGGGGGCCCCCGGCGACCAGTAGTTGCCGTGCACGAAGGTGCCGGAGTCGGTGAGCCTCATGGCGTGCGGGACGTCGGGGATGTCGTACTCCCCGCCGAAGCCGACCGTGCGGCTGTTCATACGGGTGACGTCCAGCATGTCCATCACCACCATCTTGCCGTTGTACGTGGGGTTCTGCGGGGCGCCCGCGGTGATCGGCACGGTGGCGAGCAGCCGGCCGTCCCGGCGCACCTGCATGATGTGCCTGGCCGCGTCGACCAGCGAGACCTGGCTGCGGCCGACGGTGAAGACGAAGGTCTTGTCCTGCAACCCGTAGACGCCGGGCGCTCCTTGGACGTCCCGCAGGTGCAGGTCGACGGTGACCTCGGTGCCGGGCTTCCAATACTGCTCGGGGCGGAAGTCGAGACGGCTGTTGCCGAACCAGTGCGGGCGGATCTCGACGGGGGGCCGCGCGCTGACCCGGACGGCGCGTTCGACGGCGGCCCGGTCGGTGACCTCCCTGCTGAAGTCGATCGAGACGATCATGCCGGTGCCGACGACGGCACGGTTCTCAGGGGTGACATAGCCGATGAACCGCTGGTCGGGGACGAACGTGGCGAAGGTGGTGTGCCGGGCCGAGCGGCGGCCGTTCGCGTCCTTCGCCACGACGTCGACGGTGTACTTGGCGGCGAGCGCCAGCCGGTCCCCGTCCGGCTGCCAGGTCCGGCCGTCGGCGCCGATGTGCCCGGGCACCGGGGAGTCCTGCGCGTCCAGCGACCTGACGACGGTCACCTTCTGCAGCCGCCCGTCGGGTACCTCGACCCGCAGCGGCTGGTCGGGACGGATGCCCTTGCTGTCGTCGTCGGGGGTGACGTGGATGACGTCCTCGGGTGCCGGGTGTTTGCCGGGCGCTCCGCCCAGCCCGAGCGCTCCGGAGCTCCCGAAGGAGCATCCTGCCAGCAGTGCCGCCGATGTCAGTACGGCGGCCAGCGCGACCCCCGTGCGCCGCGCGCGTCCTTGTACGTGCCTCACGCGGGTCTCAACGACCGGGCCCGCTCCGGGGAAACGTGAGTGCGACGCACGCACTGGGCAGAACAGAGGGAAGGACGACACGCTGGGGAGCCGCCGCGCCCGCGCCGGAGGGGGCGCCCTCTTGGATCGGATCGGCTGGAAGGGACGTGCGAGCGCGATCCGGAGGGCGCCCCCGACCGTCGCGGCGCAGCCGTACCGGGCGGCCGAGGATGCTGCGGGGCAGCCTCGGCTCCTCGGTGCGGCCGGCCGCGCCGCCCCGGGGCGAGCCACTGAAAGAGGGGCCGACAGGTGACGAGCGCAGCCGAGCAGCGGGCACCGGCCGGGGAGCCGGCCGCCGGGACCGGGCAGCAGCCCGCCGGGGTGAACGGCGCCCGGCGCGCCGCAGTGCCGGCCCCGGTGGTGTGGCCGGGCGCTCCGACGCCGCTGGGGGCCCGGTTCCGGGTGGGCCCGGACGGTGTCGCCGGCACCAACTTCGCGCTGTGGGCGGCCGGGGCCGAGGCGGTCCGGGTGTGCCTGTTCGACGAGCGGGGCCGCGAGACCCGGATCCGGCTGACCGAACTGACGCACGAGATCTGGCACGGGTTCGTGCCGGGCGTGATGCCGGGGCAGCGGTACGGCTACCGGGTGGACGGCCGCTGGGACCCGTGGACCGGCGCCCGCTGGAACCCGGCCAAGCTGCTGCTGGACCCCTACGCGCGAGCCGTCGACGGGGAGTTCGGCCTGCCGCCTCAGGTGTACGGGCACGTCCGGGACTGGCCCGAGCAGCGCGTGGCGGACACCGTGCGCGACGACCGGGACTCGGCGCCGTACGTGCCGAAGGGTGTCGTCGTCGACGACGACGACAACTGGGAGGACGACCGCCGGCCGAAGACCCCGTGGGCCGACTCGGTCATCTACGAACTGCACGTCCGCGGCTTCACCAAGCTGCACCCCGGCATCCCCCAGGAGCTGCGCGGCACCTACGCCGGCCTCGCGCACCCGGCGGCGATCGGGCACCTGGTGAGACTGGGCGTCACGGCCGTCGAGCTGCTCCCCGTCCACCAGTTCGCGCACGAGGACCACCTGCTGCGCCGGGGCCTGCGCAACTACTGGGGCTACAACTCCATCGGCTACTTCGCCCCGCACGCCGCCTACGCGGCCTCCGGTACGACGGGCCAGCAGGTCGGCGAGTTCAAGCGGATGGTGCGCGCGCTGCACGCGGCCGGCATCGAGGTCATCCTCGACGTGGTCTACAACCACACGGCCGAGGCAGGCGAGTTGGGGCCGACCCTCTCGCTGAAGGGCATCGACAACCGCGGCTACTACCGGCTCCAGGACGACGCCCGCCAGTACGCCGACTACACCGGCTGCGGCAACACCCTGCATGTCGTCCAGCCCCAGGTGCTGCGTCTGATCACCGACTCGCTGCGCTACTGGGTGACGGAGATGGGCGTGGACGGCTTCCGCTTCGACCTCGCGGCAGCACTGGCCCGCTCGATGCACGACGTCGACATGCTGTCCCCGTTCCTGGCGGTGATCGCCCAGGACCCGGTCCTCAGGCGCGTCAAGCTGATCGCCGAACCGTGGGACATCGGCTCGGGCGGCTACCAGGTCGGCGCCTTCCCCCCGCTGTGGACGGAGTGGAACGACCGCTACCGGGGCGCCGTCCGCGACTTCTGGCGGCACGCCCTGCCGGACGTCCGCGAGATGGGCTACCGCCTGTCCGGCTCCAGTGATCTGTACGCCTGGGGCGGCCGGCGGCCGTACGCCTCGGTCAACTTCGTCACCGCGCACGACGGGTTCACCCTGCGCGACCTGGTGTCGTACGAGCGCAAGCACAACGAGGCCAACGGCGAGGACAACCGCGACGGCAGCGACGACAACCGCTCCTGGAACTGCGGGGTCGAGGGCGAGACGAAGGACGAGCGGGTACGGGCCCTGCGCCGCCGTCAGCTCAGGAACCTGCTGACGACGCTCCTGCTGTCCACGGGCGTGCCCATGCTGGTGGCCGGCGACGAACTCGGCCGTACCCAGCGCGGCAACAACAACGCCTACTGCCAGGACAACGAGATCAGCTGGCTGGACTGGTCCCTGCTGGACGACCCGGCCTGGCGGCCCCTGTTCGACCTGGCCTGCCGGCTGATCGCCCTGCGCCACCGGCATCCGGTGCTGCGCCGCCGCGCCTTCTTCTCCGGCCGCGCCCACTCGGCGGACGGGCTGCGCGACCTGGCCTGGTTCACCGCGCGGGGCACGGAGATGACCGAGGGCGACTGGTACGCCCCCGCGGCCACGCTCGGCATGTACCTCTCCGGCCGGGACATCCCGGGCCGCGACGAGCGGGGCGCACCGGTCGCGGACGACAGCTTCCTCGCGGTCCTGCACGCGGGCGAGGGTCCGACGGTCTTCGCACTGCCGGGCCGGCCCTGGGCGGACCGGTACGAGGTGATCGTGGACACCTCCCGGGAGGACCAGGCCGAGCCGCCGGGCACGGTCCACCGGGCGGGCACGGAGATCACGGTGCCGGGGCGCTCCGTACTGCTCCTGCGGGTCGCCCCCGTGTGACGGGAGGGCCGGTACCTCCGGGAAGAGGACACCGACCCTCGCGGGGAGCGAAGACTCAGCTCAGGCCGAGGCTGGACAGGGCGGTCGTCCAGTCGGTCATGATGGCGTTCTGCGCGTCGGAGAGGCTGACGTCACCGGCGCACACGGCCTTCTTCAGCTTGTTCTCGACGGTGTCCTTGTTCGCGGAGGTCTCGGTGCCGTAGTGCGGCTCGGGCCAGAGGTTCTCCGGGCTCCTCGGGGCGCCGCCGAGTTCGAGCGGCACGAAGTGGTCCTCCTCGTAGTCGGAGAGGTTGGTGTCGGAGTAGCCGTACTCGGCGATCTGCTGCTTCTTCAGCGCGGTGGTGTAGGAGCTGGGGGGCCGTACGGTCGCGGTCCAGCCGGAGACGCAGATGGTCGAGTCGATGGTGTCCTGGGTGACGTCGGGGTTGAGGTCTCCGGGCGTGCAGACCGAGTCGGGCAGGGGGAGGTAGTCCTGGCTGCAACTGGCGGCGTGGGCGGTGCCGGTGGTGACGGTGAGGCCCGCTGCGGCGAGGGCGAGGGAGGAGAGGGTGGTCACCAGGGGGCGCGATATTCGGGACATGTGGGGTCTCCCGGTGCGGTGCCCGGCAGAAGTCCGGGCGGTCGTGAGCATGACAGCACCGGGATCATCTATGCGAGTAGACCCCTTTGCCCGACCGAGAGCCCCTTTGGTTGAACGTTTATCCGCGCGAGAACAGCGCGAGGCAAGGTCTTGACGCGGGCTTGACGGCGGGCCCGGCGAAGAGGCCCGGGCGGGCGCCGACGTCGGCGAGACCGCTCGCCGGCCACCCCCCACAGCCCGCGTGATCGCCCGTCAACCACCCACCATAGCCCGGGTGAACGCGCACTGAACCACGCACCTACGCCAGACTGTCCCGCCACGCCCTGTGCAGATCCGCGAACCGGCCCGTGCCGCCGATCAGCTCGTCCGGGCGGCCGTCCTCGACGATCCGCCCGTGCTCCATCACCAGCACCCGGTCCGCGATCTCCACGGTCGACAGCCGGTGCGCGATCACCACCGCCGTACGGCCCCGCAGCACCGTCGACATCGCCCGCTGCACGGCCCGCTCCCCCGGGATGTCCAGGGAGCTGGTCGCCTCGTCCAGGATCAGCACCGCCGGATCGGCGAGCAACGCCCGGGCGAAGGCGACCAGTTGGCGCTGGCCAGCCGAGATGCGCCCGCCGCGCTTGCGGACATCGGTGTCGTAGCCGTCGGGCAGGGCGCTGATGAACTCGTGCGCGCCGATCGCCTTCGCCGCCCGCTCGATCTCCTCCCGGGTGGCTTCGGGCCGGCCGATGGCGATGTTGTCGGCGACCGTGCCGGAGAACAGGAAGGCCTCCTGGGTCACCATGACCACCCCGCGCCGCAGTTCCGGCACCGGCAGCTCGCGCAGATCCACCCCGTCCAGCAGCACGCGGCCGTCGGAGGGGTCGTAGAAGCGGGCGAGGAGCTTGGCCAGCGTGGACTTTCCGGCGCCCGTGGAGCCGACCACGGCGACCGTCTGCCCGGCCGGCAGGGTCAGATCGAAGCGGGGCAGCACCTCGCCGCCGGTACGGTAGCCGAATCGCACCCCCTCGAAGACCACCTCGCGCCCCGGCAAGTCGCCCTCCAGCGGCGGGAGTTCACGGGGCGCCGCCGGCTCCGGCACGGACGGGGTCTGCGCCAGCAGCCCGGCGACCTTCTCCAGGGAGGCGGCGGCCGACTGGTAGGAGTTCAGGAACATCCCCAGCCGGTCGATCGGGTCGTACAGCCGACGCAGATACAGCACCGCCGCCGCCAGCACACCCAGCTCCAGCGAGCCGGACGCCACCCGGTAGGCGCCCCACAGCACGATCCCCGCGACCGCCGTGTTGGCCACCAGCCGGGAGCCGACCACATAGCGGGCCATCTCCAGCAGCGCGTCCCCGTTCGTCCGCTCGTGCCGCCGGTTGAGCACGGCGAACTCGGCGTCGTTGGCCGCCTCCCGGCGGAAGGCGCGCACCGGGCGGATGCCGTTCATGGTCTCCACGAACTTCACGATCACCGCCGCGATCGCCGTCGACCGCGCCCGGTACACCCGCCCCGCCCGCCGCTGGTACATCCGGACGAGCAGGTACAGCGGCACGAAGGAGGCCACCGCGACCGCGCCCAGGGAGAGGTCCAGCCACAGCAGCATCGCCGAGATGTAGACGAAGGACAGCACGACGGTCACCAGCTCCTGGAGCCCGTCGTTGAGGAGTTCGCGCAGCGACTCCACATCGGTGGTGGAACGGGAGATCAGCCGGCCGGACGTGTACCGCTCGTGGAAGTCGATGCTCAGCGCCTGCGCGTGCCGGAAGATCCGGCCCCGCAGATCCAGCAGCACGTCCTGGCTGACCCGCGCGGAGGCCTCGATGAACGCGAACTGCAGCACCCCGGAGGCGAGGGCGCACAGCAGATAGCCGACGCCGACCGCGATCAGCGGTCCGTGCCGGTGGTCCCGGAACGCCGGTACGGCGCTGTCGATGGCGTACGCCACCAGCAGCGGGCCCACCTGCACCGCCGCCTGCTGGAGCAGCAGCAGGAGCGTGGTCATCACGGCCCGGGCCCGCAGGGGGGCGAGCAGGGAGCGCAGCAGGGCGGCCGTGGCGCCGGGCGGGGCGGGCAGTACGTCCCGGTCGAAGACGTCGCCCGCGTCGGTGCCGGTGCCTTGCCCCTGCGGGCCGGGGAGTTCGTCGTCCTCGGCGGTGGGAGTGGAGGCGGTCGTGGTGGTCAACGGGAGTCCTCCGTGTCCTCGAAGTCTCCGGACATCAGATGCGCGTACTCGGCGTTGCCGCGCAGCAGTTCCTGATGGGTGCCGACGGCGGCGATCCGGCCGCCCGAGAGCAGGGCGACCCGGTCGGCGAGCAGCACGGTCGACGGGCGGTGAGCCACGATCAGCGCGGTGGTGTCGGCGAGGACCTGCCGCAGCGCGGCCTCGACGGCGGCCTCCGTGTGCACGTCCAGGGCGGACAGCGGGTCGTCCAGCACCAGGAACTCCGGTCTGCCGACCACCGCGCGGGCCAGCGCGAGGCGCTGCCGCTGGCCGCCGGAGAGGCTGAGGCCCTGCTCGCCGACGCGGGTGTCGGTGCCCTGCGGGAGGGCGTGCGCGAAGTCGGCCTGTGCGACGGCGAGCGCGCGGTCGAGGTCCGGCCCTCCGGCGCCGTCCGGGGCTCCCATCAGGACGTTCTCGCCGACGCTCGTGGAGAACAGCGTGGGTTCCTCGAAAGCGACGGCGACCTTGGCGCGCAGTTCCTCGCGGGACATCGCCTTGATGTCGACGCCGTCGAGGGTGATACGGCCCGAGGTGACCTCGTGCAGGCGGGGGACCAGGGCCGTGAGGGTGGTCTTTCCGCTGCCGGTCGCTCCGACGAGGGCCATGGACTCGCCGGGGCGGATGTGCAGGTCGATGCCGGTGAGGAGGGGCGGGGAGTCGGGGGGTGCGTCGGGGTAGCGGAACCGGACGTTCTCGAACCGGAGTCCGGTGTCGGCCGGTCGCGCCCGCCCGCGCTCGCGGGATGCCCCAGCGGCACGACCGCCCGCGACGGTGTCGTCCTCCGGCACCTCGTCCATCACCTCGAAGTAGCGTTCCGTCGCCGTCGCCGCCTCCTGGCTCATCGCCAGCAGGAACCCGATGGAGTCCACGGGCCACCGCAGCGCGAGTGCCGTACTCAGAAAGGCCACCAGCGTCCCGGCCGACAGCCCTCCGTCGGCCACCCGGATGGCACCCAGCACCAGCGCCGCCCCGATCGCCAGCTCGGGAAGCGTCACGATGACACCCCAGATCGCGGCGAGCAGCCGCGCCTTGTGCAGTTCCGTGCCGCGCAGGGTGACCGCCAGCTCGCGAAAGGCGCGCGCCTGGCTGCGGTGCCGGCCGAAGCCCTTGATGATGCGGATGCCGAGCACGCTCTCCTCGACCACCGTCGTCAGGTCGCCGACCTGGTCCTGGGCGCGCCGCGCCACCAGGGCGTACCGCCGCTCGAAGACCGCGCAGGTCCACATCACGGGGATCGCGGGACCGAGGATGACCAGGCCCAGCACCCAGTCCTGCATCAGCATGATCACCACGCCGACCAGGATCGTGACCCCGTTGACCAGCAGGAACGTCAGCGGGAAGGCGAGGAACATGCGCAGCAGCATCAGATCGGTCGTGCCGCGCGACAGCAGCTGGCCGGAGGCCCAGCGGTCGTGGAAGGCGACGGGCAGCCGCTGCAGCCGGCCGTAGAGGCTCGCCCGCATCTCCGCCTCGACGTGCGACAGCGGACGGGCCACCAGCCAGCGCCGTATGCCGAACAGGACCGCCTCGGCGATCCCGAGGAGGAGCAGATACAGCGCGCCGAGCCAGACGCCCGCCGGGTCCCGGTCGGCGACCGGCCCGTCCACGATCCACTTCAGGACGAGCGGGATCACCAGACCGGTACAGGAGGCGACGATCGCGACGAACGCGGCCGTGAACAGCCGCGCCCGCACGGGGCGGACGTACGGCCACAGCCGCAGCAGGGTACGAACGGCGGAGCGGTCCTCGGTGGTTGCACGTGTCGTGGGCATCACTCGCGAGCGTACGGACCGGCACTGACATCGCCCACCGAGTTTCGGCCGGACCCGGGTCCGCCGTTGGTCCTACGACCTGCCTGGACCTGACCGACGGCCGAACCAAGGAGGCCACGGCATGAACACCGCCGTCCTGCCGCACCGAGTTCCGGCTGTTCCGCCGGGAACCCGGCGCCGCTTTCTGGATCTTCCTGTTCCCGACGCTGCTGCCGGCTGTTCATCAGCGAGGCGACGGTGAAGACCCATCTCACCCATCTGTACGCCAAGCTCGGCGTCAACGACCGGGCGGCGGCGGTGGCCGTGGCGTACGACCGGGGGATCCTCGGACAGGTCCACCGCTGCCTTAATTGGCTGGAGCAGGCGTCCTCGCCCCCGATAGGTTCGACGTTTCCCAAGTTCGACGTTATCCACGGCGGGGCGAGCCGATCGGGGGATGGATGATCGACGCGTACGAGGACCCGGGCAGCCCGGACACGCGCGGCGGCTGGCGGTTTCTGTGGTGGCTGGTGCTGCGCCAGCCGGGGCGGTCGGTGGCCGGGGCGCTGCTGGGCAGTGTGTGGATGGTGCTGCTGGCCGCGCAGCCGTATCTGATGGCGCGGGCCGTGGACGAGGGGCTGGTGCCGGGGCGGCTGGGGGTGCTGGCGGCGTGGACCGGGGTGATGTTCGTGCTCGGGTCGGTGAACGCCTGGCTGAGCATCATGCGGCACCGCACCATGACCCGGGTGCGGATGGATGCCAACTTCCGCACGGTGAAGGTGGTCATGGGGCATGTGGTGCGGCTCGGGGCCACGCTGCCGCGCCGGGCCGGGGCCGGTGAGGTGGTGACGATCGGCGTCGGCGATGTGACGACCATCGCACAGGCGCTGACCGTGGTCGGCCCGGGCGTCGGCTCGGCCGTGGTCTACGTGGTGGTGGCGGGCCTGCTGCTTGCGGTCTCGGCGCCGCTGGCCGCCGTCGTCCTGCTGGGGCTGCCGGTGATCGCGCTGGTCACCGGGCCGCTGACGCTGCGGCTCCAGGGCGCGGAGACCTCGTACCGGGAACGGCAGGGCGTGCTGACCGCGCGCATCGGCGACCTCGCGGGCGGGCTGCGCGTCCTCAACGGGCTCGGTGGCAAGGGGCTGTTCGCGGACGCATTCCGGCAGGACTCGCAGCGGCTGCGTGCGCAGGGCTACCGGGTGGGCGCGGCGGCCAGCTGGGTGCAGGCGCTCGGCGTGGGCCTGCCCACCCTGTTCCTGGCCGTGGTGACCTGGCTCGCGGCGCGGCTCGCGGCCCAGGGGTCCATCACCGTCGGCGAGTTGGTGTCCGTGTACGGCTATGTCGCCGTGCTGATCGGCCCTGTCGCCTTCCTCGTGCTGATGGCCTACGACATGAACCGGGGCGTGGTGGCCGCGCGCCGGGTCGTACGGCTGCTGCGGCTGGAGCCGGAGCCGGACGAGGGCACGCTGCCTTCCCCCGAGGGGCCGGCGGAGCTGCACGATCCGGCGTCGGGAGTGCGGGTGGTGCCCGGCCGGCTGACCGCACTGGCCACGGCCCGGCCCGCCGAGGCCGCCGCCGTGGTGGACCGGCTCGGCCGCTTCGGGCCGACCGACGCCACCTGGGGCGGGGTACGGCTGGACGCGGTCCCGTTGGCGGACGTGCGCGGGCGGATCCTGGTCGCGGACAACGAGGCCGACCTGTTCGCCGGGCCGTTGCGGGAGGTCGTGGCCGCCGGGCGCACCGCCGACGAGGCGGAGCTCGGCCGGGCGCTGTACGCGGCGGCCGCCGACGACGTCGTACGCGGGCTGCCGGAGGGCCCGGACTCACCGGTCTCCGGCCAGGGCCGCAGCCTGTCGGGCGGTCAGCGCCAACGGGTGCGTCTGGTGCGGGCGTTGCTCGCCGACCCCGAGGTGCTGCTCGCGGTCGAGCCGACCTCGGCCCTGGACGCGCACACCGAGGCGACGGTCGCGCGGCGGCTGAGGGAGGCGCGGGAGGGCCGTACGACGCTGGTGACGTCCACCTCGCCGCTGATCCTGGACCACGCGGACACGGTCGTGTTCCTGGTCGACGGAAAGGTCACGGCGAGCGGCCCGCACCGCCGTCTGCTCACGACGGAACCGGGCTACCGGGCGCTTGTGGCCAGGGACACGGAGGGGGTCGTACGGTGACGGCGGCTGAAGGTCTGTTGCCGGTCGCCGACCGGGCTCGGGTGCGGCGGGCCGCGCTGCGGCTGGTGCGTGCCGACGGGCGGGCGTTCGTCGCCGCGCTGCTGCTGAACGCGCTCGCGGCGGGGGCGGGGCTGGTCGGGCCCTGGCTGGTCGGAAGGATCGTGGACGACGTGCGGGCCGGGCAGGGCGTCGGCGCGGTGGACCGGCTCGCGCCCTGGATCCTGGTGTGCGCGCTGGCCCAGTTGCTGCTGGCCCGCTGGGCGCGGTTCGTGGGGTACCGGTTCGGGGAGCGGACGCTGGCCCGGGTGCGCGAGGAGTACGTCGAGCGGGTGCTGGCACTGCCCGCGTCCGTGGTGGAGCGGGCCGGCACCGGTGATCTGACGGCGCGCGGCACGGCGGACGTGGCGACCGTGGGCACCACGCTGCGGGACATCGGCCCGGAGCTGCTGGTCAACACCGTGCAGGCGCTGTTCGTGCTGGTCGCGGTGTTCGCGCTCGACCCGCTGCTCGGGGCGTTCGGACTGCTCGGGCTGACCCCGATCTGGCTGGCACTGCGCTGGTATCTGCGGCGCGCCCGGGACGGCTATCTCGCCGAGGGCGCGGCCACGTCCCAGGTCGCGGAGATCGTCGCCTCGACGGCGGCCGGGGCGCGGACGGTCGAGGCGTTCGGGCTGAGCGAGCGGCGGGTGACGGCGAGCCGGGACGCGCTGGAGGAGGCCCGCCGTACCCGCTTCTACACACTGTTCCTGCGGACCGTGTTCTTCCCGGCGGTCGAGGTGACGTACACCGTGCCCGTGGCGGGCGTGCTGCTGCTCGGCGGCTGGCTGCACCAGCGGGGCGCGGTCGGGGTCGGCGCGGTGGTGGCCGCGGCGCTGTACCTGCGGCAGTTCACCGAGCCGCTGGACCAGATCCTGATGCGCGTGGAGCAACTGCAGAGCAGCAGCGCCTCGTTCGCGCGGGTGGAGGGGCTGGCACAGACGCCGTCCGGCAGGACCGCGGGTGTGGTGCGGACCGCGCGCTCCCCCGGGCCGGCCGACGACCGGATCGATGTGCGCGGGGTCCGGTACGCCTATGAGCGCGGCGGCGAGGTGTTGCGCGGGGTGGATCTGACGGTACGGCCCGGGGAACGGCTCGCGGTGGTGGGCCCCTCCGGCGCCGGGAAGACGACGCTCAGCAGACTCCTCGCGGGCATCGACCGGCCCGGGACCGGCACCGTGACGGTGGGCGGGGTGCCGGTCGCCGACCTGGAGCCGGAGCTGCTGCGCCGTCAGGTGGTACTGGTCACGCAGGAGCACCACGTCTTCCTCGGCACGGTCCGCGACAACCTGCTGATCGCCGAACCGGAGGCCGCGGACGCCGATCTGTGGGCGGCGCTCGCGGCGGTCGGCGCCGACGACTGGGTCCGGGACCTGCCGGAGGGCCTCGACACCCGGCTGGGCGCGGGCGGCTGTGCCACCGACGGCTCCCAGGCCCAGCAACTCGCCCTGGCCCGGGTGGTGCTGGCCGATCCGCACACCCTGATCCTCGACGAGGCGACGGCCCTGCTGGACCCCACGACGGCCCGGCACGCCGAACGCGCCCTCGCCGCCGTCCTGGAGGGCCGCACGGTCATCGCCATCGCCCACCGCCTCCACACGGCCCACGACGCGGACCGGGTGGCGGTCATGGAGGACGGCCGCCTGACGGAACTGGGCACACACGAGGACCTGGTGACGGCCGGCGGCGCGTACGCGGCGCTGTGGCACACCTGGCACGGGGACACCGACGGTGACTCCGGCTCTGCCTCGGCGCACGGGACTTCATGACCCTCCACCCCGGTGACGGTCCCGCATATCGAACATGAACATCCGATCAACGAACCATTTCCGGCCAAGTTTGTGACGCGGTCCTGACAGGAATGCTGATCCCCTGTCACTCTTCCCAGGCCGACTCACAGCAACCCCACAGTCACACCTGCTCGCGTGAGCCGGCCTGCACCTGGTTCCGCGTACCGCCCCGTTCTGCCCGGACGACCCCAACCCACCGTCCGGTCTCCCCTGGCCGCGCGACCCGCGGCCACGCAGAAGGAGTCAGTGTTGAGAAGCAGTTCCTCTCGCAGACGCACCCCCCACACCCCGCGTCGTACCGCCACCGTCGCCCTCGCGGGCGTCGCCGCACTGATCGCCGCCGCCGTCCAGACCGGCGCGGCCAGTGCCGCACCGGCCAAGCCACGGCCCGGCAAGGTGAATCCGGCCCATGTCGCGGTGAAGCTCACGCCCTCGCAGCGCGCCGAGCTGATACGCCACGCCGACGCCACGACGGCCGCCACCGCCCGGTCCCTCGGCCTCGGCGCCAAGGAGAAGCTGGTCGTCAAGGACGTCGTGAAGGACGCGGACGGCACCCTGCACACCCGCTACGAGCGCACCTACGCGGGCCTTCCGGTGCTCGGCGGTGACCTGGTCGTGGACAGCAACAAGACCGGCAAGACCATGGACGTCATCAAGGCCACCGGCGCCACCCCGAAGGTCGGCGGCCTCACCCCGGCCGTGTCGCAGGCCGCGGCGGAGAAGCAGGCCGTACAGCGGGCCAAGGCCCGGGGCGGGACGAAGTCCGCCGCGGACAGCGTCCGCAAGGTGATCTGGGCGGCGGCCGGCAAGCCCGTCCTCGCCTACGAGACGGTCGTCGGCGGCCTCCAGGACGACGGCACCCCGAACCGGCTGCACGTCATCACCGACGCCGCCACCGGCAAGAAGCTCTACGAGTACCAGGGCATCGAGACCGGCGTCGGCAACACCCAGTACAGCGGACAGGTGCAGCTGACGACGACCCAGTCGGGCTCGACGTACACGCTGACCGACGGGGCGCGTGGCGGACACAAGACCTACAACCTGAACCACGGCACCTCGGGCACCGGCACCCTGTTCTCGCAGAGCAACGACACCTGGGGCAACGGCACCACCTCCAACGCGGCCACCGCGGGCGCGGACGCCCACTACGGCGCCCAGGAGACCTGGGACTTCTACAAGAGCACCTTCGGCCGCAGCGGCATCAAGAACGACGGCGTCGGCGCCTACTCCCGCGTCCACTACGGCAACTCGTACGTCAACGCCTTCTGGGACGACGGCTGCTTCTGCATGACCTACGGCGACGGCTCGAACGACGCCGACCCGCTGACCTCGCTCGACGTCGCCGGTCACGAGATGAGCCACGGCGTCACCTCCAACACCGCGGGCCTGGACTACAGCGGTGAGTCCGGCGGCCTGAACGAGGCCACCAGCGACATCATGGGCACGGGCGTGGAGTTCTACGCCAACAACAGCTCCGACCCCGGTGACTACCTCATCGGCGAGAAGATCAACATCAACGGCGACGGCACCCCGCTGCGTTACATGGACAAGCCCAGCAAGGACGGCGGCAGCGCCGACTACTGGTCCTCGTCGGTCGGCGACCTGGACGTCCACTACTCGTCCGGCGTCGCGAACCACTTCTTCTACCTCCTGTCCGAGGGCAGCGGCGCCAAGGTGATCAACGGCGTCAACTACGACTCGCCGACGACGGACGGGCTTCCGGTCACCGGCATCGGCCGGGACAAGGCGCTGCAGATCTGGTACCGGGCGCTGACCACCAAGTTCACCTCCACCACCGACTACGCGGGCGCCCGCACCGGCACCCTCGCGGCGGCCGGTGAGCTGTACGGCGCCTCCAGCACCGAGTACAAGGCGGTGCAGGACGCCTGGGCGGCCGTGGCCGTCGGTTCCCGCTCCGACGGGGGCGGCGGAGGCGGTGGCGGCGGTACGACGTACGAGAGCAACGCCTCCGTCGCCATCCCGGACAACGGGCCGGCCGTCACCTCGGACATCACGGTCTCCGGCAGGAGCGGGAACGCGCCGAGCAACCTCCAGGTGTCCGTCGACATCACGCACACCTGGCGGGGTGACCTGGTGATCGACCTCGTCGGCCCGTCGGGCACCGCCTACCGCCTGAAGGACTTCAGCTCCTCGGACTCGGCGGACAACGTGAAGCAGACCTACACGGTCAATGCCTCCGCCGAGCCGGCCAACGGAACCTGGAAGCTGCGGGTTCAGGATCAGGCCACCTACGACACCGGAACGATCAACGGCTGGAAGCTGACGTTCCCGTAAATGGGTCGCCAAATGCCCGGGAACCGGGCGTCGTTCGAGGGTCCAGCACCCTCGGACGGCGCCGGTTAACACACCTGAAACGTTTCCCGGACAGCTGCTTTCCGGCCAACATCACTTCAGGGACCTGACATGTACGCGCCCCTGATGTCACCCTCTCTTCACCCGCCGCAGAGCTTCACCCCACCTCACCGGCCAGTAACCCCACGCTGACCGGACTCCCCACGAGAAGGAGCTTGCGTGACCCCCCGCTACACGCGTCACAAGCGCGCCACTCTGGCCGTCGCCACCGCCGTCGCCGCCGGAGCCCTGCTCTCCACCGGTCTGACCACCACTGCGACCGCCGCCGGCAAGGGCAGCGCGACCCTCGCCGCCGCGCCCGCCGCGCTGTCGGACTCGGCCCGTATCTCCCTGATACAGAAGGCGCAGGCCGACGCGGCCCAGACCGCGCAGCAGATAGGCCTCGGCGCCAAGGAGAAGCTGATCGTCAAGGACGTCGTCAAGGACGCCGACGGCACCGTCCACACCCGCTACGAGCGCACCTACGCGGGCCTGCCGGTGCTCGGCGGCGACCTGGTCGTCCACACCGCCAAGTCCGGCAGAACCGAGGGCGTCACCAAGGCGACCAAGGCGGCCATCAAGGTGGCCTCGCTCAAGCCGCAGATCACCGCCGCCAAGGCCGAGCAGCAGGCGGTGTCCGCCGCCAGGACCCTCGGCTCCGCCAAGTCCTCCGCGGACGGCGCCCGCAAGGTGATCTGGGCCGGCTCCGGCAAGCCCGTCCTCGCCTACGAGACGGTCGTCGGCGGCCTCCAGGACGACGGCACCCCGAACCAGCTGCACGTCATCACCGACGCCGCGACCGGCAAGAAGCTCTTCGAGTACCAGGGCATCGAGAACGCGACCGGCACCGGCAAGACGCTGTACTCCGGCACGGTCAGCCTCACCACGACCCAGTCGGGCTCGTCGTACAACCTGACCGACGCCTCCCGCGGCGGTCACAAGACCTACAACCTGGCCCGCAAGACCTCGGGCAAGGGCACCCTGGTCGCCAACTCGACGAACGTGTTCGGCACCGGCACGGCCTCCAGTTCCTCCAGCGACCAGACGGCCGCCGCGGACGCCGCCTACGGCGCGCAGGAGACCTGGGACTTCTACAAGAGCACCTTCGGCCGCAGCGGCATCAAGAACGACGGCGTCGGCGCCTACAGCCGCGTCCACTACGGCAGCAACTACGTCAACGCCTTCTGGGACGACAGCTGCTTCTGCATGACCTATGGCGACGGTGACAGCAACACCCACCCGCTGACCTCGCTCGACGTCGCCGGCCACGAGATGAGCCACGGCGTCACCGCGAACACGGCGGGCCTGGACTACTCGGGAGAGTCGGGCGGCCTGAACGAGGCCACCTCGGATATCTTCGGCACGGGTGTGGAGTTCTACGCGAACAACGCCTCGGACCCCGGTGACTACCTCATCGGCGAGAAGATCAACATCAACGGTGACGGCACCCCGCTGCGCTACATGGACAAGCCCAGCAAGGACGGCGGCAGCGCCGACTACTGGTCCTCGTCGGTCGGCAACCTGGATGTCCACTACTCGTCCGGCGTCGCGAACCACTTCTTCTACCTCCTCTCGGAGGGCAGCGGTTCGAAGACGATCAACGGAGTGACGTACAACTCCCCGACGTCCAACGGCTCCACGGTCACCGGCATCGGCCGCGCCAAGGCGCTGCAGATCTGGTACAAGGCGCTGACGACGTACTTCACGTCGACGACGGACTACAAGGCGGCCCGCAGCGGCACGCTGAGCGCCGCATCGGCCCTCTACGGCTCCGGCAGCACCGAGTACAAGGCGGTGGCCGCGGCCTGGTCGGCGGTCAACGTCAACTGACGCGCACGCAGTCGAGGACGGGCGGCACCCGGGGGAAGGACCCTCCGGGCGCCGCCCTACCCTTGTGACCCATGTCCTCGGCGCCCTTCACGTACGAGCCGGTCGGCGCGACTCGCGACGATCTCACCTACTGTCCGCCCGGCTTCCACCCCCTGCACGTCCGCACCCGCCTCGGCGAGGGCCAGAAGCTCTTCCACCGGGCCGCCGAGGCGGTCCTGACCTGGGAGATGCACCGCGCCCTGGGCGTGGGCATGGACGCCACCGCCGACCGCGCGGCCCCCGACGCAGCCGTCACGGTCACCCTGGCCGGGCTCATCAAGGCCCCCTGCCGCATCATCTGGACGACCGAGGAACCCCGCCGGGCCGGCTGGGCGTACGGCACCCTGGAGGGCCACCCCGAATGCGGCGAGGAGGCCTTCGTGGTCGACCGCACGGGAGACGGCACGGTCTGGCTGACGGTGGCCGCCTTCAGCAAACCGGCCAAGTGGTACGCGAGGGCGGCCGGCCCGGCGACCCGCGGCCTGCAGCACGCGTACGCCCGCCGCTGCGGGGCGGTGCTGCGCAAGTTGTGCGAGGGGTTGTCCGAGGCATGACCCGCTGAGCACTCCTCGTACCCCTGCAGACAGCAGCCGCCGCCGTGCTGCTGGTGGCCCGCGTGGTCTGGGACTCCGACACCTTCCAGCACTGCCGGTATCTGGGCCCCTCGACGCGCATGTATGTCACGTCCTGGACCGGCCTCGCGCGCGCCCTGGGCGCCCTGCTGGTGTTCGCCGCCCTGCCCCGCACCGAACGGCGCGGACTGGCGGCGGTCTCCGCGGTGCTCGGCGTACTGCTGGCGTTCGTGTTGCTCATGACCGCCTACTGGCTGTACGCCCCGGACCCGGCCGGCGGAAACGACTGCTCGGGGCTGCACCTGCTGCTGCCGTAGAGCGCACCGGGATCTGAATTCAGCCGACCTGCACGCCGGTTGCCCATTTCGCTTTGCGATGCGCAATGGGCTGATGTGATGATCCGAGGCATGTTCGAACACGGGGGCGATGCCAACTCGACGACTCGAATACCCAGGTCACGGCTGTACGACTACGCGGACATGGCCGGACCAGAAGAAGGGGAGTCCACGCCCTCGCCAGGCATCAGCTCGCCTGATGCCCGCTCTACAGCCGAGGTTGAGCGCAGGCGCCGGGAGTTCGCGGCGCTGTTGGGCGAGTTCCGTCGTACCGCCGTGCTCGTACCGGTGGACGAGGACGACGCGCCCCTGACGGGCGACTTCGGCGGCGTGCGCTGGATCTACGCGGGCAAGCTGCTGGAACGCTCCGAATCGGACGACGTCACCGTGCGGGTCATCCCCTTCGACCTGGACGGCTTCGCAAGAGCCGCCAGCTCCATGACGTACGCCGGTGGCCCTGTTCCCAAGCTGGACACGGTCGTGCGTGACGTACCCCACGGCTCGGCCTTCATCGACTCTGAGGCACAACTCAGCGCCTTTCGAACGCGCTTCCGTAAGGTGGAGGCCGTATCGCTCGACCCAGACCGGTCGCGCGACTTCATCCACAAGCTGGCGCAAGAGTTGTGAGGCATCCCATGGACACCCCCGACAACCGGCGGAAGTCGTCCTACTCGGGCCCCGACGACGGCAACAACTGCGTGGAAATATCCACCACCCCCACCCACACATCCATCCGCGACTCCAAGGACCCGGCCGTCGGCACCCTCACCGTCCCGGCCGGATCCTTCACCCTCTTCATCGAGGCCCTGAAGAAGACGACGTAGCGGAGACCTCGTCAGCCCCCTACCGCAACAACACCCCCGCCCCCTCCACCACCTCCTCCGACGGCACCGCCACCAGCCCCAGCTCCGCGCTCGACGCCAGCAAGCGGTGCGCGGGCAGGATGCGGACGGTGTAGCCGTAGGGGCCGGTTCGGTCCAGAGCAAGCGGGCCCTCGTACAGCAGGCGGCCCTCCAGATCCGGCGCGCCGACCGGCTTCAGGGGGACCACCGTCGCGTCCGTGATGTGGTCCTCCGCGTCCACCCGGCCCGACACCGCCTGGACTTCGACGTCGTCCGGAGTCAGTGAGCCGAGGGCCACCCGGACCCGCAGGCCCACCGTCGAGCCCAGTTCCGCGGTGGCGGTCGGGGCCGTCGTCTCCACGTGGTCCACGCTCACCCCGGGCCAGGCCGCCCGTACCCGGGCCTTCCAGGCGGCCAGCTCACCCGCCGTGTCCGGGGTCAGTGCGCGGTGGGCCTGCGCGGCGGGAACGTAGAGGCGGTCGACGTACTCGCGGACCATGCGGCCGGCCAGCACCTTGGGGCCGAGCAGGGTGAGGGTCTGGCGGACCATCTGGATCCAGCGGTCGGGGAGGCCGGCCCGGCCCTGCTCGTAGAAGCGCGGCGTCACCCGCTGCTCCAGCAGGTCGTAGAGCGCCGCCGCCTCGATGTCGTCGCGGCGGTCCGGGTCCGTGCCCGCGCCGTCCGCCGTCGGGATGGCCCAGCCGAAGTCCGGCTGGAACCATTCGTCCCACCAGCCGTCCAGGACGGAGAGGTTCAGGCAGCCGTTCAGCGCCGCCTTCATCCCGCTCGTACCGCACGCCTCCAGGGGGCGCAGGGGGTTGTTCAGCCAGATGTCGCAGCCAGGGTAGAGCTTCTGCGCCATCGCCATGCCGTAGTCGGGGAGGAACACGATCCGGTGGCGGACCCGCGGGTCGTCCGCGAAGCGGACCAACTCCTGCACCAGGCGCTTGCCGCTGTCGTCCGCCGGGTGCGCCTTGCCCGCCACGACGATCTGGATCGGGCGGTCGGGATGCAGCAACAGCTCCATCAGGCGGTCCCGGTCCCGCAGCATCAGCGTCAGGCGTTTGTACGACGGGACCCTGCGCGCGAAGCCGATCGTCAGGACGTCCGGGTCCAGCACGCCGTCGATCCAGCCCAGCTCGGCATCGCCGGCGCCTCGTTGCCGCCAGGACGCCCGCAGCCGCTCCCGCACCTCCAGCACCAGCCGTTCGCGCAGGGTGCGGCGCAGCTCCCAGATCTCCTGATCCTCGATCTCCGCGACCGAGTCCCAGCGCTCGGAGCCGCCGACGGTCAGCGCGTCCTCGGCCCGCTCGGAGCCGACCTGCCGGGACCCGAGCCTCAGCACCTCGGGGGCGACCCAGGTCGGCGCGTGCACCCCGTTGGTCACGGAGGTGATCGGCACCTCCTCGGGGTCGAATCCCGGCCACAGTCCCGCGAACATCTCCCGGCTCACCTGACCGTGCAGCAGCGACACCCCGTTGGCCCGCTGGGCCAGCCTGAGCCCCATCACGGCCATGTTGAACAGGTTCGGCTCGCCGCCGGGGTACGTCTCCATCCCCAGGGTCAGAATCCGCTGCACGTCGATGCCGGGAAGCTCGGCGTCCGCCCCGAAGTGCCGGGCGACCAGCTCCCGGTCGAAGCGGTCGATGCCGGCCGGGACAGGAGTGTGGGTGGTGAAGACCGTGCCGCCGCGCACCGCCTCCAGGGCGGAGTCGAAGTCCAGGCCGGCCGCGGACAGTTCGGCGATCCGCTCCAGGCCCAGGAACCCCGCGTGCCCTTCATTGGTGTGGAACACCTCCGGCTCCGGGTGCCCGGTGAGCCGGCAGTACGTCCGCACCGCCCGCACACCCCCTATCCCGAGCAGCATCTCCTGCAGCAGCCGGTGCTCGCTGCCGCCGCCGTAGAGCCGGTCGGTCACCCCGCGTTCGCCGAGGTCGTTCTCCTCCACGTCCGAGTCCAGGAGCAGCAGCGGCACCCTGCCCACCTGGGCCAGCCAGATCCGGGCGCGCAGCGCCTTGCCGCCGGGCAGCGCGAGCGAGACCTGGGCCGGGGCGCCGTCGGCCTCCTTCACCTGGGTGAGGGGCAGCTCGTTGGGGTCGAGCACCGGGTAGTGCTCCTGCTGCCAGCCGTCGCGGGACAGGGTCTGCCGGAAGTACCCGTGCCGGTACAGCAACCCGACACCGATCAGGGGTACGCCGAGATCGCTGGCCGCCTTCAGATGGTCACCTGCCAGGATGCCGAGGCCGCCGGAGTACTGGGGCAGCGCGGCCGTGATGCCGAACTCCGGGGAGAAGTAGGCGATGGCCGCGGGCATGCCGTCCGCCTGGGTCTGGTACCAGCGGCCGCCGGTCAGATAGTCGTCGAGGTCGTCGGCGACCGCGGTGAGGCGGCGCAGGAAACGCCGGTCCCCGGCCAGCTCGGTCAGCCGCGCCGGCCGGACCCGGCCCAGTATCCGCACCGGGTCACCCCCGGCTGCGGCCCACGCCTCGGGGTCCACGGACTGGAACAGATCGCGCGTTTCCGCATGCCAGGACCAGCGCAGATTGCGCGCCAGGTCGCTCAGCGGCCGCAGAGGTTCGGGGAGAACGGGACGGACGGTGAACCGACGGATCGCCTTCACACTTCCACCTCGGACGCGTTGCGGAGTGAGACGCACGGCGCTGTACGTCTCGTCGTCACCCTCGACGGTAGTGGGTTACCCGGGGGTCGGTGGGGACGCGTCCGGCGGGGGTGTCGGGGCGTGGGGAGACGACCCGCGGGCACACGGAAAGGAGACCCGGTGAAAGGGGCCGGTCTTGTGGGTGGACATACGCGGGAGTAGTTAACAAAGTTCCGGATTGCCCACCCGAACAGGGTGGGAAGGCTCCTCCGGTACGAATCCACAGGCGTCCCACAGCACCTCCGCAGGACCCACCTCACCACATCCATCCGCCCACACCCACGTTGACGCGGACAGGAGCGGTCATGCCCGCCACGCACCATTCGTCAGCACCCCCGACAAGCAGCAAGGCCCCGGCAGCAGCACCGGAGCAGGCCGCGCAGGCCGAGCAGGCCGAGCACGCCGCGCAGGCCGAGCACGCCGAGCACGCCGAGCACGAGCACGAGCACGAGCACGCCGAGCAGAACCCGGCCGGGCAACCGGCCGCGAAACCGGCCAAGAAGTCGGCCAAGAAGTCGGCCAGGCAACCGGCCAAGAAGACAACGGGCAAGAAATCCGTAAAGGCCGCCGCCGACGTGCCCGTCCCCGCGCAGGCCCCGACCGGTCCCCCGGACACCGTCCTCGGCCGCATCCCCGTCCTCGACGTACGTCCGGTGGTCCAGCACGGGCGCCGGCCGGCCAAGGCGGTGACCGGTGAGTCGTTCGAGGTGTCCGCCACGGTCTTCCGGGAGGGGCACGACGCCGTCGCGGCGAACGTGGTGCTGCGCGACCCGGCAGGCCGGCCCGGACCGTGGACGCCGATGCGCGAACTCGCCCCCGGCACCGACCGCTGGGGCGCCACCGTCACCGCGGGTGAACCGGGGCGCTGGACCTACACGGTGGAGGCCTGGGCCGACCCGGTCGCGACCTGGCAGCACCACGCCGGCATCAAGATCCCGGCGGGCATCGACACCGAACTGGTCCTGGAGGAGGGCGCGCGGCTGTACGAGCGCGCCGCCGCCGGTGTCCCGGCCGACCAACGGCCGGTCGTACGAAAAGTCGTGTCGGCCCTGCGGGACGAGAACCGGCCGGCCGCCTGGCGCCTCGCGGCGGCGCTGGCACCGGAGGTGAAGGACCTGCTGGCCCGTCATCCGCTGCGGGAGCTGGTCACCGCCTCCGATCCCATGCCGCTGCTGGTGGAGCGGGAGCGGGCCCTGTACGGCTCCTGGTACGAGTTCTTCCCGCGCTCGGAGGGCACGGCCGAGCAGCCGCACGGCAC